>NZ_JBSFCF010000001.1:0-372386 GCF_053593335.1 Streptomyces sp. NPDC002324
GCGATCATGCCCTCCAGAAGAGCGGAGAAGACCCCGGCGTCCCGCCAGACGCGAAAGCGCCCGTAGACCGTCGGCCACGGTCCGAACTCGGAAGGCATCTCGCGCCACTGGGCGCTGGACCGAAACCGCCAGATCACCCCCTCGAACTGCTCCCGCAGCCGCTCGGGATACGGACCGTACTCGCCTATCGGCAGGTACGGCTCGATGAACTCCCACTGCTCGTCGGTGAGTTGCGTACGTGTCACACCCAGCGTCCTACCAGGTCCCACCCCCGCACGGGACCAGAACCCGAGAATGATCACGACCTCACACAGGCACTAGCAGGTCCGGCTCGATGAGTGGCGGCAGCGACGAGCGATTGCCCCTGGGGCCTCCTTGGGCCGTCCCTGGGCCGTCCGAGGTCGACCAACGCCGACAGTCGGCACCCACAGGTGACCACCCCCACCCCGCTGTGGCCTGGGCTACTGGAGTTGATCTGCGACACTGGGAGGGTTATGCCGAAGCCCGGAGAACTGGCGTACTGACGGGCGCAGAAGCCCTTCACCTGCAGGTTTCTCGTCAGTCGGCTGCATCTGGACCACCCAGACCGTCTGTGGGCCGTGGCCCTGATGGGGGACGGCTTCGGGGAGTCCCGCAAAGGGAACTCCCCGAGTACATGCGGCCTACTGCTCGTGATGCAGCAGGATGATGATCGCGGTGGTGATCAGCCGCACGACGACCGCGACGGCCGCCTTCCGCCAGAGACCGCCCACTTCGCGCTGCTGCGTCTCATTTCGGCGTGACTCTTCCTTCATGATGAGAATCCACCCCTTCGCCGCTAGAGTCCCTGTAACTCCCGGCACCGGGGGTATGTCCTACCTACGCTTGACCAATCGGCGTGTGCTGTACCGACCGCATGCCGTACTGCCTCGCTGGTACAGCGATCCCCGCCTCGTACTATCCGGCTGGTACGAAGTGCTGAGCATCTGATACGGCCCTGGTACTGAAACCGAAGTGGCGAAACTCTGTACACATGAGCGACGAATCGAAGAAGACTGCACGCTACATCAACGAGCCGTGGTGCCAGGAGCTGCGGGCTGTGGCCGCCACCATGACTCGCGCAGAACTCGCGGTCAACGCCCGTATGGCCAAGGCAAAGGTCCAAGAAATCCTCGGTGGGCATGCCAAGCCGACGATGGACGACGCTGCCCGTCTGGCAGAGGCGCTCAACTATCCCAAGCTGCGGCTCCTCGCGCTTCTTGGTTATTTGGAGGGCTTGTCGAACCTCCTCGCGTATCTTGACCAGATCGAGGAACAGGCTGAGCGGATAGAGCACTCCGCTAAGCGTCTGCCGGGAGATCCCCTTTCAGGGGCTACCCGCATTGCCAATACGGCCTTGATGGAAGGGAACTTCGAGGTCTCCATGCGTCCGATCTTTCTGGGCATTGGAGACCGCCGGCGGCACTACGCCGACCGTGTTGTCCTTCGGCCACTGCATGACGGGCCAGTGTCGGAGACTGCCCGCACGCGTGTCGAGGCGACCCTCTATGACGAACTTGCTTGGTTTGGAGCAGGATTCAACGAAGGATGGAAAGAAGGTACGGACGCCCTAACCATCAACGTGCCGCGCTTCGTCGCCCTCCGCCGAGGATCTGGCACGCCCTTGCCGGGCGCCCCTCGGTCCATCGCGGTCGTCGGAGGACACTGGGCAGGCTCAGCGGACGTTGCAAGCTTCATGGGTTACGCCTTCGACTACGACTACAGCCACGTCGCCTTCGTCGCTTCACGCGCCTTTTCGCGACTCACGCATCACTACAGTGACAGCTTTCGCGACCGCGACCGACTGGAAGTCGCGCGCACGTACGTCGAGGGTAGTGATCTCGGGCGGGTCCGTGTTTGGGCAGCCGACACGGGAGACTCCGAGGCTGTCGCAAGGATCATTGCTACTTCAGCTACTCGAAAGACGCCGCTGGTGGTGCACTTGCGTCCCACTGATGACCTACTCGAATGGACAGCCCACGTTAGAAGTTCACGGCGCCACACTTCTGCTTCCGTGGGGAAAGATCTCCGTGCCCTGCACGAGGCGCGCCGCAATACGGACGAGGCTTTGCGCCCCGTGGCACCCAAGACTCTTGTGCTGCCAGCTTCCCTTCCTTCAGGTGCACGAGTCATGTCCTCTGGAGAGGTGGTCGATGCACCGGATGAGTTTTTCGTCATGTGGGCTTCACTGGCGGAGCAGGCGATCAGGAGGATGCACGACCAATTCCGCCTGCCATTCCGCCTCGAAGCAGCTCTGGAGCGCCTAAATGATGCAAAGATCCAGGTTTGAGTAGTGCATGCAGCATTGCCGGGCCCTCTGCTCTGAAGCAGTGGGCCCCAGTTTGTGGAGCACTGCCAGTGACGCACGTCGAACTAATCCGCTCTTGGCTTGACGGCGTTAGGTGCGCGTACACCCGCAGTGTCAGCCCTTCTCGGCTGACGTGCGCTGACCCCGCGCCCCGGGAGCCGCACCGGCTGAGTGTCTAACTGCGTGACAACGTCGACGAACAACGGCGGACGAGCGCGGACGTCTGCAGACGGTCAGCGCAGGTGCAGGCCCCACCAGCCCAAGGCGGCACGCCCGCCCAAGTTGCTTCGGGACGAAGAGGTCATCGCCGAAAGCGACACTGCTACACGTCCGCCGTCGCACGTTCCCAAGCTGAGGTCCCGCCAGGACACCGAAGCTGGTCACTCCTACATCAAGGCCGACGCCGTCATGGACGATGACCGCATGCGTTACTTCAACGGGACAGGCTGGCTCGCGATCTTCACCGGCACGGATACGATGATCGGTCGGACAGTGCGAGTGGACGCCTGGGACGAGACGACGGGCGTCGCGCTTGTGGTCGATCCCGAACGCGGTACCCGCCGCCCGGTGACGGACTACCCGGACCTCTCCCACCTGGAACAGGCCGACCAGGTTGTGGCAGCCATCCCAGGAGGCGGCTGGCGCGCGTACTGGAAGGACGAGGGACCCGACAACGGCCCGTTGACCGAGCAGGTGCTCGCATGGCTGGTCACGTCCAAGGGCCGAGCCACCCCGATCACCGTCGATGCCCATGGGCACGTTGACGACGCTGAGAGCGCCGATCGCCTCATCCCACCTGGTGAGGAGTGAAACAGCCTCCCCGCGCCGCCGTCTCATTTCCGTCTCATTCAGCCCTGTTCACAGCCGTTCAGGGGAGGCCACGCATCAGACTCGCCGCACAGATCAGCCGCCCATGAACGCAGGTGAACGCTCCTGCACACGACCCCTCACCCCACCACCACAGTTGGAAAGCGTGTTGGGTGGTGTGCGCCGAGGAAGAAGCTGGTTCGTGCCGATGTCAGAGGCCGATGAGAGTGTGTCGGCCATGGAGACACCCATTGCCCCTGGGAGCGGGGATGAGGAGCAGGCTGTCATCGCACACTTCCGGCTCGCCAGTGACGGTTTCGGCGAGGCCGACCAGCGGGAGCTGGTCTACGAAGCCGAGCAGGCGATGGCGGCCGCGGCCGAGGCAGCCGACGTTGGAGAGGTCGACGGCAACGAGTTCGGTGGGGGCGAAGCAGTCGTGTACGCCTACGGACCGGATGCCGATGCTCTTTTCAAGGTCATGGAGCCGACTCTGCGCGGTCTACCGTTCCGGCCGGCGCACGTCGTTCTCAGGCGAGGCGACGGCGAGTCTCGCCTGGACCTGTAAGCCCGGCCCAGCGGCCATAGGCGAACCGGGCAAGATAGAGACGAGGCGCACCACTAGCGCACCAGATCAGGCGGGGAACAGCGGGGAACCACGGTGAAGCAGCCGAGCCCTACGAGGCCACAGCTCGGCCGTTCGCCCAGGTCAGCACCCGAACCCGCCTCGAAGGCTCGCAGCTTCCCGAGCTGATGGCTCAGGTGTCGTCGATGCGGCCCGACTGTCGAGGCATGCGCTGACGACAGGCGATTCGTGGCTGAGCCTGGTTACAGCTCTGCCATAAAACGCTTGAGATGCGGTGGAGTATTTACACGCGGACAATCAGTTCATGAGGTCCGAGAATGTTCGAGCCCCGCGGTGGACATGGCGTGCGGCAGGTTCGGTGGCGCTCCTGCTGTGCTTCGCGACCGCGTGTGGTGGTAGCGACTCTCCGAGCGAGACGCCCACGCCAACGAAGACTGTCACAGATGCCGTTGAGACGCCTGTAGAGGTCGAAAAGTCGGTTGAGCAAGCGGCCCTACCAGACATGGTGGGTGAGGTGCTGCAAGATGCGCAGGACAGTGCGCAAGCGAACGGGTTCTATCGTCTCGACTCAACTGACGCTACGGGTGCAGGGAGGTACCAAGTCCTGGATCGCAACTGGGTTGTCTGTTTTCAGACACCAGAGCCCGGGACACATCCTATTGATGTCATGGTCAGCTTCGACGTAGTCAAGATCGACGAGACCTGTCCTTGATGCAGAGGATGCCGAAACTAGCTCTCGGATCAGATCAACCTCGTACACCACTTCGCTGGAAGCAATCGATCAGGGATCGGCTGATCAGCACTCAGGGCTGCTCAGGCAAGAAGTAGTCAGAGGTCAACACGGCTGGGCCAGCGGCCTGCGCTTGATCAAAGGCCTGATCCAGTATGCGGATGAATCTGCGGCTTCGACGCCCGTGGCTCATGGTCACCCGCCAGCCAGCAGCCCACATGGTCCAGTACTCCCGACCGATCTCCCCTTGAAAGAGACGGCTCGCGTTGGCTTTTAACACCGCATCAGCCGCTGCTCCCCTGGCTAGGGTGAACTCCGAGTGCCAGAAACTAAGGATCATATTCGTGTAGGTGAACTGCCTCCACCTCACAGGCGTAAGTCGTTCACGCGCCGGCCCCCAACACACCCGGAGTTCACGGTCGTCCAAGGCGAGCGACAGAAGGGCTCTGTGCGTGGAGTTTCTCGTCTCCTCGTGGCTCACCCGTGCTTGGCGAGCCTGATAAGTGAGAGACGCAACGGCTCCGAGCAGGGCTGCAGCTGTCAGCGGTGCCGCGATTGCGGCGTAGGTTTGGCTGATGTCGCTCAGTTCCGCCCAGTTCATTCCTCGCGGCGCAGTCAAGCGCAGTAGGAAGGGGGTCACGATGACAGCAGCCAAGCTCAGGGCCCCAAGCAGAAGCCACGATCCCCACCGTAACAGCATGTAACGCACGTTCTCCCCCTCGACTTATGCGTGTAGTTCGGTATGTTCCCGGAGCCTGTTGCACGGAACAAGGCCGCCCAACGCGCCCTGAGAGATCTGTGCAACCGAGCGTGACAATCCAGGGTTTTCCATACAGCCACCACCAGGCCGACACAGTTCGAAGAGTGCGCGGCAGCGGCACTGTCTGATCCTGGGCTTACGGTTCAGGACATGGCAATCAGACCATCAGCACGTTGGCGTGCGCGTGTGGACGAAGAGGCAGCAAAGATTGCGGCGGGGACACAGGAGCCGGGCGATGCCTTCCTGTCGGAGCTCTTCCCCGGGTCGCTCCTGGCGGCGACGGACGGAGCCCTGCGCACGTTCGAGCTGGATGTGGACGTGCTCCGGGGTCAGGACGACGAGCGGGCATTCGAAGCGATCAAGCGTGTCGTGGTGGCGCTGAACGAGATCAACGAGGACCACGACGGCGCCGGCTACGAAACCGATGAGCGTGAACAGCTGTGCCTCTACATCGATCAGACCTTGACCGAGCACGGCATCGACGTTCCCGCTCTGGCGGCGAGGCGAGGCATCAGCCGCACCGAGATCACTGATGACTGGCGGGACTGGTAGCCGTTGCTGTACCGCAACGAAGTACGGCAACCTCAGCCCTCAGCAGCGACCACCACCGGCCCTCACGACTCTCCCCGCAGCCTGCATGCCCTCCAATGACCGGTCCCTATAGAGCTAGGGATTCAGATGTTGCTCCTACGCAAGCACCTTCAAGACGCCGCAGCGGTGAGTGTCCAACTGCGTGACAACGCCGATGAACACCGGCAGACGGCTGCGAACGTCAGCGGACCTTCAGCGCAGGTGAGTGCCACGGCAGGCTTCGGTGGAGCCCTCAACCGAGTTACTTCGGGACGAAGAGGTCCGCGTGTAAGGACTGCCGCTAGGTCAGTTGGAGCAGCTTGAAACGATGCGGCCGTCTCAGCGGAGGAACTCGTGGGCGCCGCGGAGCCTGGCCTGCAACCGCTCCTGCGTTGCTCGGCTGTCGAGGCGTACGTCGAGGGCCCCGGGCAGGTTGGTGTCGGCTCGTCGTCCGGCAGGCAGTTGGGCATGGTCGAGTCCTTGATTCCGGGCGATGAGGACACCGAGATCGTGGCGGCTCAGGGCATCCGGCCCGGCGAGGTGGAACACGCCGGCTGCGTCGGACAGTGCGAGCTCCCACAAGGCTGCGGCCAGGTCTTCGACATGTACTGGGCACCGGATGTCGTCGGTGAACAGGACCCCGTCGCGAGTGCCGGCTGCCAGGGCATGCACCGTCCGCTCGTGCCCGGACTTGCCGTGTCCGAGGATCAGTGAGGTGCGGGCGACGACGGCATCTGGCAGCAGCAGTCGCACTGCCGTCTCTGCGGCGGCCTTTGCGGCGCCGTAGGGCGTGACCGGGTCGGGCAGGCTGCTCTCGTCGTAGCAGACGTGCGTACCGGAGAACACCGCGTCGCTGGAGACGTGGGCCAGGCGACAGCCTTGCTCGGCAGCAGCCAGCGCTAAGCGGATCGAGCCGTCAGCGGTGACCGCCCAGACTGGCCACTGGACGCGTTGACGACGACCGACGGGGTAACGTCGGCGATCAACCTGGCGATACGCGCAGGATCCCGGACATCGAGCCGATGCCAGGCGACACCCGAGGTTGTGCCGGGTCGGGAAGTGAATGTCGCGGCCGTTTCGTGCCCCGTCGCGATAGCACGGCGGACCAGTTCAGTTCCCAGAAAGCCACTGCCGCCGATAATCAGGACCGTCATGGGCTGCCACGGTAGCGAAGGGAGATCGACGCCAGGTCTACGCCTGGCGGGGCGGGTCCCGGCATCGCCTGTGCTGCTCGCGATGATCGAGCGCTCCAAGCCGCAGATCACGTACTGGCCCACCTTCAAGGCAGCCGAGTACGACCAGGCGGAGCGGCTGCGCTGAGCGCTGCGGTACAGCAGCGAAGTACAGCAACCACCGTGGCTGCAGCCGACTGGCACCAGCCATCAATGGCCCACCGACCAGCTCACCAGACTCCAATGACTTCACCGCCGAGAGTTCGGGACGAAGAGGTCGTGCCACCCAGGACAGCCGTAGGGTGAGGGCGTGCGAAACGACCGACACGACGAGTCTCTCTCCGACGAGGAGCTGGAACTCTTCCTGCAGTACCTCCATCGTTTCGCCAACCACGACGTCGATCAGTTCGTGATGATGGAAGTAGGCGACCCCGACCACCCGTGCTACCTGAACCTGTCCCGGGCTCCGGCACCCGGAACCGACCCTGCCGCCTACCGTCGCCCGTAGCCGCACCGGCGGGGCACCTGACATCCATGGCTGACATCAACAGCAACGGACGCCAGCAATTCCGGGCGGTCGTAGACGTCAGCTCCAGCCTCGCAGCAGCGGACCGCTGAGGGCGTCGGATCGAACTCTTAAAGCGGTGCTCAGCCAGCCGTGGACTATCCGTGGACTCGTCCCGCCTGATCTGCCAGGTGCAGGGGCGTGACCTGCGGCGTTGCCCAAGTCCCAAGGGGCCTCCGGAGCCGTGTGCGAGACGGTGGTCGTTCCGTGGGCAAGCCGTGCGGTTACTCGAAAGGTGGAGCAGCTGCCACCAACATGCCGCTGATCGAGCCCGCATCGGCGGCGACTTTCGTGGGGTCGACGCTGTTTTCCTCTGCGACCGTCGTCGCCCAGCAATCCCCCCAGGTCGCCGCCCAGTCGCCGGCCAGGTCGCTGTCAGGGGCGAGATCCTCGGGCTTGCCCGTGATGCCGTAGGCGTCGAGGAGTCGTCGCTCGACTCCGAACGGCTCACCCAGGGCGAGCTCCGGGTACTCACTGATCCAACGTCTGAGGATCCGTCCGCGTTCGGCGATCAGCCACGCCTCCCCGTCGTTCTGCTCGCTGTGGAAGAAGAGCTGGGCTTTGCCGAAGTGCGCGCTCAATTTTCGGCACAGGTCAGTGACGTGCGCTGTCTGCTGCGGATAGGACAGGCCGAAGTACGGTCCGACGACCAGGGTCCACCCCTGCACGGGCGGGGTGACGACGACTGTGGAGAACGGCTCCTCCTCGTCGTGTGCCACCTCGTCGATGAGTTCCACGCCATCGGCCCAGGTGGTCTCCCGCGCATCCATCAAGCCAAGGGTCTTCACCAACTCCGCTTGATCCACGGTCGCGACCGCGAGCCATGAGAGCCAGCAGGCGCGTATGAGTGGTGTGGAATCAGACGTCCCCATGACCCGCATCGTAGGGGCGTACGAGTGGGATTCGCGCAGCAGGCCAGATGCTGGCGAGGCACCGGCCGGACGTGCCAGATGCGTGCCAGATCTCGCGGAGAACCACGGGGAACAGCGGGGACCAAGTCTGCAACCGCTCGGAAGCGGTTCAAGTTCCGTCGCAGGTCAGAGCAGTAATCGCTTGCAGAACACCTGAGCTTCCCAAGCTGAGAGCGCGAGTTCGATTCTCGTCACCCGCTCCATGAGCAGGCCCAGGTCATAGACCTGGGCCTTCTTGCTGTGCTCTGTGCTCTTTCGCCACGTGCCGGATTCGGGCCAGTACGTTGATCGGCAGGATCGATCGGCTGTCTCCGGTTCCGGCACGGCCGCAACTTGCCGGCGTGCCTTGCGTACGGTCGCGTCGAGGCCGGCTGCAACTTCCTGCTGCCGGTCGTCGTCGGAGTGCTGGTAGATCAGTGATCGGATGCGTGCCGGGCGATAGCCCAGAGGTCGGCATCGTCGTGGAGGACGGCCAATCCGTGGTGGGCCGCCGTAGCGGCGATGGTGAGGTCCACCGCCGAAGCACCGCAATGCTCCCCAGCCTGGGCCCTACGGTGGTGCGCCGCGCTGATCCAGCGCCCCGCGTTCTTCGGCACCGAGTCGTCGGGGTATGGACACGTGGGGGCGGGGCTGTCCCTGGGCCGTCCGAAGCCGCTCAACAGCGGCCAAGAACGACCACAGGACGTACGGACCCACCGCTGCTGAGCAGGAAAACCCAGCTCACCAGGATCACCGCCAAGAATCAGGGCAAGAAGAAGTCCCGCACTACGCAACGGGGGTTCTTTGCAGTTCAGACCGGTGAGCGGGTGCCGCACCACAAGGGCGGCATCCTTGCGATGCCGTTCGTGGTCGCGGCGTCGGCAGATCATCGCGGCGTTCTCACGGGCCGGCGCGCCACCATGGCCTTGGACGGCGCCCGATGGGGCCTGGCGGGTTTTGCGACCCCGCGAGCCAGGTGGCGTACCGACGGGAGGGTGCTCGATCAGTCGTCTACCGCACCAGGCAGGGACGCTTGCTGTCGAACTCCCAGTCAGGGATGAGGCGTTGCATGGTGACGGCATCGTCGCGTGCCCCCAACGCCTTCTTCCGGTAGAGGTCGTGGGCCGCGAGGAGCCGGTCCATGTCGAGGTGGACGCCCAGCCCCGGGCCGTCCGGGACGGCGATCTCACCACCGACGATGCGCGGTGGGGCAGTGGTGAGCCGTTCCAGCCCTTCCTGCCAGATCCAGTGGGTGTCCAGGGCGTTGTACTCCCCCGGGGCCGCGGCGCCACAGTGGGTCACCATGGCCAGGGAGATGTCGAAGTGGTTGTTGGAGTGGCAGCCCCAGGTCAGACCCATCGCGTTGCACAGCTGCGCCACACGCACAGAGCCTTGCATCGTCCAGAAGTGGGGGTCGGCCAGCGGGATGGAGACCGACTGGAGGGCCAGGGCATGGGTCATCTGGCGCCAGTCGGTGGCGATCATGTTGGTCGCGGTGGGCAGGCCGGTGGCGCGGCGGAACTCGGCGAGGATCTCCCGTCCGGAGTAGCCGCCCTCGGCTCCGCAGGGGTCCTCGGCGTAGGCGAGCGTGCCGACCAGGGGCCGGCACAGCTCGATCGCCTCGCTCAGTGACCACGCGCCGTTCGGGTCGAGGGTGATCCGGGCCTCGGGAAAGCGGTCCTTGAGGGCGCGTACGGCCACCACCTCCTCGGCACCCTCCAGGACTCCCCCCTTGAGCTTGAAGTCCCGGAACCCGTAGAGATCGAAGGCCGCCTCGGCCTGACGGACGATCGCCTCCGGCGACAGGGCCTCCTCGTGCCGGAGCCGGTACCACTCCTCGGGCGAGTCCGGTTCGCGGACGTACTCCAGGTCGGTCCGGTCCGGGTCGCCGACGTAGAAGAGATAGCCCAACACCCTTACTGAGTCCCGCTGTTGGCCGTCTCCCAGCAGCGCGGCGACGGGCACGTCAAGGTGTTGCCCGAGGAGGTCGAGCAGCGCCGACTCGACAGCGGTGACCGTGTGGACGGTGGTCCGCAGGTCGAAGGTCTGCGCGCCCCGTCCGCCTGCGTCGCGGTCGGCGAACCGGTCGCCGATCTCGCGCAGGACGCGCTTGTAGTCGCCCACCTTCACCCCGACGACGAGCGACTCGGCGTCACGCAGCGTCTGGGTGATCTTCTCCCCGCCGGGTACTTCGCCCAGTCCGGTACGTCCTTCGGAGTCGGTGAGGACGACGATGTTGCGGGTGAAGTAGGGGCCGTGGGCGCCGGAGAGGTTGAGTTCCATGCTGTCCCGGCCGGCGACCGGGTAGACGGAGAACGCCGTGACGGTCGGCTGTCCGATGCTCATCGGGTGTCCTTCTGCGGTGAGATGGGTCGTGTGTGGGATCGGAGGTTCTGGTTCAGAGGCTGAGGACGTCGAGGGCCCACTCGGCCACCAGGACGCCGCCCAGGCCAAGCACGGCGAGCACCGTCGTATAGGTGGTACGAACCTTGATCGCCTCGATGACGGAGAGGTTGAAGTACTCCTTGAACAGCCAGAATCCGGGGTCGTTAACGTGGGAGCACGCGATGGAACCGCAGGCGACGGCAAGCACCATCATCTCCGGGTGGGCCCCGCTGCCCGCCAGAAGCGGCAGCACCACGCCGGAGGCCGTGACGACGGCGACCGTCGCCGAGCCGAGCGCTATGCGGAGGATGACAGCGACGAGCCAGGCGAGGACGATCGGCGAGATGGACCAGCCGTCCGTGACGTCCTTGATGTAGTCGGAGATCCCGCCTTCGACGAGTACGTTCTTGAAGGCCCCGCCGGCGCCGATCACCAGGAGGATCATCGCCATCGCCTGGGCCGCCGAGGTGCAGGAGGCGCCGACGTCCTCCAGACTCCGGCCGATCCGTGGCCCGAACGCCCAGACCGCCAGGCACAGGGTCAGCAGCAGCGCGATCGGTGCCGAACCGATGAAGGCGACGAAGTGCACCAGCGGGCTCTCGGTGGAGGCGGCCATCTCGGTCACGGCGGCGGCCACGATCAGTACCACGGGGAAGAGCGCCACGAACAGCGACCAGCCCAGTCCGGGCATCTCCTCGTCGGTGAACTCGCGCTCGCTGACCAGGCCCTTGGGGATGGAGGGGTTCATCGCCTGGATGAACGGAAGGCGAGGCCAGGTCAGGGCGATGAGCGCGCCGGCGGGAACGGCGATGAACAGACCGTAGAAGAGCGTCAGCCCGACGGAGGCGTGGAAGGTCGCGGCGACGGCGGTGGGGCCGGGGTGCGGCGGCAGGAAGCTGTGCATGGTGGACAGCGCGATGGACATCGGCAGACCGACCCACAGCAGCTTCGCCCCGGTGACCCTGACCAGGGTGAACGCGATCGGCACGATGATGATGAAAGCGACCTCGTAGAACATGGTCACGCCGATCAGCATGGACGTGACCACCATGGCCACCTGGACCCACCGCGGGCCGAAGGCGTCCAGGAGCTTGCCGGCTATCCGCTGCGCGGCGCCGGAGTCGCCCATCACCCGCCCGACCATGGCGCCGAGTCCGATGGTGAGCATGGTGTCACCGATCTGGCCCCCGATGCCTTCGGAGAGGACGTCCGGGATGGTGGCCACCGGGATGCCCCGGACCAGTGCGACGCCTACCGCCACGAGCAGCAGGGCCGCGAAGCCGTTCAGTCTCAGCCTGGTCATGAGGAGAAGCAGGATCACAACGCTGATCCCGACTACGAGGAGAGGCATGGCAGTTCCCCTTTGAACTGTTGAGTGAGCAGTCGCAGGCGCCGCCGAGTGCGGGGGCGGCCCGATCGGTGTACGGCGTGACGGACGCACGCTCCGGGGGAGCGGTAGGGCGCTGTCGCGTGGCTCGCGGCAGGGGTGTGGTGCGGGCGGCGCGGTACGGCGGCTGTGGCCGTACCCGGCCCACGGAAGGAGCGAGGAAAGTCGGTGAGGTGGCGGCCCCAGGGCTCCTCGGGACCGCTGGCTTCTCGGATCCGGTCCGGTCCGGTCCGGTCCGGTCCGGTCCGGTCCGGGACACGGGTCATCCTGCGGGCACGACGCTCACCCGCGGGTTCGTCGGGCGGGCAGGAGTGGTGCCCCGGTTCGTCAAGCGGTCCGTCGTACGGTGCCGACCAGGCTCAGGCCGTGGTCCAGCACCTTCTCCAGGTCGGCGAGGTCGATCGGGCCGGGGTCGATGAGCGGAGCCCGCACCGGGCCGACCGGGAAGCCGCGCAGCCGGGCGGCGGCCTTGACCAGGGAGACGGCGTAGCCCGGCACCCGGTCACGTAGTTCGACCAGTGGGACGTAGAACTCGCGCAGGAACTTGGTCACGCCCGCGTCGTCTCCGTCCCGCAGCGCGGCGAAGAAGGCGTTCGCTATCTCGGGTGCGAAGGCGTGGACGGCGGAGGAGTAGGCGGGTACGCCGACGGTGGCGTAGGCGCGGGCCTGGATCTCGGCGGTGGCGGCGCCGTTGAAGAAGAGGAAGCCGTCGGGCGCGGCGAGCGTGAGGCGCTGGAGCCGGTCGAGGTCGCTGTGGCCGTCCTTCAGGCCGACGACGGTGGGGATCCGCGCGACCCGGCGCAGGCTGTCGGCGGTGAAGGCGACCTGGCCGCGCTGGTAGACGATGAGTGGCAGCCGGGTGCCTTCGGCGATCCGACGCACCTGCTCCACCAGGCCGTCCTGCGGGGCCCCGACCAGGTAGTGGGGCAATACCAGCGCGGCGTCCGCGCCGGCTTCCTCCGCGATACGGGCGAAGCGCAGCGCCTGGGCCCAGCCGTAGCCGATGCCCGCCACCACCGGCAACCGTCCGTCGGCGACCTCGACCGTGGTCCGCACGACCGCCCGGTACTCGTCCTCGTCCAGTGAGAAGAACTCTCCGGTCCCGCAGGCCGGGAACACCGCGCCGGGTGCGGTGGCCAACCGGTCGGCCAGGTAGGCCCGGTAGGCCTCCAGGTCGAGGCTGCCGTCGGTCCGGAAGCTCGTGAGGGGGAAGGACAGCACCCCGCTCGTCATTCCGTCACGGAGTCGCTGGGCGAGCCCTGCGACCTCCACGCTGATCCCTGCCATAATCCCATCCCTGTATATAGATGACGTCTACGTATGCAGATGGAGGTTAGATGGGTCAACGGGGTGGGTCAACGGGGTGGGCGGACTCGGAGTGAGGCGGATCTACGATGGGGTCCGTGTCAGAGTCGAAAGGTGTCCGTGGTGTGAAGTCGGCGGCCCGGACCGTCGCGCTGCTGGAACTGCTCGCCGCGCGGGGTGAGCGGCCCTCGCGCCTGGACCAGCTCGCGGAGGACCTGGGTGTGCCGCGCAGCAGCATGTACCAGTTGCTCCAGACCCTGGTCGACTGCGGTTGGGTCCGCACCGACGCCACCGGCTCCCTCTACGGCATCGGCATTCGCGCACTGCTCACCGGCACCAGCTATCTCGACGGCGACCGGCGCGTCCGTGCGGTCCGCCCGTATCTCGACGAGGCGTCGGACGCGCTCGGCGAGACGATCCACATGGCACGGCTCGACGGCTCGGACGTCGTCTACCTCGCCACCCGCGAGTCCCACGAATACCTGCGCACCATCAGCCGGGTCGGCCGCCGCGTCCCGGCCCATGCCGGCGCCCTCGGCAAGGCGCTGCTCGCCGAGCGCCCCGACGACGAACTGCCGCTCGCGGACGGGCCCTTGACTGCCCTCACGGAGAACACACGTACCGACCGTGCCGCACTGCTCGCCGACCTGGCCGAGGTGCGCGAGCGCGGCTACTCCATCGACCGCGAGGAGACGGTGACCGGTATCGCCGGCTTCGGCTTCGCCCTGCGGTACGACGCACCGGCCACCGACGCCATAAGCTGCTCGGTCCCGGTGGCCAGGCTGACCCGGGAACACGAGGCCCGCATCGTCTCCGTGATGCGGGAGGTACGAGCGAAGATCGAAGCCCACCTGCCGCCCGTCGCGGGCATACCCGACTGGCGCTGAGGCTGCGGGTACGTTCGGGACCTCGTCGGCAAGAGCCGAGAAGCAGCGGTCACGCTCCGCCGGCCCCAGACCGCCCCCTTCGGAACCGATGCCGGCAGGCGGCTCCCCACCGGCCGCGATGGCGCCGCCGAACGACACAGGCCGAGGCCGTGCCCCATGCGTGCCCGCAAGAACGGACAGGCACGGTCAACAGCGGTGCTCAGACCGCTCACGCTGCCGACGGAGGAGCCGCCGGTGAAGACAGTGGTGCCGTTCGCCTTGATGACGGACTGGGAGCCACCGTAGGTGGGCACACCGACCAGGGCCGTCGTGCCACGGCACCCTCACGTGTACCGCGCCTCCAGGACGTAGAACTCCACGCAGGGGCCGGCATCGCCGGTGACCGTGCTCGTGTCGCCGGTGGTAGAGGGGAAACGTCCAGAACGACCACGCCGAGGCGAGCATCTGGTTGGGCAGCTCGGCGGTCCAGATGGCCGAGGGCATCGGGGAGTAGCGCGTCCCGGTGTCCTTCTGCCAGGAAGCCGGCTGCGAGATGGCCTTCTCGCCGAGGGTGTGGGGCTTGGTGCCGAAGGTGTTGAAACCTTCCCTCAGCCGGCTGACCACATCGCCCCACCACTGGGCGCGTTCGCGGGCCGGGCAGTCCATGCAGGTGTCCCGCATGTTGACGTTCATGGTGCGGGCGACCTTGGGTCCACAGGGTGTCCAGGGAGGCGTCGTTACCGGCGAACGACCCGCCGAAGTCCGTGTCGTACCCGGACTCCCGGTACGTGAGATCCACGATCGTCCCGCCCGCGGGGATGGTCGCGGACTCCTGTGCGGGACCGGCGGGGAGGGCGGCGAACGGGGCGGCAATCCGGAGGCCGGAAGGAATGGAAGTATCGGTTCAGCGTCTTTGAATCGTTTCAATAATGGGGTCGCAGGCGCGCCTTTTTGTCCTGATCTCGCCGCCGCCTGATGGTTGCGCAGCAGGAATTCCCGCGAGCCATCCGAACACACAAGGAGGTCTCCGCAGTTCAAGGGGATGAGCCAGGCGAGTACCCACCGCCGCGACCGGTCACGGGTGCGAACGCGGGAAACCGAACTGGCCAGTTCCATTGACGTACCTCTGACCGACATCTATCTTCTGCTCGAACTTGCGAACAATGTTCGATTTTTCGAACCATGGCCGTCAAAGGAGACAGCCCGTGTTGCGCATCCGTCTCCGGCGCACTTCTGAGTCGGCTCCTCCGCCGGCCGTCCCCGCCGTCTTCGTCACCCGTCCCGCCACCGCAGGGCCTCCGGTCGCTGCCGGGCTCACGCGGAAACCCAGGTTCGGCGGTCACTGACCGGCATGACGCGGCGTCCCACGTCGCGCGGGAACAGCCCTGCCCCGACGGTACGGAGGCCGGGTTTCACCCTCGACCCCACCAGCACCTGATCAGTGCACTCCACAAAGACAGGAACCAATATGCCCGCGGTTCTCTCCAGGCTGGCGGCGATATTCGTCGCCGCCTGCGTGCTCTTCACCGCCCAGGTCGTGACCACACCTCAACGGGCCGCCGCCGCCGATCCGGGTTACCTGATGACGCACTTCATCGGGGAGGGGGCGACCGGTCAGCAGATGTACTTCTCGTACAGCGCGGACGGGCTGAACTGGACCGACCTCAACGGTGGGGGGATGACCCTGCGCTCCACCGTGGGCACGCGAGGGGTGCGTGACCCCGCTCTGGTCCGCTCGCCCGACGGCAGCAAGTACTGGATCATCGCGACCGACCTGTGCATCGGCTGCGGACAGTCGTGGGGGGACTCGACCTCCAACGGCAGCCGCAACCTCGTGGTGTGGGAGTCGAGTGACCTGGTCACCTGGTCTCAGCCGTGGCTGCTCAATGTCGCCGGCGCCATCCCCGACGGGCGCAACGCATGGGCACCGGAGGCCATCTGGGACCCGGCCACCAACGACTACGTCCTGTACTGGGCCACCAACGCGACCCTCAACGGCGTACTGAAGCACCGCATCTACTACGCACGCACCTCCGACTTCCACACCATCACGACCCCGCAGATCTACATCGACCGCCCCGGCACCCAGGGCATCATCGACACCCAGATCGTCGAGGTCCCGTCCGGCGTCGGCAACTACCGCTACGTACGCGCCTCCGGCGACGGCCAGATCACGATCGAGGGCAGCAACTCGATCCTCGGCACCTGGACCAGCCTCGGCAACCTCTCCGGCATCGGCCTGACCGGCTCCCAGGTCGAGGGCCCGATGTGGATGAAGTTCCGCGACCGCAACGAGTGGACCCTCTACCTCGACCAGTACGCGGCCGGCAAGGGATACATGCCGGTCACGACGACCAACCCGTCCGCCACCGGCACCTACAAGCTCCCGACGTCGGGCACCTACTCCCTGGGCGGGACGAAGAAGCGCCACGGCTCGATCCTGAACCTGACGGCCGCCGAGGACGCCCGGATCACGGCGCGCTGGGCCAACGTCCCGGCCAAGCGGCTGCAGTCCTTCAACTTCCAGGACCGCTACGTACGGCACACCAACTTCGATGTGCGCATCGACCAGAACATCACCAACGACGACGCCAAGTTCCGCCCGCGCCCCGGCCTGGCCGGCTCCGGCACCGTCTCCTTCGAGTCGGTCAACTTCCCCGGCTACTACCTGCGCAGCGACGGAGCCGACTTCCAGCTCGTCTACAACGACGGCACCACCCAGTTCGCCGAGGACGCCACCTTCCGCCAGGTCGCCGGGCTCGCCGACTCGACCTGGTCGTCGTTCCAGTCGTACAACCACCCCGACCGGTACATCCGCCACTACGCGTTCCAGCTGAAGCTCGAAACGATCACCACCGCGACGGGACGCAGCGACGCCACCTTCCGTCTGACGAGCTGACCCGACCCGGATGCCGGCGCCCTCGGGCGACCCCCCTGCCGCCCGCCCGTGATCGGGAAAGGCGCCGGCATCCCACCCGCGAGCGCAAGCGACACCAGATGTATCCCGGCGGGACGCGGTGCCTCGGCCGAGGCACCGCGTCCCGCTCCTCAGGCATGTCTTCTTCAGGGATGTGAACCATGCACAGCGTGAAACCTCAGGGCCTCCGGAGATTCCGGCCCGGCGCCCCGGCCCGGGCGGGGGCCGCCGTGGCCGTCGCCTCACTCCTCATGGGCCTTGCCGGCCCGGCGGCCCCCGCCCAGGCGGCGGAGATCACCGACGGCCTGGCTCTCTGGTACAAACTCGACGCCACCTCGGGCACCGTGGCGGTGGACTCCTCGGGCAACGGCAGGAACGGTACCGTCAACGGCACCGCGGGCTGGTCGGGCAACGGACAGGGGCTGACGTTCAACGGATCCGACACCTACGTCAAGGTGCCGGACAACATCATGAGCGGCATGAACTCGATCACCGTCTCGATGGACGTGCAGATCGACGCCACCCAGGCCACGCCGTACTTCCTCTTCGGCTTCGGCAACACCGCGAGCAGCGGCGCCGGCAACGGGTACCTCTTCGCCACCGGCAATTCGTTCAGGGCCGCGATCGCCTCCGGGAACTCGTCCACCGAGCAGAACACCCGGACCTCCGCCGCGCTGCAGCGCTCGGTCTGGAAGCACGTCACCTACACCCAGACCGGCACCACGGGCGTTCTCTACGAGGACGGGGTGGAGAAGGCCCGCAACACGTCGGTCACCCTCACCCCCGGTTCCATCGGGTCCGGCATCACCACGGCCAACCACATAGGCAAGTCGGTCTACGCCAGTGACAAGCTCTTCAAGGGCAAGATCCGTGACTTCCGCGTCTACGACCGCGCGCTGTCCCCCGGCGAGGTTCTCGATGTCAGCGGGAACACCACCGGCATCGGCGCGGCCACCCACCCCGACCTGAAGATCGACGCCATCGTCGACGACGCGACCGGCAAAATCACCCTCCCACTGACCGAGGGCACCGACCTCACCACGCTCGCCCCGCAGTTCACCATCGCCCAGGGCGCGACCATCAGCCCGGCCTCCGGCACCCCGCGCGACTTCACCAGCCCCGTGACGTACGAGGTCACCGGCTCGGGCGGCGAGAAGCGCACCTGGACGGTCTCGGCCCTGGTCATGAGGAGTCCGGTCCTGCCGGGACTCACCGCCGATCCGAACATCGTCCGGTTCGGCGACACCTTCTACCTGTACCCGACCACCGACGGCTTCGCGGGCTGGAGCGGCACGAAGTTCAAGGCGTACTCCTCCAAGGACCTGGTCCACTGGACGGACCACGGCGTCGTCCTGGACCTCGGACCCGACGTCAGCTGGGCCGACACCCGGGCCTGGGCCCCGACGGCGACCGAGAAGAACGGCAAGTACTACTTCTACTACTCCGCCGACACGAACATCGGCGTCGCGGTCTCCGACTCGCCCACCGGCCCCTTCACCGACCCCCTGGGCAAGCCGCTGATCGCCCGCGGCGCCTTCAGCGGCCAGATGATCGACCCGGCGGTCTTCACCGACGACGACGGGAAAAGGTACCTCTACTGGGGCAACGGCCGGGCGTACGTCGTCCCGCTGGGCGACGACATGGTCTCCTTCGACGCCTCCAAGGTCACCGACATCACCCCCAGCGGCTACAACGAGGGCACCTTCGTCATCAAGCGCAAGGGCACCTACTACTTCATGTGGTCGGAGAACGACACCCGGGACGAGAACTACCGGGTCGCCTACGCCACCGGCTCCTCACCCACCGGTCCCTGGACCAAGCGAGGCGTGATCCTCGAAAAGGACCTCACGCTCGGCATCAAGGGCCCGGGCCACCACTCCGTCGTCCAGGTGCCGGGCACCGACGACTGGTACATCGCCTACCACCGCTTCGCCATCCCCGGCGGTGACGGCACCCACCGCGAAACCACCATCGACAAGCTGGAGTTCGACTCAGGCGACCTGATCAAGAAGGTCGCGCCCACCTTGAGCAGCATCGACCCGGTCTCCGTCGGCACCGTCCTGCCGACGCACACCAACCGCTCGCTCCAGTCGGTCAACTTCCCCGGCCGCTACGCCGCCGTCCGCTCCGACAACCTCGCCTACCTCGACCCGGTCACCTCCTCCAGCAGCCCGACGGTCAAGCAGAGCGCCACCTTCACCATCGTCCCCGGCCTGGCCGACCCCACCTGCTACTCGTTCCGCGACTCGTTTGGCCGCTACCTGCGCCACAAGGACTTCCGGGTCCGCGCCGACGCGAGCAACGGCACGGCCGTCTTCACCAAGGACGCCACCTTCTGCGCCCGGCCGGGCTCGGTCACCGGCTCGTTCGGCCTGGAGTCGTACAACTACCCCGGCCGCTACCTCCGCCACTACAACTACGAGCTGCGCATCGACACCTTCCAGGACACCACCACGTTCCGCGCCGACAGTTCCTTCAAGGCGGTCAACCCCTGGGCCTGACCGACCCCCTGCCCCGACAAAAGGGCGGCGCCCCGGCTGGGGTGCCGCCCTGTCGTTCCGCCCGGTCGGGCAGGTGGAGACCACGACGGGACTCGAACCCGCGTGACTCGCTTCGCAGGTCTGTCGGTGCTGGTCAGGGCGTGATCCGGATACGGTCACCCATCTCCGCCCCGAGTGGTTCGGCCGCCGCTGAGCCCTCCCTCGTGTGCTCTTGCAAGGGCGCCCTTCCGCCTGGGCTCTCGGCCGCCTCATCGGAACGCATGCTCCCAGGCCAGAAGCCACCCGGCATCCCAAGCGCCGTCGCTTCCCAAGCCGAGAGCGCGAGTTCGATTCTCGTCACCCGCTCCACGCGAAACCCCCAGGCCAGCGACCCGGGGGTTCTTCGTTGTCTAGACCGGTGGGCGGGTGCGCACCACAACCGCACCATAAGGACTCAGCTAGGCCGTTTCGTTCGGTCACCGAACCCTTGGTATGTGAGGGCGCTCGCCGAATGCGGCGCCGCCGGCGGCCTCTGTAGCCTGGCGGCGCTGTACGTCGGGGGGAGCTGACCGTGGAGAACATCCTGTCCGTGGCCATCGGGGCCGCTATCGGCCTCATAGGGGCGGTGTTCGGTTCGTGGTTCACCGCGCACCGGCAGGACCGCATGTGGCTCCGCGAGCAGAAACTCAAAGCCGGGATCAGCTTCAACACGGCCGTAGTTCAGCTGCTGGACTACCTGAAGGAAACACAGCTGAGTGACGACGGTCCCGGAGCCAACGAGTTGGCGAACCAGATGCAGGAAGCACGCTCAGCCCTCTACTTGCTCTGTGCCAGCGACACCGTCGATCTCGCCGATGCTCTCGCGCGCCGGGTCTGGAGCACCCGGCCCACCGGCGGCAGGGACGACCGCCGGGCCGAGTTCCGAGAGACGTTGGACCTCCTGCGTCGCTTCACCCACCAGCTCCGGCAGGAAATCGCCAGATCGTAGTCCCCATTGGATCTTCGTGGTCAGTCCGCCGGGGGACCGTCCGATGGCGTGGTCGTCGGGCTCGCCGGCCGGGGCAAAACGGAACTGCCCAGGTACCGGTGGCCTCCTCCTCGCGGTGCGCGGAGTCGCCCGGGAGGTTCTTCGCACGCTCGGCGCGCACCGTCAGCCGGAACGGCAACGTCCCCAGCAGGTCATCCAAGTCGTCTTCCAACCGGGCTGTACTCCAAGCCGAGTCGGCGAAGCTGTCCTCATACTCGGGCAGCCAGTGACGTAATTGCGCCACCGTGAGCGGATGCCGGGCGATCAGGAACGACTCGACCCGTACTTCTCGCACCGGCCGGGCTCGACAGCACCGGCGAAGAACCCTGACCGACGCCGTCCCGCACACGCTCACGACATCGGTGTAGGCCGAAGGCTGAGAACGCGGCGCGGCGCGGCTCCCGTCGCGGATGCCGTGAGGCAAGGATGACGGGTCATGACGATCGTGTTCCGGGTCCCCGCCGGTGGTGCGGAGCGGGTGGGGTTCGCCTACTCGCCGACGATGGAAGCCGTACTGAGTCTTCATGTGCTGGTGGAGCCCAAGCACCACCCCGTCCAGCACGGCTGGGTGCGTGCGATGCGCAAGCTGTCCCCGGCGCTCAAGCGGGAGATCGAGGCGTTCTCCTACGCGGTCCGCTCGTACTTCCCCGAGTTTCTCTTTCCGCAGCCGACCGGCGGACTGGCGGACTTCGAAGACGAACTGGCCGGCTTGCGCGGGGCGGATCCGGAGCTGGTCCGCCTGGAGTTCGCCGTCCCCCTGCTCACGCCCTGGCCGGGCGGCGGCAAGGGCAGGGATCCGCACGTGCTGGACGAACCGGAGGTACGCGAGCTGTTGCGGGAGCGCCTCGCACGGGAAAGCGACGAAGCGATGGCCGCGATGCTTCTCGACGATCCCCGCGCGTTGCTCGAACGGTTCCTGAGCATGCTGGAGCGCTACTGGCGGGAGGCGTTCGAGGAGGAATGGGCACGGCTCGAACCCGAACTCGCCGCCGGCGTCAGTGAGGCCGGACACCAGATCGAGCAGCGCGGGCTGTACGGGATGCTCCGTGGCCTGTGGCCGGAGGTGCGCAGCGACCGGCAGGCCGAACGCTTCTGGCTGGAGCGGCCGCACGACCACGAGGTCGCCATCGGCCCGGACGACACGCTCGTACTCGCCCCCAGCGCCTATGTGTGGCCGCACGTGCGCGTCAACTGCGACGGTCCGTGGCCCCTCGGTCTCGTCTTCCCCGTCTCCTCGATCGCCCGGGAAGCCCGCCCGAGGATTCCGCCGACCAGGCTCGTCGGCACCCTTCGCGCGCTCGCCGACGACACCCGGCTGCGCGCCCTGCGACTGCTCGCCGAACGCCCGCGCAGCACGCAGGAGTTGGCCCCGCTCGTCGGTGTCAGCGAGGCCGCCCTGTCCAAGCACCTGCGCGTCCTGGCGGACGCGGGTCTGCTGGAGCGCCGCCGCGAGGGCTATTACGTCCTGTACCGGCTCGCGCCCGGACAGGTGGCGGGCCTGACCCCCAGCCTGGAGAGCTTCCTCCACGGCGCCGGCGACGGCGAGGTGACTGCGCACGACTGATTAGCCATCTGCCTAATAAGTGGATCAGGGGCCGACGGGCCCCGACAGTGGCCGCATGTCACTGCTGAAGGACCGCAACTTCCTGCTTCTCTTCGCCGGTCAGGGCATCTCACGCTTCGGCGACGGCCTGTACACCGCCGCGACCGCCTGGCTGGCTTGGTCACTGACGAAGGACCCCACGGCCGTCGCCCTGGTCAGTGTCTCCGCGTTCGCGCCCGCGTTCGTGGCCACCTTCGTCGTCGCCTCGTACGCCGACCGCCGCGACCGCCGGAAGCTGATGATCGCCACCGACCTGGCCCGGGTCGCCGTGGTGGCCGTGGCTCTGGTCCTGCTCTCCCTCGACCTGCTGAACCTGCCGCTGCTCGTGGCGACCACGGCGCTGCTGGCGCTGATCGGCGCCCCGTTCGCCCCGGCCCGCAACGCCATCGTCCCGCAGATCGTGCCGGACGACTGCCTCCAGCAGGCCAACGGACTGCTGCAAGTCGCCTTCCGGGCCGCCTTCTTCGTCGGCCCGCTGATGCTCGCGCCGCTGCTGGCATTCGGCTCGCTGCAGTCGGCGCTGGTGGTGAACGGACTCACCTTCCTGGGCTCGGCGGCCGCCGTGGCCGCCATCCGCGTGACCCGCCCCGCACCGACCAGCGGTCAGACGGGGCTGTGGTCCGATCTCAGCGCCGGGCTCAGGGCCGTGCGGGCCGCTCCCGACGTACTCGTGGTCATAGTGACCTTCGTGCTCGCCCTCGCCCTGACCAACGGTTTCCTGACCGTCGGGCTTGTCGCGGTCGTGGGACAGGGCGGCCAGTACGGCCTGCTGCTCGGCGTCGCCGGGGTCGCCGAGGTGGTGGGCGCCCTGCTCCTGGCCGGCCTGCGCATCCGCAGGCTCGCACTGGCCGCGGTGCTGGCGTGGGCCCTGCTCGGGATCTTCCGGGCTCCGCTGGGAACGGTCACCTCCCCCGCCGTGGCGGCGGTTCTCCTGACCGCGACGGGGCTGGCCTCGGCCCTCACGGACATTCCCTTGATCGCACTGGTGCAGCAGCGCATACCGAGCCGTCATCTGGCGAAGGCGCTTGGCCTGTGGGAGGCCGGGGTGGCAGGAGCTCTGGCGATCTCCCCCTTTGTGGCCTCGACCGCCATCACCCTCGCCGGCGTCGCGAACGCCTTCCTGCTCTCGGGAGCCGCCGTTGTCGTCCTGGCCGTGACAGCCACGCTCACCCTCGCATGCGTCGGCGCACGGCAGCCCGGTCGGGAGCCCTTCGCCACGGCCGACGGCACGGCAAGCGTCGCGGCGCCGGAAGAGACAGCGGTGCGCCGGCATCGGTTCCACAGGCGGGCGAAGCCTCATACGACCGTTCTACGGCGCAGGTGACGGCTCCGCGACCCCCGCCAGTCTCGCCCACCGTGTGCGGTCGGGGCCCCCGAGTCATGTGCTTGGGGCTGCCTCCGACCGCGGTCATGTGGCTGCCAGCAGGATGGCCGTGTAGTGCGCGGTGAAGGCGGCGATGGTCAGGGCGTGGAAGACCTCGTGGAAGCCGAACCAGGCCGGTGAGGGGTCGGGGCGCTTGAGTCCGTAGACGACGGCGCCCGCGGTGTAGAGCAGACCGCCGGCGATGACGAGTACGACGACGGCGGTGCCGCCGGTGCGTGCGAAGTCGGGCAGGTTGAAGACGGCGACCCAGCCCAGCGCGATGTAGCACGGGGTGTACAGCCACCGGGGAGCCCCGATCCACAGGACGCGGAAGGCGATGCCGGCCAGGGCACCCGCCCACACCACGGCCAGCAGCACCCGCTGTTGACCCGCGGGCAGCAGGAGTACCGCCAGCGGGGTGTAGGTGCCGGCGATGATCAGGAAGATGTTCGCGTGGTCCAGCCGCCGCAGGACCGCCTCCCCGCGCGGACCCCATGTTCCGCGGTGGTAGACCCCACTGGTGCCGAACAGCAGACAGGCCGACAGCGCGTACACCGAGCAGGCCGCCACTGCCGCCGCCGAGCGCGAGACGGCGATCAGGACGATGCCGCCGGCCAGAGACAGGGGGAACACGCCGGCGTGCAGCCAGCCGCGCATCCTCGGCTTCAGCACGGCCGCCGCGCGCTCCACCCCGCCTTCCAGACCGACGGCGGCAGCCAGGCGGCCGGTTGGGCCGACAGGCGCGTCGACCGCGGGGGTGCGCGGGGCGTCGGGAGTGGTGCCGGGGCGGGCCTGGGGACAGCGCCCGTGGTCCGGCGGCTGAGTGTCTTCGGCGATCATGCACTCGTATTCTGAAATCGGCGGAGCAAGTACGGGCTGGCCGGTCACTGCGGACTGCGGGCTGCGGGCTGCGGGTCAGATACCGGCCGTGTGCCGGGAGGCGGCGCGGCGGTATTCGGCGTTGATGCGCTGGGCTTCTTCGAGCTGGTCTTCGAGGATGATGATGCGGCAGGCGGCCTCGATGGGGGTCCCGTGGTCGACGAGTTCCCGGGCGCGGGCGGCGATCCGCAGCTGGTAGCGGGAGTAGCGGCGATGTCCGCCCTCGGAGCGGAGCGGGGTGATGAGGCGGGCTTCGCCGAGGGCGCGGAGGAAGCTGGGGGTGGTGCCGAGCATCTCGGCAGCTCGGCCCATGGTGTAGGCGGGGTAATCGTCGTCGTCGAGACGGCCGAAGGAATCGTCTGCTGTCATCTCACCTCTCTGTGGAACGCGTGGAGGGGCCCTGGTGCCGTACGGCACCAGGGCCCCGAAGGAACTGCTACACCATCTGCCGGCCCTGGTACTGCGCCGGCCTACTGTGTCCGCTGACCCGACCGAGACGCTGTCGGGGACGCGGGGATCGCGGTTGCTCGACCGGAGACCACCTCACTATCGATGTCCTGCGGTACCCGGGCTTGAAATCGCTGCCCGGGCGATCCTGATGGCGCTCGGCTCCTCCGTTCTTCCCTCTGAACCGATCACTTGCCGAACGGGTACTGCGTACTGCTTGCACCGCTGATACTGCGAACCGCTGGTGGCCTAGCGAAGCGCCACTCTCCGGCAGCCAGCCCCGTCGCCCGTCCTGCGTCTGCCTGGCTTGGAACCCCGCTGCCGAACCTCCCGATGCGCGCGCCCGCAGCCGACGCCTTCACCGAGGTACTGCCCACTGACTTCACTGCTGGGTACTGCGAACCTTCACTTACGGGTACTGCCACTGCGGTACTGCTCATGGCGGCCCCTGATCACCGCGGGCCACCCGGTCCGGTCGTCAGCCCCGTCGCCGTCCTGCGACAACCCTGGCTTCGGAACTCCACCACCGCACCGTCCTGCGCACTGCAACTGCGTACTGCAACTACGTACTACTGCCCGGCAGTTCGTGTCTGCCGGGCCCTTCTGTCTCTCTGGGCTACGAGAGAAACCATAACCATGGGACCACCCAATGTCTACTCCAGCCACTACAGATTTTCGCGTGTTCGATGGGGAAGTAATCGCGTCGTGCGGCGATCGGGGAACTTGCCGCCGACGATGAGACACCGGGATGAGCTGATGGCCGCGATGCGCCGACGGACGCGATGAGCGTGGCAACGTCCTGGCGCGTGCCGCCTCGGGCGTCGCGGGCGCGGGACCACGAGGAGGGTGAAGTGGTCCGCCTCGCGCCGGCGACGAGGACGGTGTCGTCGCCGACCGGGGAGGAGCCGACGCGCACGACGCGGTCCTCGGCGACCGGCCGCGTCGGTGGTTCTTCCCAGGCGCTCGCGTCCGGGCCGACCCGTGCGACCTTGCCCAGCGGCTCGGTCAGCGCGGTGATCAGCGCGGGAAGCTCGGGCGCGGTGTCACGGGAGCGGGGCCACCACGCCCCCGTCGAGAACGCCCCGCCGGTCGGGTTGTCGTCTCCAGCCGTACGACGGCCGTACCGGGCTTCACGGCCCGGTGGACGGTGTCCGGCAGGAACCGGTCACCCGCGGGGAGTCGTGGCCGGTCTCATGGTCAGCCTCCCTCGGGGGTACCCGCCGCGGCCGCCATGAGCGGTTCCGCGGCCTCCTCGGTCGTGTCGGGGGGCACGACCAGCAGGTCCCAGCGCCCCCGGCCAGGAGCGAGCAGGACGATGGTGGACGGGGCGGACGCGGCCGGGGTTCTGCGCAGTCGTACGACCTGGTCGGCCACGAACATCCGGCCGGCCGTCACGGGCCAGACCGCCCCGTTGACGGTGACGCTGGTGACATGACCCCATTCCCGTGGCAACCCGGCGAGCAGACGCGGGAGTTCGACGAGGAGGTCGTAGGAGCGCGGCCACCACGCTCCGTCGATGGCCCGGGGCAGGCCGCCGTGGGGGGCCAGGCGCAGGCGCAGGACGGGGTGGGAGGGAAGTGGGGGTTGCAGTGCGGTGGTCATGGGCCGGGCTCCTGTCGGCTGCCGTGCGCGGATGGGTGGTTGACGGCAGGCGCGACGGGCCGCATACCGCGCCGGCGTGGGCCGGCGCACGCCGTGCAGTCGAGGCGTTCAATGTTTCGAGGCGTTTCGAGGCGCTCGAGGAGACGGATGACGGCGGCCGACGGGTCGACCCACTCCGACGGATGTGGCGCCGGGGTCACGGGCCGCCCCTGGGACGGGTGATGTGCTGGAGACGACCTGTCGGGTCGGCACGGAACACCCTCGTGCTCCCCACCGTACTCCTCGTGCGGGACGGGGCCCCGGACACCGCTGGTCAGCGCCCTCCGGCAGGTAGTCCGAGCCGGGTGGCGCGTTGACACCCACCGTCGCCGGACGTTGACTGGCAGCACGGCACAGGGCCAGGAAGGGAAGGGGCGACCGAGTCTCCGGAAGCCTGCGGCAGGCCGTCCAGGAGGCGAACGGCGCCTTCGGGCGGTGACCTCATCCCATGGAAGCGGTACACACCACGATGTACGACCAGACACGCGCCCAGCAGCCGGCGGACCGGCCCCCGGGCCTCGTCGGACGACCTGCCACCGGCCCGGAACCGCTGCTCCCCTCGGACGGACGGGAGGAGATCGTGCGCCGCCTCGGACATGCCGTCAACACCTTCGCGGACAGCCCACGCGAGGCGCTGGAGGAGGCGGAGGGGGCGTTCGACGAGGCCGCCGCCCAGCTGATGAACGCCCTCGCGGAGCGTCGGCGGGCCCTGCGCGCGGGCTGGTCGGACCTGGACCACGAGACGCAGTCCACCGAACTCCGCTTCGCGCTGCGGGAGTACCGCGAGATCACCGGACGGCTGCTGCGCGTATAAGCCGCCACGGGACCGGCGACGGGTGCGGCGTGTGCCGCCGGGCGCGGGACCGGACGTCCGGGGAAGCGCCGTGGCACGACCGGCCAGGGACGGGGGCGCGCGGTGGTGGCGTCTGACCTGGGCGTCGTGCCCTGGAGCGTTCCGACCCGACCCGACCCGACCCGGCCTGGACGGCGACTGCGACTGCGACTGCGACTGCGACTGCGACTGCGTACGAGCGGTCGCCGCCCGCCCGCCCACGGGCGTCGCGGCCTACGGCTGCGCCCTCTCCGGGCGGTCCGAGCGGGGGCTCACGGCGCCCTGATGGGTGCGGCGCCGGAGGCGGTGGTGGAGACGTCCATGTCCTGCGTCACGCCGACGGCCCGTGCCGGTCGTCCTCGCCCGGGCACGTGCCTTCCGCGGAGCGGGCGGTGACGGTCCCGCGACGGGCATGTCGGAATGACCGTAGTGGAAGGCGGCGATACGGTCGCCGTGCTGTGAGTTGAGCCGGTGGATGAGGAGCGCGCCGAAGGCGATCACCGCGATGATCACGGTCACGGTCAGGAATGTCTCCACGGTCCTCACCTTCCCATCGACTGGTGCCGTATCGCCGCGGTCACGGCGGCCGTCCCGACGCCCAGGCCGGCCGTCACCACGGTCATGGCGGCCGTCGCCGGGGTCATGGTTCGGGATCCGTGACCGTACGGCCTGATCGCCGGCCTCATGGCCCTCTGATCGCCGGCCCCATGTCCCCCTTCGGACTCCCAGACCGCCTCCCCGGCCCGGTCGGTCTCCGCAACCGCCGGCAGGCGCGCCTCCCGCTCCATCAACAGGCTCGCGGTCGACGTGCCCAGGGGGTCGCTCGCGGCGGCCATCAGCCGGGCGGCCGACGCGGGGGACGTGTGCGGTGGGATCACCAGGAGGTTCCAGCGGCCCACACGGTAGGAGAGCAGCAGCAGTTCGTGCGGGTCCTGCCCGGACCGGAACCAGCCCACTTTCACCACGTGCCCCGCGACGGGCACCTTGCGTGGAACGACCGGCCAGTGGACGGGATTCACCGTCACCCGGGTGATCCGCCCCCACAGCGGGTCCAGCACGGCCGTCAGGGAGGGGAGTTCCGCTCCGAGATCGCGGGAACGCGGCCACCACGCGCCGTCCAGCAGGGCAGGTGTGGGACCGACGGGAGCCAACGACAGACGGAGCGAGGGAGAAGGCGAAGGCGAAGGCGAAGGCGAGGAGGAACGGTCAGCGGCTTCGGCTGTCGGCGGGCGGGAAATGGTCACGGTCATGACGCGAACCCTGCCCCGGGCCGATCACGACCGGCCCGGTGTATTCGATCGCCGAAAACAACACGAGCCTGAAAGCCGGTGTGCGAAATATCCTCGGTGTCTTCGAGCCTACTCCTCGGACGGGCACGGCGGACCGCCGAGGCGGCGGAGACTCCATCCCGCGGGCCCCTCCCGCCGACCGTTGTCGGCAGCCACCGGCGGGCCGCGCACGGGCTGCCGGATCCGCCCGCCGCGACGACCCGCCCGCTCCGGCTGTGCGACGCACCGCGCACCGCGCACCGTACGCGCCCACCGCACGCGGACACATCGCCCGCCGGTGAGCGCGCCGTGCCACCGCACCGCCCCCAACACCCCCTGCGCCGCCCGACAAAACCGCTGGCCGTGGGCGGGTACCGGCGTACGGCCCGGAGTAGAGTGAGGACGGAGATCCGGCGGTCCGGGAGCCCAGGACGAGTGGCGGCGACCATGGCAACACTGCACCAGCGGAAGACCCACCGCGAAGCGATCATGAAGACCCTGTACGACGACATGGAAGGCAGTGGCCTTCCCGACGTCTCCGGGGCGAGGCTGCGCGACGAGTTGGAGATCCCCGAGCACGATCTGGCCGCGGCCTGCACCTACCTGGTGGGCGAAGGGCTCGTCACGGTCCGCTGGGCCCATGGAGAGGTGCCTGCGACGGTCGTGCTGACGCATCAGGGGATACGGCTCATGGAGGCCGCGGAGGAGAACCGCGGCTGACCGCGCGAGGGCGCCTGGGACACGGGTGCCGGGGTACTCGTACGTACCACCCGGTAAAGCGTGCAGACAGGGAGCAGGCCATGATCCGTCCAGCCGACATCCGCGAGTGGCGCAACCAGGACGTGGTCGACGAGAAGCAGCGCAGGATCGGCATGCTCGAAGCAGTCTACGTCGACACCGCCACCGACGAACCGGCCATGGCCACCGTCCGGACCGGACTGCCCACCCGCCACCGGCTGGTCTTCGTCCCCCTCGACGACGCGGTCCTCGGACCTGACTACGTCCGGGTCTCCTACACCAAGGGGCAGGTGCGCAAGGCCCCGTCGATCGGGACGGACGACGTCCTGCCGGCCGAGCAGGAGGAGGAGATCTTCCAGCACTACGGCCTGACGTACCGGCCGGGGACGGCCGGTGAACGTCAGCTCGCACGCCGGTGACCGCGCGCGCCCGGCACGGAGGAGATGGTCCGCGGTGATGGCGCTCTTCCTTCTGCTGCTCCTGGTGGCCGTCGTACTGGGAATCATCGGTGTGGCGGCGGAGGGTCTCGGCTTCCTCCTGGCCATCGGCATCGTGGTCTTCGCCGCCACCGTGATCTTCTTCGCGGTGCGGGTGTCCCTGCGCACCAGGCGGCGTCCCCTCCGCTGACGCCGTGGACGATCCCGGGGCCGACGCCGTGCCGTGGGCGGGCGCTCGGGAGGTGGCGTACGCATCGCCGGGTCGGGCGGGCGCGATCGTCGTGTCGGACGGGCGGGCGGGGAGCCGTCGGGGGACCATCGGACACCGGTGTGTCGGTTTCCCTGCCGTGTGTCCGGTTCCCGACGCGCCCCGGTCCTCGGTGCGGGGCCGTCATGGCGGGAGGCTGGCATGGTCGAGGGTGCGGTACCCGGTACGGGGGACGAGGAGCGGTCGCGGCCGGCGGCCGAACCGGGCCTGTGGCGGCAGGTGGTCGAGCAGCTGAGCACCGCTCTGATGGTGGTCGATCCGGCCGCACGGATCCTCGCTGTCAACCCGGCCGCCGAGCGGCTGCTGGGCCGTACCGCCGACGCGATGCGCGGAAGGGACGCGCACGAACTGCTGCACCGGGACGCGGGCGGCGGTGCTCTGGTCCGCGACCGCTGCCCGCTGCTCCGGGCGCTGGCCGAGAGGGCTGCCGCGGGCGGGGACGGTGACAGTTACCTGTGCGGTGACGGCCGTCTGATCACCATCGCCTGGTCCGCCTCTCCCCTGACGGACTCCGGCTCCTTCACGGGCATGACCGTGCTGTTCACCGACTCCACGGGCGGCCACGGCACGCGCCGGGAGCGCGCGGAACGGGCGGAGCGGGCTGCCTACACCAGTGCCCTGGAGGACCTCACCGAGCGACTGACGCTGGTCGCGGACATCACCGACGTACTGGGCCAGACCCTGGACGCCGACGAGGCCCTCGCCCGGCTGGGCCGCCTGCTGGTACCCCGCCTCGCCGACTGGACCGCGGTGGACCTCCGGACCGGCTCCGGGCAGGTGCACCGCGTCGCGGTGACAGGTCCCGCGGGCCGTGACACGACGCTGGAGGGCGGACGCGAGCACCTCCCCGAAGCGGGGGATGCGGACCCGTCGCCCCTCGTCCAGGTGCTGAACGGCGGTGATCCCGTGCTGTGGGACGGGGTGGGAGCGGCCGTACTACCCGGGTCCCCCCTGGCCGCCCACCACGGCGACTTCCTGCGGACGGTGGGCGCGACATCCGTCGTCACGGTGCCGCTGGGCTCGGGACCGCGGATCACCGGCGCCCTGACGCTGGTCCGCACCGACCCCGCGTACCCCTTCGACGCCGCCGACCTGGAGGTGGTGAGCGACATCGGCCACCGGGTCGGTCTGGTCGTCGACAACGCGCGACGGTACGGCCGCCAGCGTGCCGTCGCCGAGGCCATGCAGCGCAACCTGCTCGGTCCGCTGCCCCGGCCCGGACGGCTGCGGCTGGCCGCCCGTTACCAGCCCGCCCCCGTCGGATCCCAGGTCGGCGGTGACTGGTACGACGCGTTCGAACTGAAGGACGGCACGCTCGCGCTGGTCATCGGCGACGTCGTGGGCCACGACCTGACCGCTGCGGCCGGGATGGCCCAACTGCACGGCATCCTGCGCTCCCTGGCCTGGGACCACGTAGGGCCGCCGGGCAGCGTTGTCGACCGCCTCGACGACGCCATGCCCGCGATCACCACCGTTCCCATGGCCACCCTGGTCCTCGCCCGGGTCGAAGGCCATCCGCACGACGGCCCATGGACCCTGCGGTGGACCAGCGCCGGACATCCGCCGCCGCTCCTCCTCACCCCCGGCGGACACGCGCGGTACCTCGAAGCCGGGCAGGGACTGCTCCTCGGCGCCCACCTGGGCGACGGCGGCAGCCGGCCGAACGCCACGGAACCCCTGCCGCCGGGTTCCACGCTGCTGCTCTACACCGACGGCCTGATCGAGATCCCCGGCAGTGACCTCGACACCGGCCTGACCCGCCTGCGCCGCCACGCCCTGAAACTCGCGCACGCGTCCCTGGACACACTGTGCGACCAGTTGCTCGCCCGCATGCCGCCCGGCAGCACCGACGACGTGGCCCTCCTCGCCCTGCGGCTGCCGTCGGCGTGACAGCGGGCGGGCGACGTTCCAGACCCGACTGATCCAGACCCGACTGATCCAGACCCGACTGAGGGGACACTCCTGTGCGGTCGCGACGGCTCCGCGCGGCCGTGGCGGGGAGGCCCGGGAAGGCTGGAGTGAGGTGCGCCCGACCTGCCCGGGGCAGTGCCTCACCGTAGAACGGTGAGGCACTGCCCCGGGTCGAGCGGCCTCCTTGGCGCGTCCGGTGACGGCTCAGTGTCGGCAGTATCGGCTCAGTAGGAACCGTTGGCCTGCCAGAACGCCCATGCTTCGCAGGGGCTGCCGTAGCGGTCGTCCATGTAGTTCAGGCCCCACTTGATCTGCGTGGCCGGGTTGGTCCGCCAGTCGGCTCCGGCGGACGACATCTTGGAGCCGGGATAGGCCTGTACGAGACCGTAGGCCCCGGAAGAGGGGTTGACCGCCTTGTGGTTCCAGCCGGACTCGTGGTCCACGATGTTGCTGAAGCACTGGAACTGATCGCCGGGCACCATCTGCCGTGCGATGGCCTGCACCTGGGCCACGGTGTATGAGGACTGCGGTGCGACGTCGGAGGAGCCGGCCGACGAGCCGTCGGCCTGCTGCCGCGCCTCCCGGCGATCCTCGGCGTCCTCCAGCGCTTTCTGCTCGGCCTCCTTCTGCTTGGCCTCCTTCCGCTCGGCCTCCGCTTGCTTGGCCTCCTTCTGCTTGGCGATCGCGTCCTGGGCAGCCTGCCTGCGGGCTGCCTCCGCCGCGGTTTCCTTCGCGCTGTTGTCCGCGGCGATGGACTGCGCGTCGGCCTGTTGGGTCAAGGAGACCGTTTGTGTCCGGGCCTGCTGACCCATGGGTATGTCCGCGAGGAGGGTCGTACCGCTCGCCGTCGTTTGAGTGTCGTTCACCGCCTGGCCGGTGCTGCTCTGGCCAACTCCCGCAACGGCACCGACAGTGGTGACCGCGGTGGCAGAGACCACCGCGAATCCCCGGACTAAATTCCCGCTCACACGTCGTCCTTCCGGCTTCGTCCGATCAAGAGGTTGAGCTTCGTGGGAGGAAGACGGTTGATCGACCGCACTGGTGGCAACGACGGGCACACCATCGATGGCCGGGTCGACGGCCTGCCCGGCCGGAGCGCCCTGGAGCAGGCGTTCGACCGGGACCTGCGGGTTCTTGTTGGTGCGGGCGTGCGGGTGTGCGGGACGGCCGGCACGTCGAGGATCTCGTCCGGGACGGGGCGGATCTCGTCCGGGACGGGGCGGGGTGAGGCGCCGGTGCGGATGGCCTCGCGGATGCGGCCGCGCAGGGCGTCGTCCGTGTACCACAGGGGGCGGTCGCCGGGGCCCGGGTCGGACGGGAGGGCGAGGGGCTTGAGGTGTTCCAGCAGGACACCGCCGTGGCCGTGGACGATGCCCTGGGGCAGGCCGGTCGTTCCGGAGGAGAAGACGGGCTCAGAGGGGGGGGTGGCGATGGCCGCCACCGACCGGGCGCTCGACGACGCCCGCCTGGACCGCCCACGTGCGGGTGCCCCTCCTGGTTCCCGCCCCCCGCGACGCTCAGCGCACCCGGCGAGCCAGTGTCGTGGCTCGGTGGAGCAGGTGTTCCAGGGGGCCCCGGCGGAAGAAGCGGGACCAGGCCGTCGCGAAGGGGACGGCTCCGGTGATGAACGCGAGCAGCAGTGTGGTGGACGCGGACTGAGGTGGTGCGGCGGCTTCGCCGGGGGACAACGTGGCCGAGGCGGATGCGGGCCAACCACCCGACGTCTCACGGGAGTTGCCCCGCCGGGTGGCCCTCGTTCCCCCGCCGACCGGCGGGGCGGGAACCGGCCGGCCGGTTCGGTCCGTCAGGGGCAGTCGTACGTGACGGGGACGGTGACCGCTCGCTGCGAGGGGGAGAGGATGCGCAGTTCGGCCCGGCCCTCGTGACGGCCCTTGCCCTGGAACGTCCACAGCAGGTGCAGGCGCGCCTGACGCTGGTCCCGGACCAGTACTTCGCGCAGGACACCCGAGGTGGTGCCGTCGCTCCGGATCCAACGGTAGGAGAGCGTGCCCGGACGGCCGTTCGTCCCGACGAGGCCGACGATGTCCGCGGTGCCGTCGCACCCCAGAACCTTCGGCTCGGCCGCGACCGCCACCGTACGCACCTGCACGGACGGACCCAGGCGCTGCCAGGCGAGGAACGCGAGGACGCAGAGCACCACCAGGACGGGCAGGGCGTGCCGGCGCAGCCGCCGACGCCGGGGCACCTGGACGGGCGGCATGGTGGGCAGCGTCCTGTGGGTGCGGTGCGCGACCTCGGCGGTCACCCCCGGGCCGAAACGCAGCAGGGTGCCTTCGACGCGGTCGGGGGGTGTCGGTTCCGGCTCCCCGTCCGACTCGAACTCCGACCGTGACTGCGACCATGACTGCGACTGCGGCACGGTGGGGAGCACCGGTGTGGGCTCGGCGGCGGGCCGCGTCGGGGAGTGTTCGACGAGTGTGTCGCCGGACTGGGGTCGCTGGATCCAGTGGCTGGCCAGCATGGTGGCGCTGTACTCGGCGTCGTCGTAGGCGGATTCGCCGCTCGGGGGGTGGCCGTCGGAGGGGTCGAGACGGACGGTGGTGTCGTGCGCGTCGGCGGGGCCGAGGCGCACGGTCCCATCCTGGTCATCGACCGGGCCGAGGCGGACGGTCCCACCCTCCTCGTCGACGGAGCCGACGGAGCCGAGACGGACGGTACGGCCGTGCTCGTCAACAGACCCGAACCGGACGGTACGGCCGTGCTCGTCAACAGACCCCAGCCGGACGGTCCCGCCCTCCTCCTCGACCGGGCCCAGCCGGACAGTCGCTCCCTGCTCGTCGGCAGAACCCCGCACCTGCGTCGGCTCATGGTCCCCGGAAGGTCTCGGAGGACGGTCGTTGCGCGCGGTCACCGGATCTCACACTGCCTGGTCAGCAGCTGCTGCGACGCGCCGCCGTCGGCGGAGGCCGGGCTGGTGGTGCCCTGGACCGCCCAGTAGCAGCCGCCGCGTCCGAAGGTGTGGTCGACGTCGATCGTGTACTGGGTCGCGCCACCGCGCTGGAAGGTCTGGGACGCGCCGTCCGGGGCGCCGAGCTGTCCGGAGCCGTCGCCCTTGAACCAGGAGACGGTGAGGGAGACCGGGCCGGTGCCGTCCGTGGTGATGGTGATGGTCGACGTGGCGGTCGTGGGGCCCGTCTGCCGGAAGGCCGACACCGTGACGTCCTTGACGGCCGTGGCGGCGGGCGCGGAGGGGGCGGACGTCGTCGGCGCCGGTGGGCTCTCCGTGTCGCCGTCGCCGGGCGGCGTCGTGTCCGGGTCCCCGGTCGAAGGGGCGGAGGCCGAGGGCTCCCCCGTGTCGGTGGGCGACGGCGCCGAGGGCGACAGGCCGGGTGACGCCGACGCGTCGGCCGACTCGGAGGCGGTCGGGGACGGGGACGGGGACGCGGAGGTGGTCGCGGCTGTGGGGCCCGTCGTCTCCGTACCGGCCCCGGCACTGGTGGTCGCCAGGGCCTGGGCCGCCTCCTGCGGAGCGGCTCCCGGGGCGTGCTGGATCCCGTAGGTCAGGAGAACGCCCAGCAGCGCGGCGGCCCCGGACACGAGCATCCCGGGCCGGCCGGGTCTCCAGGACCGCGCCCAGCCGCCGCCCGACCCCTGGCTCAACACCGTGCGCGCGGTGTCCGTGCTGGTCCGGGGGCCGCTGCGGGCCGAGGGCAGCAGCAGCGGCAGCAGTGCCACCAGCGCGGCGAGCCGGCCTCGACCACGCTCCTCCCAGTCGGGCCCGTAGGCGCCGCCGGCGGCCGCCTCCAGATCCGAGACGAACGCCTCGACCTCCGCGGGCCGCTCCTCCGGGTCCTTGGCCAGCCCCCGCCGCACCAGATCCCGTACGGGCTCGGGGACCTCCTCCACGGGGACGGGCGCGTCGACGTGCTGCAGGGCGAGTTCGGCGAGGTTGTCGCCCGCGTACGGCTTGTGGCCCGTCAGACACTCGAAGAACGTGGCCGTGGCCGCGTACACGTCGGCGGCGGGCGAGGCGGGCGCGCCCGTCCACTGCTCCGGGGCCATGTAGGACGGGGTTCCCGCCACGCCGGCGCTGGTTCCCGCGTCCACCGCGATCCCAAAGTCGACGAGCTTGGACTCGCCGTCCGGTACGACCAGGACGTTCTCCGGCTTGTAGTCGCGGTGGACGACGCCGATCCGGTGCGCGTCGGCGAGGCCGAGCAGCGACCCCTTGAGGATGACGAGCGCCGCCTCGGGGTCGAGCGGGCCCTGTCTGGAAAGCATCGTCCGCAGCGAGACGCCGTCCACCAGCTCCATCACGATGGCGGCGCCGTGCGGGCTCTCCACGTACTCGTACAGGCCGGTCACGTGCGGGCTCTGCAGTCCGCCGAGCAGCCGCGCCTCGGCCCGGAAGTCGCGTACGAAGCCCGGCCGGGTGCGCAGGGGCTCGCTGAGGTACTTCACCGCGACCGGAAGGCCGGTCTCCTCGTGCACGGCCAGTACGACCCGCCCGCTCGCCCCGGACCCGAGTTCGAGTGACTCGGTGTATCCGGGCACCGCCCATGTGTTCATTCCACCCCCAAGGCCGCCGTGCGCCGCTGCCCATCCGCTCCCCCGGGACCGGCCGCGTGGAGAGTGAGACACATTTTCGGCCATCGCGGTTGCGTGTGATAGCCGCGGGTTCCACCGTTCTGGAGGGCCGGTGCCCGGTGGCTAAGTGGTGACGGCGCTCGCCGCCGCACTTCCGACGAGACCCCGAGTGTCGTTTTCGTCCGATTTTGGCGGGGCACTCGCGACCTGAGTGACGGGAGGTGAATCATGGCCGGGAAGCGACAGCCGCGCAAGGGCGATCGAGTGTCGTGGAAGAGTCACGGGTCCGAGGCCACGGGCAAGGTCGAGAAGAAGATCACCGAGAAGACCGAGGCCGCAGGACGCACCGTCGACGCCTCCGCCGAGGACCCTCAGTACCTGGTCCGCAGCGACAAGTCCGGGCGCACGGCCGTACACAAGCCGCAGGCGCTGCGCGGCAGGAAGAAGGACGGGTGACGCACCCACCGAGCGTGCGCTGCCGGCGTCGGCCGATACCCGTCGACGCCGGCACCCGCCGGTCACCCGGTCACCCGGTCACAGTGAGGCGGCGGCCTCCCGGTCGGACGTGGGCCATACGTACGGCAGGTCGTCCGGCACGTCGGGGAAGGACTCGGCGTAGAGGGCGGGGTCCTTGCGGACCAGCGCGGAGCGGTGGCTGCGGTGGAAGGCCTCGTCGCCGAGCCAGGGCGGCAGCTCCCCGGCAGCCGCCAGCCGCGCCTGGCCCCGGGTCGGCGCGTGGGGCCGGAACTCCGTGAAATCGGTGACCAGTGTGGCCGCGCAGCTGTCCCGGTGGCCCAGCTCGCACCACACCTCGCAGATCTCCAGGCCGTACCGGACGAGGGCCTCCTCGTAACCCGCCCACATGCGCACCGCCGGATGCCGCCGCCACCCGTACCCCGGCCGGATGAGCCCGCGCAGCACCTGCAGCGCCTCGACGCGCTGCTTTCCGAGCCGACGACGGTCCAGGGCCTCCGCCGAGGCCCGGAAGTCGGGATACGGCAAGAAGGTCTGCATGCCGTCGCCCCTCTCTGCACACCGATCAGGCGATCCGGTCGTCGACCCGGTCACGGCCCCGGTCACGTCCTCCACCGGGTACCCGCACACGGGGATACGAAGACCTCGAACCGGCGCGTCACGCGCAGATGCACAGATAAACAGACGCACGGGTACATACGGACAGGTGAGCGGCGCGCGGCGCATCCGCCCCGCTCACTGTTCGGCGAGTGTGTGGGCCACGAGGGCGTTGGCGTGGCCGTGGCCCAGGCCGTGCTCGCTCTTGAGCCAGGAGACGAGCTCCATGTGCCTGGTGAGCGGCGAGGCCCGGATCATGTCCTTCCACTCGGCAATGGGACGGCCGTACTTCTTCTCGATCGAGGGGAAGTAACTGGCGGGGCCCTTCACGGGTGCGGTCATGTCGGTCGCGTCCTTTCCGTCGGCCGGCCGAGCGCGGCGGGTGTCCGCGAGCGTCGGCTCGTGTCGTCGGTCATGACCGGCGGGGGCCGCGGATGTGATCGACCTCGTGGTGTGATCCGGGTCACTGGACCCCCGAGGCTACTTGAGGTCTTCCTCCGTGTAGAGGTCGCTCGCGGCCAGGACGTACTCGTAGTTGGACTTGTCGACGCTGATCGGCTGCAGCAGGTACGCCGGCACGGCCTTGACGCCGTTCTTGTACGCCCTTCTGTTGTTCAGCTCCGGAGTATCGCCGTTGAGGATGTCGTCCGCCATGTTCGCGGCCCTGCCGGCGAGTTGGCGGAGATCCTTGAAGACGGTCTGCGACTGGTCGCCCGCGATGATCGACTTCACCGAGGCCAGTTCGGCGTCCTGCCCGGTGATGATCGGGAGGGGCTTGGCGGCGGTGCCGTAACCGGCCGCCTTCAGCGCGGTGAGGACGCCGATGGAGATGCCGTCGTACGGCGACAGGACCGCGTCGACCCGCTGGCTCCTGTACGACTGGGAGAGGACCTGGGTCATGCGCTTCTGCGCGGTGGGCCCGTCCCAGCGCAGCGTGGTGATCTTGTCCATCTCGGTCTGGCCGGACCTGACCACCAACTGCTTGTTGTCCAGATACGGCTGCAGCAGATGCATCGCGCCGTCGAAGAAGAACTTGGTGTTGTTGTCGTCGGGAGAACCGGCGAACAGTTCTATGTTGAACGGGCCCTCGCCGTCCTCCAGGCCGAGCTTCTCGATGATGTGGCGGGCCTGGAGCCGGCCGACCTGCTCGTTGTCGAACGAGACGTAGTAGTCGACGTTCCTGGTGCCGAGGATGAGCCGGTCGTAGGAGATCACGGGGATCTTCGCGGCGGCGGCTTGTTCGAGCGCGCCGTTCAGCGACTTGTTGTCGATCGCCGCGATGATCAGCGCGTCGACGCCCTGCTTGATCAGCTTCTCGATCTGCTTGACCTGGGTCTGCGGGTTGTCCTCACCGTAGAGCAGCTCGGTCTTGTACCCCTTGTCCTGCAGGTCCTCCACGACACTCTTGCCGTCGGTGAGCCAGCGCTCGGAGGCCCGCGTGGGCATGGCGATGCCGATCGTGCCGCTCTCGGAGCTGCTCTCGCTGGTCTCGCCGCCGCAGGCGGACAGGGTGAGGGCGAGCGAGACCGCTCCGGCGAGGGCGGCGAGGGCGGCTCTTCGGTTGGGCATGGTGTCTTTCCCTGTTCTTGTCGTCGTCGAGACGGACCGAACGTCAGGTCGAGCGGCGTCGGCCGCGGAGGATCGGCCCGGCGGCCTCGTGCCGCCTCGGTGCCGGTGAGCGGGGGACGGACCGCGCGGGGTCATCGCGGTTCAGGTCGCCCGGCAGATCGGTCGAGCCGCTGCCCGGACGCGTCGGCGTCCCGGGACCCGTCGGCGGTCGTGATCCCGCTGCCCGCGTGCACCTGGACAAGGGTGAGGCTGTGCCACGGCGTCCCGGCCACGTCTGTGCTGACTCCGGTGCTGCGCAGGGCACTTGCCTTTCCCGTCGTTCGAAATCTCGTCACATGGTCGGAAGATTGGCGAGATTGGCGTGACATTAGGAGCGGATGTGCCGGGTGTCAACGGAACGCACACAAACGCTTTCAGTAGTTGTCCGCCACGAGGACCTGGGGTGTGGTTCTCGGTGACGTCCAGCATGAGGCACGGCATCCGTGTCAGGGCGGCGCGATCTGGCCGATTTCGATGTCCCGGGCCCGCCATCGACTGCCCGCGTCGACCGCCGTATCGACCGCCGTATCGACCGCCCGCGTCGACCGCCCGCGTCGATCTCCCGCGTTGGCCGTCCACGTCGATCGCCCGCATCGAACGTCCGCATCGAACGTCCGCGGTCGAGCGCCCGCCTCGACCGCCCGCATCAAGCGTCCGCGGCGAGCGCCCGCATCACCGGGGCGGGGGTGGGTGGCGCCGTGCGGTCATACGCGGCGAGGCCGGGGTCGTGTCGACGCGCCGTGCACGCTGGGCCAGTTGGAAGAGTTCGGTACCACCCCCTCCCTTGCGCCGAGCGCCGTGTGGAGTCGGCGTCGACACCGGCGGCGGGATGATGGGGGTCATGCACATCCGCATCGACGCCGTCGACCTTCCCGGCCGCACCCGCCCCGCCTCCGCCGACGGCAGAATCCCGGCGTACGACAACCTCCACGTCGCCGTGCAGCGCCGCGACCGTCCGGCCGAACTCCTCGACCCGCAGCCCGGCGACGCCCCGTCCGCGACCTGGACCCTGGAGTGCACCGCGAGCACCTCGGCGGACGGCACCAAGATCAAGGGGCCCTATGTGCAGGACCGGCTGGGCCGGCGCTTCGTCTACCTGTCGTGGGGCACGGTCGACGGCTCGGGCACCTTCACGATGTTCCGCCGCGCCAAGCTCATGCTCGACGTGATCCCCGCCGAGGTGCTCGCCGCCGCCGCACACGGCGGGCTGCTGGTGGGACGCCTCGGTCTGACCGACCCCCAGGGCGGCCCCCTGTGCGCCCGGGTCGAGCCCCCGCTGATCACCTGGACCGCCGGGCGGGCCGATTAGCGCGGGACCACAGCGCGGCACGGAGGAATATCTGTATCCGCGAAGTAAGAAATAGACGGGGCGTGCGACGAGTATTCCTCGACCCCTGACCGGAACGGAATTTTGGATCATTCAGGCCGGATCGTGGCGTGCTAATGTCGATGCCAGTTGCAGGTGTGGTTGCCAGAAGGTTCATTTCCTGACGGGTTGATCAGCACGGCGACGCGGAATCCGCACACGGCGAATTCCGTACCTCGTCTCCGAAGGAGAAATGACATGGCTACTGGCACCGTGAAGTGGTTCAACGCGGAAAAGGGCTTCGGCTTCATCGAGCAGGACGGCGGCGGCCCCGACGTCTTCGCCCACTACTCGAACATCGCCGCCCAGGGCTTCCGTGAGCTGCAGGAAGGCCAGAAGGTGTCGTTCGACATCGCGCAGGGCCAGAAGGGCCCGACGGCCGAGAACATCGTCACCGCCTGACGCTCGCGGCACATATTCTCAGTAGCTGGGGCCCGCACCTTGAGGTGCGGGCCCCAGCTCGTTGCGTTTCCGCCCCGCCAGGAACTTCCTTCCACGGCCGAGAGCGGATCACGGTCGCGCGATCACGCGTTCGGCGCATGTCGCATCCGATCCGCTCAGACGATTCCCTCGCGCAGGACACGGCGCCGCTTTCGCTTCCCCCCGTCGAATTCGCCGATCGCGGCCGACCCGGCCCACACCCCCGGGTCCACCCCAGTCCACGCCGGCAGGCAGCGGCCCGCTTCGGCCGCCAGTCGCCGCCATAACGGATCGCATGCCGCCCATCACCCCTGGTAGCAGGCTATCTATGCCTCCAGACGACTGAAATCTATCTTCGCCACAGTAGACATTGGCCTCCGACACGGTTAGCCTTCTACTCGTTGAGACGGTCTGGCGACCTACCGGCCACGGACCGGCGAGGTCGCAGTACACGAGCAAGAACGGAGGAGAACGCCATCAGGATCGCCCGGCCCGAGAGGCACTCGGCCCGGGTACCGCAAGACCCCGGATGGGAAGGTGGTCTCCGGTCAAGCAGCCGCGATCCCCGCACCCCCCTTCGTCAGGGCTGGTAGCGGATACAGAAGGTCGGCACAGCACGAGAGCCGACAGATGGTGTTGAATTTCCTTCGGGGCCCTGGTGCCGTACGGCACCAGGGCCCCTCGACGCGTTGCACTACGAGGTGACATGACAGCAGATAACCCCCTCAGTGGTCGTCTGGACGACGACGACTACCCCGCGTACACGATGGGGCGGGCCGCCGAGATGCTCGGCTCCACCCCGGCATTCCTCCGCGCCCTCGGTGAGGCCCGGCTGATCACTCCGCTGCGCTCGGAGGGCGGACACCGCCGCTACTCGCGCTACCAGCTGCGGATCGCCGCGCGCGCCCGCGAACTCGTCGACCGGGGCACCCCGATCGAGGCCGCCTGCCGCATCGTCATCCTCGAGGACCAACTGGAGGAAGCGCAGCGCATCAACGCCGAGTACCGCCGCCGTGCGGGGCACGAGGCGCTCGACGGCGAGGTGTCCGGTTCGGTGCCCGGCTCGGTGTCCGGTTCCGGCTGAAGGTCACGGCCGATAGGCGGCGCGGTTGTGGTACGTGACCTTGCCGCTGGGCAGCTTGGCCGGGGCGAAGAGCTGGTCGACGGTCACGAAGTGGAAGTCGCGGGCCTTGAGGGCCTTGATGATGCCGGGCACCGCGTCGACCGTCGTCCGGTGGATGTCGTGCATGAGGACGATGTCACCGGGCTTGGTCTGCGCGTTGACGTACTTGATGAGCCGGGCCGAGTCGCGGTACTTCCAGTCGAGGGTGTCCACGCTCCAGTGGACCAGCGGCCGTCCGGCGGCCGAGCGGACCGCCGCGTTGTGGGCGCCGTAGGGGGCGCGGAACGTGGTGGGCTTCTTGCCGGTCGCCTGCTTGATCGCCGTATCCGTACGGAAGAGCTGCGACTTGATCTTGGCGGCGCTGAGTCTGGTCAGATCGGCGTGGTCCCAGCTGTGGTTGCCTATCTGGTGGCCCGCGAGCGCCGCGGCGTTCATCGTCGACGGGTTTCGCTGGACGTTCGTACCGACGGCGTAGAAGGTCGCTCTGACGTCCCGCTCGCTCAGCAGGCGCAGCAGCCGCTGGGTGTCGGTGACCGGCCCGTCGTCGAAGGTGAGGGCGACGCACTTGACCTTGCGGCAGTCGACGGCCTGGGGTGCGGCCGAGGCGGATGTGGCGGTACCGACCAGTGTGGTGCCGCACAGGGCTGTGGTGATGGCCGAGATGACGAGGCGTCGTTGCATCGGATCCTCCGGTGGCGGGCAACTTCCCGTTTGAGCAGCGGACTTGTCTCGTAAGACGCACGCGACAGGGCCTTGGATGTACACGGGAAGCGGAAGGCCGCATACCGGAGCGAAGCGGGGCTGAGCGGGTCGGATCGGATGAGGGCCGGGCGGGTTCAACGGGCTCGTTCGGAGCGGGTCCGGGCGGGTCGGAGCGGGTCCGTTCGGAGCGGGTCCGGGCGGGTCGGAGCGGGTCCGTTCGGAGCGGGTCCGGGCCGGTCTGAGCGGGTCGGGCGGGTCGGGCGGGTCGGGAAAGGGTCAGCTTTTCGGGCGGCAGTAGAGCGCGTCGGGGGTGCGCGACGAGCCCACGCGGCCCGTGTAGGCGATCCCGGCGGCGTACTCGTGGTCGGCGCACTGCCCCTTGTGGTGACCCTGCGCGAAGTCACCGCCCCTGGGGGTGTCGCCCCGGTTGTCGCCGCGGTCGAACCAGACGGTGCGGCCGCTCGTGCCGGCTAGCGAACCGGGCTGCGCGGGTACGCACAGCGCGGCGGAGACGGCGGCCCCCCGGACGCTGTAGCCGGTGAGGAAGTGGCCCTCGGGGCACTGGAGTTTGGTGTATCCGGACGCCCAGTCGCGGCCCGGCGTGACGTACCGCTCGTCGACGACCACCCTGTGCCCGGCGGCCGGGTCCCACACGGGCCCGCCGGACACGTTCGAGCACAGGCCCCGGTTGCCGGTGTGGCTCAGGCCGACGAGGCGCCGGCCGTCGGGGCAGGCCGCCTTGCGGGCGCCGGGGTCCCAGTCGGGCAGGGCGCGCATCCGGCGCGACGCGACGAAGTCGCCGTGGTCGGGGCTGAGGCATCGGCCAGTCGGTCACCGGGGCCACGCGGCCGGTGCGGCCCTCGGCCCCGACGAGCCGGGTCCACGCGGCCGCTCGCCAGTCGTCACCGTCGTACAGGCCCATGCAGTTGCCCGCCGCGTCCCAGTGGAGCAGGGCCCAGCCGCATCCGACGAGGGGCCACGGTCGCCGTCGGCGTCGACGATCCAGTGGCCCCGTGTGCTGAGCGGTGCCGTCCAGTCGTCCGCCGCGGTCACGGCGGCGGACGGCGGAGCGGCGGACCCGGGAGCGGGTTCCTGCGCCGTCGCGACCGCCGGGGCGTGCGCCAGCGCGGGCGCCAGGGGCAGCAGCAGGAACACGGCGGGGGATTGGTCCAGGCCTTCGGAGGGGTCAGTTACGGCGTCCGGGGCGGCACGGGCCGGGCGAGGGCCGGGCGAGGGCCTGGCGAGGGCCTGGCGAGGGCTTGGTGAGGGCCTGGCGACAGGGGCCCCAGGGGACGCGCAGTGGTTGACCGTGTCGCTCACCCCGGCGCCACCCACCGGGACCACGGCCAGCTCCTGGAGGCACACGGCGGCCGCGCTGAAGTTCCAGTTGTTCGAGGCGTTCACGTCATGCCCTCGCGCACCACGGCAGTCCGCGCCAGCCCCCAGTGGACCTCCGGCCGGGACTCCCTGGACCGCACCGGACCGCACGGACCCCCTGGACTGCACCGGACCGCACGCCCCCCTGGACCGCACCCCACCGGATCGCGCTGGACCGCACCGGCCGCTTGACTACGCTGGATGAGAGCTATCCATAACGGGGTAAGATCGGGCAAATTCCCTAAGGAACATAAAATGGGTCTCGGTGTCGGTCGGTCGGCCGTGAAGCGAAGGTCCCTCAGCCGGGCGGGAGCGGCGGCCGTGGTCGCCGTCGGCCTGCTCCTGACCGGGGCGTGTGGCGCAGACGGAAGCGGCGGGGGCGGCGGGAGCGGGGGTGACGACCTCCAGGTCGGCGTACTGCTCCCGGGCGGCGGAGCCTCCCGGTTCGGACAGTTCGACCGGCCCCTGATCGAGAAGAAGCTGAAGGAGCTGTGCCCGGACTGCCCGGCGGCGACCGTCGCCGCCACGGCCGAACCGGCGGTCCAGCGGCAACAGCTCGACGCCATGATCACCCGGGGTGTGGACGTGCTGATCGTCGCCGCCGTCGACCCCAAGGCGCTGCGCTCCTCGGTCGAGGCCGCGGACCGGGCCGGTATCCCGGTCGTCGCCTACGACCGGCTCGCCCAGGGACCCATCTCCGGCTATGTCACCTTCGACGGGGAGGTCGTCGGCAGGCTCCAGGGCGAGGCCCTCCTCAAGGCCATGGGCCCGCGGGCGGACGGCGGCCAGATCGTCATGATGAACGGCGCCACCACCGACCCCAACGCCGGCTGGTACAAGCGCGGCGCGCTCTCCGTCCTGGAGGGCAAGGTGAAGATCGGAAAGTCGTACGACACCGTCGGATGGCGTCCGGAGAACGCGTACGTCAACATGAGCGGCGCCATCTCCGCCCTGGGCGCGAACAACATCGACGGCGTCCTGGCCGCCAACGACAGCCTCGCCGGCGCCGTGATCTCCGCCTTCGGCGCCAGTGGCGTGAGCCCGCCACCGCCGGTCACCGGCCAGGACGCGGATCTCGCGGCCGCGCAGCGCATCGTCAAGGGCGAGCAGTACATGACCGTCTACAAACCGTTCAAGCCGGCGGCCGACGCCGCCGCCGAGATGGCGGTCGCCCTGGGGCGCGACGAGAGCGTCGACTCCATCGCCACCGGAACCGTCGACAGCCCCACCGACCAGGACATCCCGGCGGTCCTGCTCCCGTCGGTCCCGGTGACGGCCGGCAACATCGAGGACACTCTGGTCAAGGACGGTATGTACACCATCGACCAGATCTGCACCCCGAAGCTCCGGCCCGCCTGCGACAAGGCCGGACTCAGCCCGTGAACCTCATCCAGGAGGTGGCCCGGTGGTTCAGCCCTTGCTGGCCCTGCGCGGTGTGTCCAAGCGCTTCGCCGCCGTCCAGGCGCTGGTGGACGTCGAGCTGGAGATCAGGGCCGGGGAGGTGGTCGCTCTGGTCGGCGACAACGCAGCCGGGAAGTCCACCCTGGTCAAGGTGATCTCGGGGGTCGGTCCCCCCGACCGGGGCGTCATCGAGTGGGAGGGCGCGGCCGTCCAGATCCGGCGCCCCCAGGACGCCCAGCTCCTCGGGATCGCGGCCGTCTACCAGGACCTCGCGATGTGCGGCAACCTCGACGTCGTCGGCAACCTCTTCCTCGGCCGGGAGATCCGCCGGTTCGGCGTCCTCGACGAGGTGGAGATGGAGCGCCGCACCCGCGAGCTGCTGCGCACCCTCTCCATCCGCATCCCCGACGTGCGGGTGCCGCTCGCGACGCTGTCCGGCGGGCAGCGCCAGGTCGTCGCGATCACCCGCTCGTTCGTCAGCGCGCCCCGGCTGCTCCTGCTCGACGAGCCCACCGCCTCCCTGGGCCTCGAACAGACCAACCAGCTCCTCGACCTCATCGAGGAACTGCGCGACCGGGGCACCGGGGTACTCCTCATCAGCCACAACATGGGGGACATCAAGGCCGTCGCCGACCGGATCGCCGTCCTGCGCCTCGGCCGCAACAACGGTCTGTTCAACGTGAGCACGACCTCCCAGGAGCAGATCATCTCCTCCATCACCGGCGCGGTGGACAACACCGCCGAGCATCGCCCCACCGACCCGGAGGAGACATGGCCGTGAGGGGGAGCGGGCGGGGCGACGGCAGCGGACGGGGCGACGGCGGGAAGACGGGGAGTCCGCGGGAGGGCGGGCGCCGGTGGTTCGGCGAGCGCCCCCGCGCGTACGCGCATGCCGTGCGCCGCAGAGTGCACGCGGGTGGGCTGGGTCCGGCGCCGGCCCTGCTCGCCCTCGCCGTCACCTGGACCGTCTTCCAGAGCCTCAACGAGAACTTCCTCTCGCCGCGCAACCTGTCCGTCCTCAGCGTGGAGATCGTCGGCACCGGCATGGTCGCCGTCGGTGTCGTCTTCGTGCTGCTGATCGGCGAACTCGACCTGTCGGTGGGCTCGTTGGCCGGGCTCTCCGGCGCCATGTTCGCGGCGCTGAACGTGAACCACGGCATGCCGGAAGGGCTCGCCGTACTCGTCGCGGTCGGCTGCGGCGCGGCGGCCGGGGCCCTGCACGGGGTCGTCTTCACCAGGATCGGCGTGCCCGCGTTCGTCGTCACCCTCGCCGGTCTGCTGGCCTGGAACGGCCTGATGCTCTATCTGCTGGGGCCGGAGAGCTCCATCAGCTTCAGCGACGACGGGCTGGTCGCCGACCTGACCAGCGTGTCCTTCGGCTCCCCCGTCGTCACCTACGGCCTGGCGGCGCTCGGCCCGGCCGTGTACCTCCTCCTCCGCCTCCGCGACCGCCGACGCCGGGCCGCCGCCGGGATGCCGTACCGGGCGGGGGCCGAGATCTGGGTGCGTACGGCCCTGCTCGCGGTGGTCTCGTTCGCCGCCGTCGCCGTACTGGACCGGTTCGAGGGGCTGCCCCTGGCGCTGGTGATCTTCCTCGGCGTCATCGTCGCCTCGGACCTCCTGCTGCGCCGCACGGTGTACGGCAGGCAGGTCCTCGCGGTGGGCAGCGGTGTGGAGGCGGCCCGGCGGTCCGGCGTCGACGTGGCGCGCGTACGGATCTCGGTGTTCCTGATCTCGGGGACCCTGGCCGCGGTCGGCGGTCTGTTCGTGGCCTCACGGCTCACCTCGGCGACCCAGGTGCCGGGCTCCGGAATGCTGCTGATCAACGCCGTCGCCGCCGCCGTCATCGGCGGCACGAGCCTGTTCGGCGGGCGCGGCTCGTCCTGGTCGGCGCTGCTGGGGGTGCTCATCATCCAGTCGATCGCCTCGGGCATGGCGCTGCTGGGGGTTCAGCCGGCGGTCCAGTTCATGATCACTGGTGGGGTGCTGCTCGTCGCGGTGGTCTTCGACTCGCTGGCCCGCCGCGCGGCGGAATCACGCGCACGGGCCTGACGGCACGCGCGTCACCCGGCCGCGACGAGGGCCCGTGCCGGTCACCCGGCGGTGCGCGGCTCGTCCATCCGCAGGACGAGCCGCAGGGTCTCGGTCAGGACGGCGGTGGGGACGGCCGGGTCGGCGACGCGCTGGACGCCGAGGCCGATGCCCAGGCTGAGGAGGGTCATCGCGGCCCGGTCCGCGGGCATGGCCGCGGTGACGCCCAGCTCCTCGGCGAGCGCGTCGATCAGCTGGGCGAGGGCCTCGCGGATCACGCCGACGCGCGCGGTGATCTCCCGTCGCAGCTCGGCGTCATGGCGCGCGCTCGTGAGGAACTCGACCTCCAGCGTCGTCCAGGCCTCGTCGCCGATGTGGGCCTCGGCCCACCCGGCGAAGGCCGCCAGGCGTTCGTCGATGCCGGCCTCGCCCATGACGGCGGCCGTGAGCAGTGCCAGCTGTTCGGCCCGGATGTCGTCGAGGGCGGCGAGGCACAGATGGCCCTTGCCGCGGAAGTTGGAGTAGACGGCGCCCTTGGAGTAGCCGGCCGTCTCCGCGACGTCGCTGAGCGAGGTGGCGGCGTAGCCGTGGGAGAGGAACAGCTGCCGCGCGGTGGCGACGAGCCGCTCGCGCGTGCGCTCCTGGCTCTCGACGCGGCTGAGGCGGGCCATGTCTCGCTCCCTCTCCCGTCCGGCGCGGTGTACTCGGGAACCTCTCACGGTTCCGCACTCTCCCAGCCCCCGGATCCTAACTCCGCCACGGTCTGTCCGCCGCTTCCGGATACCGCTAGTATCCGGATCTCGTCGGTATCCCGGATGGGCGGAGACCTCAGTGACCGCGCCGAGCACACGCACGACCCCTTCCCGAACGACCCCCTCCCGGGGCCTGGTCCTGGGCTGCGGAGGAACACTCGGCGCGGCCTGGACCACCGGCGCCCTGCACTCGCTCCAACGGGCCACGGGCTGGGACCCGCGCGACGCCGAGGTCCTGGTGGGGACCTCCGCCGGGGCCGAGATCGCGGCGCTGCTCGGTGCCGGTGTCGGCGTGGACGAACTGCTGGCCGCGCAGCTGGGCCGGGAGGACGCCCGTCCGGAACTCCTCCGGCACGTCGCCGCCCCGCCCCGGGCGCTGCCGCCCCGGCCGGCGGCCTTCCCCGGATCGCCCCGGCTGGCCCGCCGCGCGCTGGGCCGCACCGCTCCCGTCCTGGCCGGGCTCTCCGGCCTGCTCCCCCAGGGCCGCGGCGACGCCCGCCGGCTGGCGGCCCTCGCGGACGCGCTGGCCCCTCCCGGACAGTGGGTGCGGCATCCGGCGACCTGGCTGGTGGCCACCGACTTCGACACCGGCCGCCGTACCGTCTTCGGTCACCCGGACACCGCGCCGGTCGCCCTGCGGGACGCGCTCCGGGCGTCCTGGGCGGTGCCGGGCTGGTACCCGCCCGTACGCGTGGGGAGCCGGCGGTACGCCGACGGCGGCATCCTCTCCACCGCCTCCGCCGACCTGCTGGTCCCGAGCGGGCTCGACGAGGTGTACGTCATCGCGCCGATGAGTTCGCGCTTCCCCGGACCGCGCCGGGGGCTCGGCCGGGCGGAGGCACTGCTGCGCCGGGTCATGACCCGCACGCTCGACGCGGAGTGCGCCGCGCTGCGGGCGGCGGGCACCCGGGTCGTCCGCATCGAACCCACCGCCGCCGACCTGGAGGTGATGGGCGGCAACTTCATGGACCCCCGGCGCCGCCCGGCGGTCCTGGAGACCTCCCTGCGCACCACCCGCGCCCTCGTCCGCGAGGCCGTGGAGGCCGTGGAGGCCGTGGAGGCCGTGGAGGCCGTGGAGGCCGTGGAGGCCGTGGAGGCCGTGGAGGCCGTGGAGGCCTCCGACACCGCCACCACCGCCGAGGCCACCGCCGAGGCCACCGCCGACATCACCGACGCCCGGACAGGAGCCTGAGATGCCCCGGCCCGAAGAAAGCCCAGACAGCCCAGACAGCCCAAACAGTCCGGACAGCCTCGACACCCCAGACAGCCCCGAGCGTCCCGCCAACCCCGAAGCCCCCGCGAGCCCGGCCGGGAGCGTCACCCGCGAGACCCACCACGTCGAGGCTCTGGTCATCGGCAGTGGTCTCTCCGGCATCGGCGCCGCCATCAGGCTGCGCGAGGCGGGAGTGCGTGACCTGGTCGTCGTCGAGAAGGCGGACGACCTGGGCGGCACCTGGCGCGACAACACCTACCCGGGCTGCGCCTGTGACGTGCCTTCCGCCCTGTACTCGTACTCCTTCGCACCCAACCCGGAGTGGACGCGCGCCTTCGCCGGCCAGCCCGAGATCCGTGCCTACCTCCGCGCCACGGCGGACGCGTACGGCATCACCCCGCTCATCCGCTACGGCACCGAGGTCACCCGGGCGCGGTGGAACCGGGCGGAAGCCCGCTGGCACGTCGAGACCGGCCGGGACCGCTACACGGCCCGGTTCCTGATAGCCGCCGCCGGGCCCTGGCACGAACCCCGGCTCCCCGACCTGCCCGGCCTGGCCGACTTCCCCGGCGAGGTCTTCCACTCCTCGCGCTGGCGCCACGACCACGACTTCACCGGCGCCCGGGTGGCCGTCGTCGGCAGCGGCGCCTCGGCGGTGCAGTTCGTGCCCGCCGTCCAGCCCGGCGCCGGCCGGCTGCACCTGTTCCAGCGGACCGCCCAGTGGGTGCTGCCCAAGCCCGACCACCCGGTGCCGCGCGCCGAACGATGGCTGCTGCGTAGCCTCCCCGGAGCCCAACGGGCCCTGCGCCGGGCGGAGTACGCGGCGCTGGAGACCCTCGGCGTCGGCTTCCGCCACCCGGCCCTCCTGCGGGCCGTGCAGAAGGTCGGCACGCTCCATCTGCGGGCCACCGTCAAGGACCCGGCGCTGCGGCGGGCGCTGACCCCCGACTACACGCTGGGCTGCAAACGGCTGCTGTTCTCCAACACCTACTATCAGTCGCTGACCAGGCCCAACGTCACCGTGCACGCCACAGCCGTCAGGGCCGTCGAGGGCAGCCGAGTCGTCGGCGCCGACGGCAGCCACGCGGACGTCGACACGATCATCCTGGGCACCGGCTTCCACATCCTCGACATGCCCATCGCCCGTCGCGTGTTCGACGCCGACGGGGCCTGCCTCGACGACCACTGGAAGGGCAGCCCGGACGCCTACCTCGGCACCACCGTCAGCGGCTTCCCCAACGCTTTCGTCCTCCTCGGACCGCATCTAGGCACCGGCCACTCCTCCGCGTACGCGGTCCTCGAAGCCCAGCTCGACTATGTGACGGGCGCGGTGCGGCACTTCCGCTCGGCGGGCCTGACCAGCATGGACGTACGGCCCGAGGTGCAGGCCGCGTTCAACGCCGAGGTGCGGCAGGCGCTGCCGTCCACCGTCTACGACGCGGGCGGCTGCTCCAGCTACTACCTCGACGACAACGGCGTCAACAGCTTCAGCTGGCCCTGGTCCACGGGCCGGATGCGCCGGCGGCTCGCGCGGTTCGACCCCGAGGCCTACGACGTGACCGGTGCCGTCGGCTGAGGCCGCCGCCAGATGGACGCGGCCAGGAAGGACAGGCCCGTGGTCGCGGCGGCGGCCCCCAGCGCCACCATCATGACGCCGATGACGAAGAGGCCGCTGGCGTCGTCGGACCAGTCGTAGAAGGAAGCCACGGTCAGACCGGCCGTGGTACCGACGACGGCGCTCGCGATGTGCCCCCGGGACGCCGCCCAGACCACCGGAACCAGCAGCGTCAGCACCAGGCCGATCACCTGCCACGCCTCGTAGGGGCCGGTCGAGGAACCGTCGGGATGCAGGTCGCGCCGCTGGTCCCAGCCCAGCCAGACGGCCCACATCGTCAGGGAGGCCACCGCCGTCACCAGGGCCGGCAGCAGTGCGGGGACGGATCTCAGCAGTCGTTGGCTCATGACCTCAGCCTGCCGCCGCGCCCTCCGGCCGGACAGAGCACGGGTACTCATCCGCACCCGAGTACCCGAGCGGTCCGCACCCGAGTACCCGAGCCGGCGGGACCTGCCCTCTAAGCGGGTGAAGCCTGCGCTCCGGTGGGTGGTGCGGGGCATGGATGAAGCCCCGGCCGCATCCGGCCGAGTCGGCGGACACGACGCGCTGGAGTTGAGCGATGAACGCGAAGAAACAGAGCCCCGAGCGGACCGATCCCACCGGCGCCGCGACCCACGAGGTCCCGGTCCTGATCGTCGGGGGGTCTCTCGTCGGCCTGTCGGCCTCGGTGTTCCTGGGCCGGCTGGGGGTGCCGCACACGCTGGTGGAGCGGCACGCGGGCACCTCCATCCATCCCCGCGGCCGGGGCAACAACGTCCGCACGATGGAGGTGTTCCGGGCGGCCGGCGTCGAGTCCGGCATCCGGCGGGCCGCCGCCACGCTGGCCGGCAACCACGGCATCCTGCAGACGCCCACCCTGGTCGGGGACGCGGGCGAGTGGCTGTTCAAGGAGATCGACGCGGGCGGCGGACTCGCCCGTTTCAGCCCCAGCTCCTGGTGTCTGTGCAGCCAGAACGACCTGGAGCCGGTGCTGTTCGAGCACGCCGAGCGGCTCGGCGGCGATCTGCGGTACGCCACCGAGATGATGTCGTTCGACAGCGACCCCTCCGGTGTCACCGCGATCGTCAAGAGCCGGGAGACGGGCGAGCACACCACGATCCGCGCGCAGTACCTCATCGCCGCCGACGGCCCCCGCAGCCCCGTCCGCGAACAGCTCGGCATCGGCCAGAGCGGCCCCGGCGACCTGTTCCACAACGTCAGCGTCACCTTCCGCTCACGCGACCTCGCCGAGGTCGTGGGCGAACGCCGCTTCATCGTCTGCTATCTGACGAACCCGGACGCCGACGGGGCGCTGCTGCCCGTGGACAACCGGGAGAACTGGGTCTTCCACCTGCCCTGGCACCCCGAACACGGCGAAACGCTGGAGGAGTTCACCGAGGAGCGGTGCGTCGAGCACATCCGCCGCGCGGTCGGGGTCGCCGACCTCGACGTCCGGATCACCGGCAAGGCCCCCTGGCACGCGGCCCAGCGCGTCGCCCGCGGCTACCGGTCGGGGCGGGTCTTCCTGGCCGGCGACTCCGCCCACGAGATGTCCCCCACCGGGGCCTTCGGCTCCAACACCGGGATCCAGGACGCGCACAACCTCGCCTGGAAGCTCGCGGCGGTCCTCGGCGGCTGGGCGGGCGAGGGGCTGCTGGCCTCGTACGACGCCGAGCGCCGCCCGGTCGCGGAGGCCACCAGTGCCCGCGCCGCCGCCCGGTCGGTCGAACACAGCCACCCCGGTTTCGCCCCGGCCCCCGGCGTCGGCGGCGGCGGGGGCCCGCAGCGCGGCATCCTCAACGTGGCGCTCGGCTACCGCTATCCGCAGGGCGCCGTCCTCGGCACCGACCCCACCGCGCCGGTCGTCCCCGAACGCCTCGACCTGACCGGCGAACCCGGCAGCCGGGCCCCCCACCTGGCGGTACGGCACGAGGGCGAGAGCATCTCCACCCTGGACCTCTACGAACGCTCCCTCGTCCTGCTGAGCGACGCGGACGCCACGGCCGGCGAACCGGGCGACTGGCACGCGGCCGCGCTCCGCCTCGCCGAGGCCGTGTCCGTCCCCCTGGCCTCGTACCGGTTCGGCACGGGGCCCGACGCCGAGCTGACCCCGGAGGGCGACACGGACTGGGCGGCCGCACACGGGACGACGGCCGCGGGCGCCGTACTCGTACGGCCCGACGGGTTCGTGGCGTGGCGGTCGACGGGGGCGGTCCCGGACGCCGAGTCCGCCCTGCGTGAGGCCCTGACCACCCTGCTGGCGACGGCCTGACCCCACCGCACACGGCCGGCCGGCCCCGGGACACCCCGGGCCGGCCGGCCGAGTCATGCGGTGCCCGCCATCGCGTGCGGTGCGCACCGTCGTGCATCGCCGTGCACCGCCGCGGCTCCGCGCCGAACTCGCGCGCCCGGCCGCCTGATTCACCCGCGTGACGGTTCTGCGGAGCGGCCGGCACACGCCGAGCTGACGGCGAATCACATCACGCGGTGCGCGCCCCGGCTGACGAGGCGTCGGCCGTGTCGGCCGTGTCGGCCGTGTCGGCCGTGTCGGCCGCGGGACGAGGGGCCCTGGGCGACGACCACGAGAAGCCCGGGGGCGATCCCCCTACGCGGTGCGCCGCGGGAGGGCCGGCGCGGACCCGCCCGCGAGCGCGGCCCGCCCCCTGCCGGGCGCCGACAGCCGCGTGACCAGCCGCCGTGACCAGCCGCGCGGGGCGGCGGCCCGGCCGGGCACCGGGCGGCATACCACCCTTCACCCGAGCGGCGCAGCGGTCACCCGCGCAGTGCATACGAGTCGCGCGCCGGATGGGGCGGGCTCAGGATCGAGGCACGCCGACGTCACGCCGATCCGGCCGACATACGTCCGTCCCCGCCCCCCACCGAGGAGATGTGCGCAGGATGACCACCACGTCCGAACGTCTTACGGAGACGCTGAAGCGACAGGTGTCGCAGCGGGTCTCCCAGTCCGTCTTCGACGGCTCCCGGCTCCGTGTCGTCCTCCTCGTGGACGTCTACGACGGTGCCCAGCAGCAGTTCCTGGAGGCCTACGAGCAGCTGTGCAACCAGGTCGCCTCGGTGCCCGGACATGTCAGCGACCAGCTGTGCCAGTCCATCGAGAACCCCTCCCAGTGGCTGATCACCAGTGAGTGGGAGTCCGCCCCGCCGTTCCTCACCTGGGTGAACAGCGAGGAACACGTGGACATGGTGAAGCCGCTGCACAACTGCGTCCGGGACACCCGCTCGCTGCGCTTCCACATCGTCCGCGAGACCGGCGGGCCGGCCGTGGCGGCCGAGACCGGCGAGCGCCGTCTGCAGACCTCCCCGCGCATCGGTGACGGACTGATCCGGCACGCGCTCACCTTCACGGTCAAGCCGGGCAGCGAGGAGAAGGTCGCCCGGATCCTCGCCGACTACGCCGCGCCGGAGCCGAAGGTCGACGACACCACCCGGCTGTGCCGCACGTCCCTGTTCATGCACGGCAACCGGGTGGTCCGGGCCGTCGAGGTCCGGGGCGACCTGCTCGCCGCGCTGCGGCACGTCGCCCGGCAGCCCGAGGTGCGGGCCGTCGAGGAGGCCATCAACCCCTATCTGGAGCAGGACCGGGACCTCGACGACCCCGACTCCGCCCGGGTCTTCTTCACCCGCGCGGCTCTCCCCGCCGTCCACCATGTGACGGCCGGGCAGGAGAGCCCGGACGCGGTACGGCACGCGCTGTACTACCCGGCCCGCGAGGGCTGCGGTCTGCGGCTGGCCGAGCTGCTCGCCCGGCAGGACGAGGCGGCGGCGGACGACCCGCAGGGGCCGGTGCTGCGCAGCACGATCTTCCAGCGCGACGACATCGTGGTGCGCCTGGTCGACGTGCGCGGCGGCATCGACAACGATCCCGGCCCCGTGCTCGGTCTCACCGACCGCGCCCGCGCGAAAGAACTGACCGCGCTCCTGGACGGCGGCGCCCTCGGCGCGGACGGCACGCCGAGGGACGGCGCCCCCGCCCGCCTGCTCACGGTCGCCCGCATGGAACTCGTCACCGACCGCCGGGCGCCCGACGCCTGATCCCCCCGGAACCCGGGGCCGTGCGGCCGCGCCGCACGCCCCGCCCCCGCCCCCGTCCCCGTTCGACGCAGCTCATGTTCGGAGGAACGTCGTGATCAATCGCCATCCCGGCATCGTGGATGTCAGCGAGGTCGAGCCCAACACCCGGCGCGGCGGCGATCTGCGCGCCATGCTGACCCCCTCCACGGTCGGCTCCACCAGCGGTTTCATGGGCGTGGCCATCGTGGCGCCCGGCGACCGCATCGCCGAGCACTACCACCCGTACTCCGAGGAGTTCATCTACGTCATCTGCGGCGAGCTGGAGGTGGACCTCGACGGCGAGCCCCACCGACTCCAGCCCGAGCAGGGGCTGTTGATCCCCGCCCACATGCGGCACCGGTTCCGCAACGTCGGCAAGGTGGAGGCCCGCATGGTCTTCCACCTCGGCCCGCTGGCCCCGAGCCCGCCGCTCGGCCACGTCGACACCGAGGACGCCAACGGCGTACCGATCCCGGTGGAGGCCCACGCCGGACGGGCCGAGCGGCCTCAGGTCCGCTCATGACCAGGCGCGTGGCGGTCACCGGCATAGGCATCGTCGCTCCGGGCGGCATCGGTGTCCCGGCGTTCTGGGACCTGCTGGCCGACGGTCGCACGGCGACACGTGGCATCACCTTCTTCGACCCGTCCGGGCTGCGTTCGCGGATCGCCGCCGAGTGCGACTTCGACCCGGCGGCCCACGGACTGGACGCCGGGCAGATCGCCCGGTGCGACCGGTACATCCAGTTCGCCCTGGTGGCCGGTGAGGAGGCCGTACGGGACTCCGGGCTCGACCTCGCCGCGGAGAACCCCTGGCGGGTCGGGGTCTCCCTCGGCACCGCGGTCGGCGGCACCACCCGGCTGGAGCACGACTACGTGCTGGTCAGCCATGGCGGGCAGCGCTGGGACGTGGACCACCGGGAGGCCGGGCCGCATCTGCACCGGGCGTTCGCGCCGAGCACCCTGGCCTCGACGGTCGCGGAGCGCTTCGAGGCGCGCGGGCCGGTGCAGACCGTCTCCACCGGCTGCACCTCGGGGCTCGACGCCGTCGGGTACGCCTTCCACACCATCGAGGAGGGCCGGGCCGACATCTGCATAGCCGGCGCCTCGGACTCGCCGATCTCCCCGATCACCATGGCCTGCTTCGACGCGATCAAGGCCACCTCCCCCGACAACGACGACCCGGCCCACGCCTCGCGCCCCTTCGACGCCGACCGCAACGGGTTCGTCATGGGTGAGGGCGGCGCCGTACTCGTCCTGGAGGAGCTGGAACACGCACGGGCCCGCGGCGCGCACGTGTACTGCGAGATCGGGGGCTACGCCACCTTCGGCAACGCCTACCACATGACCGGTCTGACCAGCGAGGGCCTGGAGATGGCGCGGGCCATCGAGGACGCCCTCGACCACGCCCGGATCGACCGCACGGCCGTCGACTACGTCAACGCCCACGGCTCGGGCACCAAGCAGAACGACCGGCACGAGACGGCCGCCGTCAAACGGACGCTCGGCGCGCACGCCTACGACACGCCCATGAGTTCCATCAAGTCCATGGTGGGCCACTCGCTCGGCGCGATCGGCGCGATCGAGGTCGTCGCCTGTGCGCTGGCCCTGGCCCACCAGGTCGTCCCGCCCACCGCGAACTACCAGACCCCGGACCCCGAGTGCGACCTGGACTACGTCCCGCGCGTCGCCCGTGAGCGGAAGCTGACCAACGTGCTCTCCGTGGGCAGCGGGTTCGGCGGGTTCCAGTCCGCGGTGGTCATGAGCCTGCCGAGGGAGAAGACACGATGAGCGAACGGCGTCCTCGGCGCGCGGCCGTCACCGGAATCGGCGTGGTCGCGCCCAACGGAACGAGCACCGAGACGTTCTGGAAGTCCACCAGGGAAGGCATCAGCGTCCTGGACCGGGTCACCCGCGAGGGCTGCGAGCACCTGCCGCTGCGGGTGGCCGGCGAGGTCCGCAACTTCGACCCGCCGTCGGCGGTCGAGGAGCGCTACCTCGTCCAGACCGACCGCTTCACGCACTTCGCCATGGCCGCCGCCGACCAGGCGCTCGACGACGCCCGCCTGGACCGGCCCGAGACCGACGCCGCGCCGTTCTCGGTGGGCGTGGTCACCGCGGCCGGCTCCGGCGGCGGCGAGTTCGGGCAGCGGGAGCTGCAGCAGCTGTGGTCCAAGGGCAGCCGCTTCGTGGGCCCGTACCAGTCCATCGCCTGGTTCTACGCGGCGAGCACCGGCCAGATCTCCATCCGCCGCGGCTTCAAGGGCCCCTGCGGGGTCATCGCCTCCGACGAGGCCGGCGGACTGGACGCCGTGGCGCACGCGGCACGGGCCGTGCGGCGCGGCACGGACGTGATGGTGGCCGGCGCGACCGAGGCGCCGCTCGCCCCCTACTCGGTGGTCTGCCAGCTCGGCTACGAGGAGCTGAGCACCGTCGACGACCCGGCCCGCGCCTACCGCCCGTTCACCGCCGCGGCCTGCGGGTTCGTCCCCGCCGAGGGCGGCGCGATGCTCGTCGTGGAGGCCGAGGACACGGCCCGGGAGCGGGGCGCGCCCGTGCGGGCCCTCCTCGCGGGCCACGCGGCCACCTTCACCGGCGCCTCCCGCTGGGAGGAGTCCCGGGCGGGCCTCGCCGAGGCCGTCCGGGTCGCTCTGGAGGAGGCCGGCTGCGCCCCGGAGGAGATCGACGTGGTCTTCGCCGACGCCCTCGGCGTACCGGCGGCGGACCGTGCGGAGGCGCTGGCGATCACGGACGCCCTCGGCGCGCACGGCACCCGCGTCCCCGTCACGGCGCCGAAGACCGCGATCGGCCGGGGCAACGGCGCGGCGGCCGTGCTGGACCTCGCGGCGGCCGTGCTCGCGATGGAGCACCGCGTGATCCCGCCCACCCCCAACGTCTTCGACGTCTGCCACGACCTCGACCTCGTCACCGGCACCGCCCGCGCCGCCGAGCCGCGCACGGCCCTGGTCCTCAGCCGGGGCCTCATGGGGTCGAACGCGGCACTGGTGCTGCGGCTCGGCCCCGGCGGCGCCTCCTGACCACCCCTCACCGCACCCCCGCGCCAACCCCCTCACCACGCACCACCGACGCACCAAGGAGAACCGCATGAGTGACCGCATCACCGTGGAAGAGCTGTCCGAGCTGATGAAGAAGGCCGCCGGGGTGACCGTCACCCCGGAGGAGCTCCAGCGGCGCCTGGAGTCCGGCTTCGACGTCATCGGCATCGACTCGCTCGGTCTGCTCGGCATCGTGGGCGAGCTGGAGAACCGCTACGGCACGCCGATGCCGCCGGACGCGGAGAAGAGCCGCAGCCCCAAGCAGTTCCTCGACCAGGTCAACACCGCGCTGATGGCGGGTGCCTGACATGACCGGACACACGCAGAACGAGATCACCATCGCCGCTCCGGTCGACCTGGTCTGGGACATGACCAACGACGTCGCGAACTGGCCCCGGCTGTTCAGCGAGTACGCCACCGCCGAGATCCTCTCCCAGGAGGGGAACCGGGTGACGTTCCGGCTGACCATGCACCCGGACGAGAACGGCAAGGTGTGGAGCTGGGTCTCGGAGCGGGAGACGGACCGCGAGACGCTCAGCGTGGAGGCCCGCCGCGTCGAGACCGGGCCGTTCGCCTACATGAACATCCTGTGGGAGTACGAGAAGGTCCCCACCGGCACCAAGATGACGTGGACGCAGGACTTCGCGATGAAGCCCGACGCGCCGGTCGACGACGACTGGATGACGGACAACATCAACCGCAACTCCAAGGTCCAGATGGCCCTGATCCGGGACCGCATCGAGAAGGCCGCCGCCGAACAGGGCGCCGCGCCGGGCCTGACCGACTGAGCGCCACGCGCACATGAGCGCCAGGCGTGCCCCACGCGCCCGGCGCGCCGACTGAACGAGCCGGACGGAGAACACCGTATGCACCAGTCCCTGATCGTCGCCCGGATGGCCCCGGGGTCGGCCCCGGACATCGCCAAGATCTTCGAGGAGTCCGACCGGGGTGAGCTGCCGCACCTCATCGGGGTCTCCCGGCGCAGCCTCTTCCAGTTCGACGACATCTACATCCACCTCGTCGAGTCCGAGCGGGACCCCACGCCCGTCATCACCAAGATGGCCGGACACCCCGAGTTCAAGGCCATCAGCGAACGGCTGTCGTCGTACGTCACCGCCTACGACCCGGCCACCTGGCGTTCGCCGAAGGACGCGATGGCGAACCGCTTCTACCGGTGGGAGCGGGACGGCCGCTCCTGAACCGCCGTCGGGCCGCCGGGCACGTGCGACGCGCGTGCCCGGCGGCCCGTGCGGTCATCCGGGCACGTGGCAGTCGAAGGCGTGCAGATAGGCGTTGACCGGGCGCACGTCGTCGATCACCAGCCCCGCGTCCGTCAGCCTGCGGGTCATGCTCTCGGTGGTGTGCTTGGCCCCGCCGACGTTGAGGAGCAGCAGCAGGTCCATGGCGGTGCTGAACCGCATCGAGGGCGAGTCGTCGACGAGGTTCTCGATGACCACGACGCGTGTGCCGGGGCCGCCCGCCCCGATGACGTTGCGCAGCAGCCGGACCGTGCTGTCGTCGTCCCATTCCAGGATGTTCTTGATGACGTAGACGTCGGCCCGGACCGGGACGGCCTCGCGGCAGTCGCCGGGGACGACGCGCGTCCGCTCCGCGAGCGCGCCGCCTGGCCGCAGCCGGGGGTCGGCGTTCTCCACCACGCGCGGCAGGTCGAGCAGGGTGCCGTGCAGCGCCGGGTGCTTCTCCAGCAGGCTCGCCACCACATGCCCCTGTCCCCCGCCGATGTCGGCGACGGACGAACTCCCCGACAGGTCGAGGAACTCGGCGACGTCCCGCGCGGACTGCGTGCTGGAGGTCGTCATGGCGCGGTTGAAGACGTCGGCCGACTCCGGGGCGTCCTCGTTGAGGTAGACGAAGAACTCCTTGCCGTACAGCTCCTCGACGACGTTGTGGCCGGAGCGCACCGCCTCGTCGAGCTTCGGCCAGGCGTCCCAGGTCCACGGCTCGGTGCACCACAGGGCGATGGCGCGCAGGCTGTGCGGGTCGTCCTCGCGCAGCAGCCGGGACATGTCGGTGTGCGCGAACGTCCCGTCCGGCCGTTCGGTGAAGACGCCGTAGCAGGACAGGGCCCGCAACAGCCGCCGCAGCGGCTTCGGTTCGGCCTTCACCGCGGCCGCGAGGTCCTCCGCGGAGGACGGGGTGTCACCGAGGGCGTCGGCGACCCCCAGCCGGGCGGCGGCGCGCAGGGCCGCGGCACAGGCGGCGCCGAACACCAGCTCCCTGAACCGCATGGGGGGCGGGGGCGCCGGGGCGTCCTGCGCGGCGTGCGGGGCCTTGGCCGGCGAGACGGGCGTGGTGGTGGTCTGTCTGGTCTGAGCGGTCGTCATGCGACAGCCTCCTTCTTCGAGTTCATGAGCGACCGGGGCCGGTCAGCACAGTCCCGCGGGCCGGGACGCCCGACAGGTGTTGCCCGTGAAGGTGTTGCCCTTGCCGGCGGTGTCCGTGTTGACGATGTCCGCCGGGGAGTTGCCCTCCAGCACGTTGTCGGTGATCCGGTTCCGCTCGCTGGTGGTGCCCACGAAGCTCTTCCAGACGACGATGCCGCCCGACAGCGGGGAGGCGCCGGCGTTCTCCGTGATGCGGTTGCGGGTCACCAGGGTGTCCTCGGCCCCGGTCAGCACGATGCCGGTGCCCTGCAGCGCGTCCAGCCGCGCGGTCTTCGGGCAGGACTTGTTGTTCCGCTCGATGAGGTTGTCGCGCACGGTGAGCGCGCCGGCCCTCGGCATGTTCTCGTCGCCCACGACGAAGACGCCCGCGCAGTTGCCGGTGAGGTGGTTGTCCGCGACCGTGAGGTTGCGCAGGCGCCGCACGGTGAGGCCGATCCGGTTGCCCTCCAGGCGGTTGTGCGCGACCACGGTCGCGCCGCTGTCCGTGGCGCCCTGCTCGGCCTTGACGGTGTTCGCGAGGAACAGGCCCGCGTCGCCGTTGTCCCGGGCGGTGTTCTTGCGGAACACCCCGCGTACCGAGCGCTCCTGGGCGATGCCCCACACGCCGTTCTTCTCGGCGGTCACGTGCCGTACGGTCAGCCGGTCGGTGTCCTGGGCGAACACCCCGGACCCGGTGAAGCCGGTCACGGTCAGGGCGGCGACGGTGACGTCCTCGACCTTGCGGTCCTTGGTCCCGATCACACAGATGCCGTTGCCGTCGGCGCAGCCGCCGGCGGCCTTCGCCGCGGCCGGTACGACGACGGTGCCGCGGCCCATGCCGCGCAGGGTGATCCCGTGTGTGCTCACCCTGACGCTCTCGCGGTACGTGCCGGAGGTCACGAGGACGGTGTCACCCGCCGCGGCGGCGTCCACCGCCTCCTGGATCGACTCGCCGGGGAAGACCACATGGGTCCGGTGCTGGTCGGCGACGGCCGACGGGGCGGCCCCGAGCCCCGCCCCGATGACCGCCACGATGCTCGCCACAAAGGCAATATGCCATTTCGTCATATTCCGCAAGATATGACCAGCTTCGTCAAGAAAGCCGCGATAGCCCATCCGACGGCGTGTCCCGCCCCGCCACCGCACGAGGCCGGACCGCGACCCGGGCAGCCCCGCAGCCCCGCAGCCGGGCTGAGGGTCAGCCCGGCCAGGTGCCGGTCAGTCTGCGGCTCGCGACCGCACCGCCGCGGTCCACCACGGCCTTGACGCCGGCGAAGATCGCGCCCTGCAGGACGGCCGCCGACACGACCTCGCGCCAGGCGCGGCCCTCGTCGGTGGCGTCGGGGGCGTCCTCGTCGTGCCCGAGCTTCTTCCACACCTGCTTGAACACCCCGCCGGCCAGGGCACCGCTGAGGGCGCCCAGCGCGAGACCGAGGGGCTTGTAGACGACCTTGGAGACCTTCATCACCGACTCCTTCAGGATCCGAGGCGGCGCCGGTCGTCCTCGTCCCACTTCCGCGTGTCACGCGGCTGGACGTACGGCTCCTCGTGCGGGGGATGACCGCCCTCGACGGCCCGCCGCCGGGCCAGCTCCGCGTCGAACTCCAGGCCCAGCAGGATCGCCAGGTTGGTGATCCACAGCCAGACCAGGAAGATGATCACACCCGCGAGGGCGCCGTACGTCTTGTTGTACGACCCGAAGTTCGCCACGTAGAAGGCGAACCCGGCGGAGGCGGCCATCCAGATCAGCAGGGCGAGGAAACTGCCCGGGGTGATCCAGCGGAAGCCGCGGCTCTTGGCGTTCGGGGTGGCCCAGTAGAGGACCGCGATCATGATCGTGACCAGCAGGAGCAGCACCGGCCACTTCGCGATCGACCACACGGTGAGTGCCGTGTCGCCGACCCCGAGCGCGGTGCCCACCTCGCGCGCGAGGCCGCCGGTGAACACCACGATCAGCGCGCTGATCACGGCCATGACCATCAGCACGACCGTCACACCGACCCGGACCGGCAGCACCTTCCACACCGGGCGCCCCTCGGGGACGTCGTACACCGCGTTCGCGCTCCTGATGAACGCCGCGACATACCCGGAGGCCGACCACACCGCGAGCACCAGACCCACGATCGCCATGATCGAGCCGAGTCCGGAATTGCTCTGCATCTGCTGGACGGCGTTGGTCAGCACGTCCCGGGCGGCGCCGGGGGCCAGCTTCTGGATGTTGTCCAGCACCTGCTGCGTCGCCGACTCCCCGACGATCCCCAGCAGGGACACGAGAGCCAGCAGCGCCGGGAACAGGGCCAGGATGCCGTAGTAGGTCAGCGCCGCCGCCCGGTCGGTCAGCTCGTCCTTCTTGAACTCCTTCAGGGTGCCTTTCAGCACCGACCGCCAGGAGCGGCCGGACAGGTCCGTGGGGCTGTCGGGGGCCCGCCGCTCCACCTGCTCGTCCGGCCCGACGCCCTGTTCGACGTCGGGCCGCTTGTCATGTCGTTTCAACGTCCGCATCATGGCGGGCGGGTATCCGGCTGATTCCCGCCTATGCGTACAGGTGCCCCATTTGCCACATTCGGCGCATACGAGTCAGCGCGGGGGCGCGGGGCGGTCGTACACGTTGTCCGGGGTGACGATCTCCGTGATCGCGCGGGCCAGCAGCGAGGACGGCTCCTGGCCGTCGTGGGTGATGTCGGTGTTCAGCAACAGCACCAGGGTGGCCTTGCGCGAGGGCAGGTACACGGTGACGGTCTGGTAGCCCGGGATGGAGCCGTTGTGCCCGATCCAGCCGCCGGTCTCGAAGATGCCGAGGCCGTAGCTGGTGCCGGGGAAGCCGGTCGGCAGCATCCTGAGCCGCTCCCGCTGGGTCTGCGGGCTGAGCAGCGTCCCGGTGGCGACGATCCGGGCCCAGCGGCGCAGGTCGTGCAGGTCCGAGATCATCGCCCCGGCCGCCCAGGCCCAGCCGGGGTTCCAGTCCGTGGCGTCCTCGACCTCACCGCTCAGCGTCTGGTCGGTGTAGCCGCGCGCGTGCGGCTCGGGGAACTCGCGGCCCTCGGGGAACAGCGTGTGCCGCAACCGGGCCGGGCGCAGCACCCGCTCGTGGATGAACTCGGCCAGCGGCCGCCCACCGACCTTCTCGATCACCAGACCGAGCAGGACGAGGTTGGTGTTGGAGTACTGGAACCGCTCACCCGGCGCAAAGGTGTTCTGGTGCCGGAAGGCGTACGCGAGCAACTCGCGCGGGGTGAACGAGCGGCTCGGGTCGCTCAGCAGGGCCCGCACGAAGTCCGAGTCGGCGCTGTACGGGAACAGTCCGCTGCGCATCTCCGCGAGATGACGCAACGTGATCCTGTCGCCGTTCGGCACGCCGCGCACATAGCGGGAGACGGGGCTGTCGAGCCGGATCCGGCGGTCGTCGAGGAGTTCGAGCAGGGCGGTGACCGTGAAGGTCTTGGTCTCGCTGCCGATCCGCACGTACTGGTCGGTGGTCATGGGCCTGCCGGTGGCGGTGTCGGCGACCCCGGTCGCGCGGACGTAGCACCCCTGCCCCGGCATCCACAGCCCGACGACGACGCCGGGGATGCCGGCCTCACGGCGGACGTCCGCGACGGCCCTGTCCAGCCGGGCGGTCAGCGAGCGGCCGAGACCGCCCGACGGACAGTCGCCCTTGTCGTGGCGGTCGCGCTCGCCGTGGTCGCGCTCGCCGTCGCGGTCGCCGTTGTCGTGGCGGCCGGCGGTGTCGTGGCGGCCGCCGGTGTCGTGGCGGCCGGCGGCCGCGGCGTGGACGGTCGCGGCGGGCGTCACCGCCATCGGGACCAGCACGGATGCCGCCAGCACGGCGGCGACGAACAGACGGCGGTAGGGCGTACATCGCATGCGGGGGGCCTCTTCCGGAGCGGGGACCAGAGGGGCCAACGTCACCATCCGGGCCCCGGACAACGAGCGCCGTCCAGGACGCGTCGAGGCGAGTCCACTCGTTCGGAGCCGACCGCACCCGCCCCATTTCATCGGCCATCCACCGCGATTCGAAACTCGCGAAAATCGCCGCCGATCGCTATTCTCCCGAATGCCCAAAATCAGGTATCGACTCCTCGCGTACCGGTCGGAAAAGCGGATCCCGAATGGACTGGATACAAAATGAGAACCGATTACGACCCGGTGGACCATCACTTCGACGGGGCCCAGCCGTTCGAGACGCAGCCCATCTGGCTCCCCGGTCCGAGGGCGTCGTCCGGTGTGTGGGACCCGAACGACGAGCTGATCCACATGCCTTACGTGACACACGCCGTGGAGGTCCCCGTCCCTCCCCTGCCGGACGTACGCGACCTCCCGCGCCGTCCGGTCAGCCGGCGGCGGCCACGCCCGGGCGCCCACATGCTTTCGAAAAACCCTAGGATCGTCCCTGTCTTTTTCTTAATTACGACAATCGCCGTGTGCGCACTGACAATGCTTTATTGGTCCGTCTCCTATTCGTACGGTCAGCTTCGCGGCATCGCCCTGCTGGTCGTGGCGGAGCATCTGGCCCGATGGTGGCCCCTGACCGTGTACGGGCCATGGCTCCTGGCGGGTCTGTCCATCCTGCGGGCGTCCGTCCAGCAGCGGACCGCCCGGAAGTCCTGGGCCGTGATGCTCATCTGCTCCGGCACGGCGGTGGCGCTGTGCATCGGCCAGTCGACGAGTTCCGTGCTGGCCATGGTGATCGTCGGCATCCCTCCGATCACCGCCCTCGTCTGTTTCCGTGAACTCGTCGGCCAGTTCTCCTCGGGGCACGGCCCCCGGCACGCCGCCGACACCCTGACCGGACCCCAGCAGGGCAGGCCGTAGCCCCTACCGCGGGGTCGTCCGGTCAATCGAGGGCCTGTTCCGTCCAGATCGTCTTGCCCGTGGGGGTGGGACGGGTGCCCCAGCGGCGGGTCAGCTGGGCGACCAGGAGCAGGCCCCGACCCCCTTCGTCGTAGCTGCGGGCGCGGCGCATGTGGGGTGCCGTGCTGCTGGCGTCCGAGACCTCGCAGATGAGGCTCCGGTCGTGGATCAGGCGCAGCCGTACGGGCGGTTGGGCGTGCCGGATGGCGTTGGTGACCAGTTCGCTCACGACCAGCTCGGTGACGAAGGCCGCGTCGTTGAGTCCCCACCTCTCCAGTCGGCCCAGGGCGTTCTTGCGGGCGTCCGCGACGGCGGACGGGTTCGGGGACACCTCCCAGGTGGCGACCCGTTCGGGGTCGAGTGCGCGGGGCCGGGCGAGCAGCAGGGCCACGTCGTCGGTCGGCAGCCGCGGCAGTACGGCGTCCAGGACCCGGTCGCACAGGGCGTCCAGGGAGGCGTCGGGGGCGGCGAGGGCCTGACGCAGGCGGGTGATGCCGTCGTCGATGCCGGCTCGTTCCCCGCTGCCGGAACCGTCACCGTTGTCGTCACCGCGGCGGGACTCGATCAGCCCGTCGGTGTAGAGGGCGAGCAGGCCGCCCTCCGGCAGTTCCGTCTCCAGCGACTCGAAGGGCAGTCCGCCCAGGCCCAGCGGGGGTCCCGCCGGCATGTCGAGCAGTTCGGCGGAGCCGTCCGGGCTCACCACGACCGGCAGCGGATGCCCCGCCCGGGCGAGCGTGCACCGGCGCGAGACGGGGTCGTACACGGCGTACAGGCACGTCGCCCCGACGACGCCCGCGGTCGCGTCCCCTGCCGCCTCCCCTTCCTCGGCGGCCAGCTCCGCGCCGGCCTCCGCCTCGGTGGCCAGCCGGGCCACGAGGTCGTCGAGGTGCGTGAGCAGTTCGTCGGGGGGCAGGTCGATGTCGGCGAGGGTGCGGACGGCGGTGCGCAGTCGGCCCATGGTCGCGGAGGCGTGGATGCCGTGGCCCACGACGTCTCCGACGACCAGCGCCACCCTGGCCCCCGACAGCGGGATCACGTCGAACCAGTCGCCGCCCACCCCGGCGCGGGCGCCGGCCGGCAGATAGCGCGAGGCGACCTCGACCGCGTCCTGCTCGGGCAGGCTCCGCGGCAGCAGGCTGCGCTGCAGCGTGACGGCCGTACCGCGTTCGCGGGTGTAGCGCAGGGCGTTGTCGATGCTGACCGCCGCGCGGGCCGCCAGTTCCTCGGCCAGGACGAGGTCGTCGTCCTGGAAGGAGTCGGGGTGCCGGTGACGGGCGAAGACGACGACGCCCAAAGTGGTTCCGCGTGCCGACAGGGGCACGGTCATCACCGAGTGGAACCCGAAGTCGCGGATACGGGAGGTCCGGAGCGGGTCCTGGGCCACCCAGTCGGCGATCGCGGGATCGGTCACCTGGTACAGCATGGCGCGGCCCGAGCGCAGGCTCTCCACCGGCGGCGAGCCGTCCGGGTACTCGTCCACCTCGCCCGGCGCGACGACCGCCTCCGGGCTCCCCGGCAGCACGGACTGGTGGGCGATGCGCCGCAGCGCGAGGGCGCGTCCGGCGGCCGGGGCGTGCGGGGGCGGCTCGTGGACGTCGTCGAGGGACGCCAGCAGGTCGACGCTGACGAAGTCGGCGAGGTCCGGGGCCGCGATGTCCGCCAGTTCCTGCGCGGTCCGGGTCACGTCGAGGGTGCTGCCGATGCGCCGGCCGGCCTCGGCGATCAGCTGGAGGCGTTTGCGGGCCCAGTACTGCTCCGTCATGTCGTGCCCGGTGGAGGCCACGCCGAGGACGCGGCCGTCGTCGTCCTCCAGCCGGTAGATGTGCACCGACCAGGCGTGGTCGCGGCTCTCGCCGGGGGCGCGCGCGTGGTTCTCCAGGTACTGCGGCTCGCCGGTCTCCAGGGCCCGCCGCATCAGCCGCTCGACCTCCCCGCCGATGGGGTCGTCCAACGCCTCCGTCATCCGCAGCCCGCGCAGATCGTCGTCGCCCAGCCCGAGGGCACCTCCCGAGGCCAGGTTGGACCGGCGAAAGCGCAGGTCCGTGTCGTGCACGGAGGTCGCGCAGCACGGGGAGTCGAGGAACCCGTGGAGCGCGAGCGCGTCGTCGCCGGGGCGGGGCCGGGCGCCCGTGAGGGCGGAGACCAGAAACCAGTCGCGGGTCCCGCAGTACGACGTGCGGTGGTGCGCCAGGACCCTGACCTCCACGCGGCGCCCGTCCCGGTGCCGCAGGACGAGCGTGCCGTGCCATCTCGGCAGGTCGGAGAAGGACGGGAGGGTGCTCGGCGAGGGCTCCTCGGCGAGCAGCGCGGCGGCCCGCCGGCCCAGGATCTGCGCCGGCGTGTATCCGAGCAGCCGCTCGGCGCCGGCACTCCAGCCGGTCACGGTGCCCTGTTCGTCGACGGTGGCTCGCGCGGTGGGTGCCTCACCCACCGTGTCCGGGCCCGGATCGGCTCCCGGTCCGCCGACGACATGCCGTTTCATGGCCGCTCATCTCACTCTCGCCCGAGCCCACCCTCGCCGAGGCTCTCATCGCTACCTTTAATATGTCCGTTTGCATCCTTTTCACTCTATTTCGGGACCGCCAACCGGGCATCGGCACCTCAGCGGCGGGCGCGGCGCCGGACCGAGGACGCCCGGCGCGCACGGAACGTCGTAAGCACCCGAACAATCTGTGGCCCTACACGTGTCACTCCCTTGCCAGGCAGGCCTGTTGGGGCAAACATGGGGCAGCTCGTTTGAGCCGAAACCACATCCTTCTCTTCCGCCCGACAGGTGAGGCATGTCTACAAGTGCGTCCAGAATGCGGCACGCGGCCGGCGACGGTTACGCGTCCACCGGCTCCCTCAAACAGAACGCGCTCGGCGTCCTGGGCATCCTCTTCTTCGTGCTCTCCGCGCAGGCGCCGCTGACCGGTGTGGCGGGGGCGGCCCCGGTGGCGATAGCCATCGGCAACGGTCCGGGCGTCCCGGCGATGTACGTCGTGGCCGGTGTGGTCGTCCTGCTCTTCTCCGTCGGGTACGTCGCCATGGGCCGCCATGTGGTCGACGCGGGCGCCTTCTACTCCTACGTCGGCAAGGGCCTCGGCGGTACGGCCGCCGCGGGCAGCGCGGGTGTGGCACTGCTCGCCTACCACGCCATCCAGGCGGCGGTGTACGGCCTGTTCGGCGCGGTGATGAACGGGCTGGCCCTGCAGTACCTGGAGACGGACGTGCCCTGGTGGCTGTTCGCGCTCGGCACGATGGCGATCGTGCAGGGACTCGGCGCGACCGGCGTCGACGTGGGCGCCAAGGTCCTCGCGGTGTTCGTGCTGGCCGAGATCAGCCTGCTGCTGGTGTTCGGCGTGGTGATGCTCCTCAAGGGCGGCGGCCCCGAAGGACTGGCGCCGGGCTCCTCCTTCTCCCTGTCGGCGGCGCTGGAGGGGGCGCCCGGGGTGGCGCTGATGTTCGCGGTGGCGTCGATGTTCGGCTTCGAGGCGACCGCGATCTACGGCGAGGAGGCGCGCGAGCCGCACAGGACGGTCCCCCGGGCCACCTATCTCGCGGTCGTCCTGGTCACCGCGTTCTTCGCCTTCACGTCCTGGATGCTCATCTCCGCGCACGGCCCGTCCTCCAGCGCGGCCGCCGCGGGCAAGGCCCTGGAGGCCGGGGACGGGGCGGCCTTCGTCGCCGTGCCGGTCGCCGCGGAGCTGGGCGCGTGGGCGGGGGACGCGCTGCCGATCCTGCTGGCCACCTCGCTCTTCGCCAGCATCCTGGCCTTCCACAACTCCGCCAACCGCTATCTGTTCTCCCTGGGCCGGGAGGGCCTGCTGCCGCGCGCGCTCAGCACGCTCAACGGCCGCCAGTCGCCGTGGCTCGCGGGTGTCGCGCAGACCGGCATCGCCGCGCTGCTGGTCTTCCCCTTCGCCCTGGCGGGCAAGGACCCCGTCCTCACCCTCTTCTCCTGGCTGAGCGGTCTCGCCGTGCTGGCGATCATGCTGCTGTACTTGCTGACGTCCGTGTCGGTCATCGTGTACTTCCGCCGAGAGCAGTCCGGTGACACCCGGCTGTGGAACACCCTGATCGCCCCGGCCCTGGGCGCGGGCGGCATAGCCGGTGCCATCTGGCTGATCGTCTCCAACTTCACCACCCTCATCGGCGGTGACACCGCCACGGCCGTCTGGCTCGGCCTGGCCGTGCCGGGTGCGCTGCTGGCGGGCATGGCGATGCCCCTGCTGGCACGGGCGCCGAGCAGGCGTTAGGAAGCGGGTGCCCCCGGCGGGTCGGCCGGGGGCACGTGGGTGGCTCGGTGCGCTGTCGGGTGCGGGTCCGGTGGGGCTTCTCGCGCAGTTCCCCGCACCCCTGAAAAGCAGGGGCCGCGCCCACTGCTTTTCTGGCCCGCCAGGGCCCGACAACACACCGAGCCGGCCCGAGAGTCAGCTCGTCGCGCGCTGCTGCCAGTTGGTGAAGGACGTGACCGGGTCGCCGCTCTCCAGGCCCCACGGGTACGCCGTCGCGAGGCCCCCGATCGCGCGGAACACCTCACCCGCCTCCCCCGCCCGCTTCGCCTGCACCATCGCGTACGCCAGCAGGTTCAGGTCGGCGACGGCCCCCGCGTGGGTCAGATACCCGGGGCGGGGCCAGTCGGCCAGCGCCCGGCCCAGGGCCGCCACCGCGTTGGGCCGGCTCCACAGATGCACGGCGGTGAGCGCTTCGAGGCCGCCCTGGTCGAGGGTGCCCTGGTAGAGGTCGATGAGGGCCGCGATCTCCAGGCCCGCCGTCGGCGCCGTGGGCGCCGCGCCCGCGCGTACCCGGTCCAGGAAGTCGACGGTCTGCGCGTGCGAACCGCACTCCCACGGCGACAGATAGCCCAGCATCTGGAAGTGGGCCTCGCGGTGCCAGGGATCGCGCCGGACGATCTCGTCCCAGAGCGGGAAGACCTCCGCGGCCGGCCGCCGCCACAGCCGCAGCAGTCCGAGCCGCACCACCCACGGGGTGGGGTCCTCGGGCCGCAGCGCGACGGCGCGTTCGCAGGCGTCGAGCGCCTCCCGGGTCTCCCCCGGCACCGGCTGCGCCTCGTACCGCGCACGCAGCAGGACGCCCCAGGCGAACAGCAGTTGCGCGTCCGGGTCCTGCGGCTGTTCCTCGGCCCAGGAGCGCTGCAGGGGCGGTGAGGACGACTCCGCGAGGACGCTCAGCCGGTGGGACCGGCGGTCCCAGTCCCGGCCGCTGTCGCGGAGCAGTTGCTCGATCATGGCCACCGCGAGACTGCGGCCACCCGAACTCCCCCTCTCCACAAGACGCTTGCGCACCTTCCCGAGGTCGGTGTCGTCGAGTTCGGGAGCGAGTCTGGTCGTGCTGCGCCGGCGACCGAGGAGAGCCATGCCCGGAGAGTAACGAATTTTGGTCGCACAGTGATGCTTTGCGATCGACGTATGCAGATCCGATATCACGACCGAAGAACGAGGGCGGGAATCCTAGACTCAACTCCCTTATGTGCGGGGTGACTTCACCTTATGCACACGATCTCCGCTCCCTATGATCGGATGATGACGGAACCGACTCAGCCCGGCCCGTACACGGGCCCACCCGCCCCTCCGCCCCCGCACCAAGGGGCCCCCTCTCCCTACGCGACCACACCGCCCGCCGGATACGGAAGACCGCCCGCCCCGCCGGGGACCCCGGCGGGGACGACCGCCCGCGCGGCCGGCGCCCTGCTGATACTCGGCGCCCTCCTCGCCATCGGCGGCTCGTTCGCCACCCTGGACAAGTCGCTCCAGTACCTCGGCGACGGAGGGAAGGGGGAACCGGTCTTCGAGAGCGTCGCGACGGCCTGGTCCTACTCCAGCTCGGGAGCGACCGACGGGCCGACCTCGGTCACGCAGTTCTCGGGGGTCCCGCTACTCCTCGGCGGCCTGCTGGCCATCACCGCCGCCGTGCTCCTCCTGTCCGGCCGCAGCCGGTCGTTCCCGCTGGGGCCCGCGCTCGGCATCGCCGGAGCGGTACTGCTGTTCGGCACGTCGCTCACCGTACTGACGGACGCCGTCAACGACACCCAGTGGGACGGGGACGGCCGGACCACGACCTTCGGCCCCGGCTTCTATCTGCTGACCTTCGCCCTGCTGCTCGCCCTCGGCGCCGCCGTGACCAGCGTCCTCACCCTCCGCGGCCCCGCCGCCCCCTTCCCCGGCCCCGCCCGGGCCGCGTTCCAGGCCCCACAGGCCCCTCAGCCCGCGCAGCACTGGCAGGCGGTCCCCGGCGTGCCGGGCGCGCCAGGCACGCCCGTGGCCCAGCCGTACCCGTCGGCACCGCCCGCGGTGCCGCGTCAGCCACCGCCTCCGCCCCCGGCCGCCGACTGACGCACGGTTCGCGGCTCGCGGCTCGCGGCGGAAATTTTCGCTGGGGGTGGCCCATGTCTCACACCAGTCACCCCCAGCCTGTGCTACCTTGCCATGAAGTGGCAGTTTTGGTTACCAGAGGCTTCTGAGTGCTCTTCGACCTTCCGTCGACGAGCACTCTTTGTTGTTTCCGGGACTTTCGGGACGTTGAAACTTCCCGTCGGGTCGAACCGTGCTGCGACACCGGGTCCGCAAAGTGTGGACTCCGGGCACTGCATCAAGGGAGTTACAGCATGGCATCCGGCACCGTGAAGTGGTTCAACTCGGAAAAGGGCTTCGGCTTCATCGAGCAGGAGGGTGGCGGCCCCGACGTCTTCGCCCACTACTCGAACATCGCCACCTCCGGCTTCCGTGAGCTTCAGGAAGGCCAGAAGGTGACCTTCGACGTCACGCAGGGCCAGAAGGGCCCCCAGGCCGAGAACATCGTTCCCGCCTGACTCTGACGCGTACGCATGAGCCGGGGCCCGCGCCCGAAAGGTGCGGGCCCCGGCTCGTGTGTGACCGGCGTCGCCGCATCAAGGAAGGTCCCCATGAACCGCACGGCTCGTACCAACAGCAGCAGCTCCTCCCGCCCCCGTACGGAGAAGGGCTCTGCCACCCGCTCGGACAAGGGCTCCACCGGTGCGGGCACCTCCCGGGGCAACCGCACCCGCGCACAGGGAACGGGAGCCGGTGCGGGGACGGGATCAGGTTCGGGCAACCCCGGCGCTCCCTCTCGTGCGGCCAGGAACGGTTCGACCAGGAACGGCGCGTCCAAGAACGGTGCCGCCCAGGCCGGCGGCGCCAAGAACGGCTCGCCCAAGAACGGCCGGAGCCGTCGCGGAGGCGGAGGCGGAGGCGGCAGGACCGCCGCCGTGGCCGTCGGTGGGGAGTTCGCGCTGCCGGTGACAGTCACGCCCGCGCTGCCCGCGGTCGACACGTTCGACGAACTGAACCTTCCCGGGCGGCTGTTGGAGACCCTCCACGCCGAAGGGGTGACCGCCCCCTTCCCCATCCAGGCCGCGACGCTGCCGAACTCGCTCGCCGGCCGGGACGTCCTCGGCCGCGGACGCACCGGGTCGGGCAAGACGCTCGCCTTCGGTCTCGCGCTGCTGGCCCGTACGGCCGGGCAGCGGGCCGAACCCCGCCAGCCGCTCGCCCTCGTCCTCGTACCCACCCGGGAACTGGCGCAGCAGGTCACCGACGCCCTCACCCCGTACGCCCGCGCGCTGCGGCTGCGGCTCGCCACGGTGGTCGGCGGCATGTCCATCGGACGTCAGGCCAGCGCGCTGCGCGGCGGCGCCGAGGTGGTCGTCGCGACACCCGGACGGCTCAAGGACCTCATAGACCGCGCCGACTGCCGGCTGGACCAGGTCGCGATCACCGTCCTGGACGAGGCCGACCAGATGGCGGACATGGGCTTCATGCCGCAGGTGACCGCGCTGCTCGACCAGGTGCGTCCGGGCGGCCAGCGGCTGCTGTTCTCGGCCACCCTCGACCGCAACGTCGACCGCCTGGTCCGCGACTACCTGCACGACCCCGTCGTCCACTCGGTCGACCCGTCCGCGGGCGCCGTCACCACGATGGACCACCACGTGCTGCACATCGAGGACGACGACAAGCACGCCACCACGACCGAGATCGCCGCCCGTGAGGGCCGGGTGATCATGTTCCTGGACAGCAAGCACGCGACGGACCGGCTGGTCAAGAAGCTGCTGGCGGTCGGCGTGCGCGCCGCCGCCCTGCACGGCGGCAAGTCGCAGTCCCAGCGCAACCGGGCCCTGAGCCAGTTCAAGGACGGTGACGTGACGGCGCTGGTCGCCACGAACGTCGCCGCGCGCGGCATCCACGTCGACGACCTCGACCTCGTCGTCAACGTCGACCCGCCGGGCGACCACAAGGACTACCTGCACCGGGGCGGCCGTACGGCGCGCGCCGGCGAGTCCGGCACGGTCGTCACCCTCGTCCTGCCGCACCAGCGCCGTGACGTCACCCGGCTGATGGCCGTCGCCGGGATCACCCCGACGACCACCCGGGTCCGCTCCGGCGGCGCCGACCTGACCCGCATCACCGGCGCGCAGGCTCCCTCGGGCGTCCCGGTCGTCCTCGCCCCGCCGGTCACCGCACAGCCGGCCGGCCGCCCCTCCTCGTCGTCGCGCAACCGCCGCAGCCGCCCCTCCCAGGGCCGCCGCCGCGCCCCCGCGAAGGGCAACGGCCGCTGACAGCGGCGGCGCGGGCCTCGGAACTCTGAAGGGGGTGGCGGCCGTTCACCGGGTGACGTGCGGAACGCACGCGGACGACCGGAACGACCGGCACGACACGGGCTGAAGCCGAGGTGGCAACGCATGGCGATGTGGGATCGGATCAAGGACCAGGCCAAGGGTCTGCAGCAGCAGGCGCAGGGAGCGCGGGGCGGCACCGCACACGGGCGGCCCGGCGCGGGGCCCCTGGGCTCCACGGGGTCCTCCGGCTCCGGGCGGCCCGGCGGCGGCTCGAAGGCCCAGCTGGTGAGCGCGCTCAAGTCCCAGCTCACCTCCCTCAAGACGGAGCTGAAGAGCGGGGCCTACCGGGACGCCAGCATGGCCATGTGCGCCTTGGTCGCCGCCGCCGACGGGAACGTGGACGAGCACGAGCGGGCGCACGTGGAGTCGCTCATCCTGAACAACGACGTCCTGCAGAACTTCCCGGCCGACCAGCTGCGGCAGCGCTTCCACAAGCATGTCGACCTGCTGTCCCGGAACTTCCAGCAGGGCAAGGCCGAGGCCATGCAGGAGATCGCCAAGGCCGCGAAGAAGCCGACGGAGGCGCGGGCGGTCGTGCAGACCGGCTTCGTGGTGGCGGGCGCGGACGGGTACATCGCCCAGTCCGAGGAGCAGGTCCTGCGCGAGGCGTGCGCGGCCCTCAACCTGTCGCCGCAGGAGTTCGGCCTCTGACGGGCGCCGACGTGCCCCACGGACGCCGGCCGTCCCCACACCCGGCGTCCGTGGAGTTCTGAGGGGTGGGCCCTACAGCCCTACACCCAGCAGCCGTTGACCGTGGCCGCGAGGCCGTCCAGGGCGTCCTTGATGTCGGACGGCCCGGCGGCGGAGTCGTTCTCGATGAAGGAGAAGACCTTCCACTCGCCGTCCTGGGCCTTGGTCAGACCGCTCAGGGCCACGGCGCCGGTCAGCGTGCCGGTCTTGGCCTTGACCTGACCGACGGCGCACCGGGAGTCGGCGGTGTCGAAGCGGCCGAACTCCGGGCCCAGCGTGGCGCCCGCCTCGCCCGAGACGGGCAGCCCGTCGATGACGTACTTCAGCGTCTGCGCGTGCCGGGGGTCGGCGGCCAGGTCGACGATGTCGGCGATGGTCCGCGCCGGGATGCGGGTCGCGCGGGACAGCCCGCTGCCGTCGTACATCTCGAAGTCCGCGAGCGAGATGCCGTACCGGGTGAGGACGTCACGGACGACGGCCGTGCCGTCCTCGAAGGTGGCGGAGCGGCCGGCGCCGAGCGCGGTGAGCCTCAGCAGCGACTCGGCGATGTCGTTGTCGCTGACCTTGAGCATCTGCTTGACGACCGTGGACAGCTTGTCCGAGGTGTGCGTCGCGACCGGCACGTCACCCGTGCCGACGACCCCGCGCGTGACCCCGCCGTCGACGGTCACGCCCCGCGCGGCGAGCTGCTCGGCGAAGACGCCGCCCGCGTCGAGGGAGGTGTCGTCGACGTTGTGGGAGTCGACGACCAGCGCGCGTACCGGGGCGACGGAGTCGGGGTAGTAGCCGGTGTTCCAGCCGTTGGCCAGGGTCGGCTCGGGGAAGAGACTGTCGTCGATGCGCACCTTCACCGAGGTGAGGCCGGCGTTCTTCAGCCCGGCGACGGCGGTCTTGGCGAGCGCGTCGAGGTCGGCGGTCGTCAGCGTGCGGTCGCCGCCGCCGACGAGGGTGAGCGTGCCGTCCCCGTACACCACCTTCGTGGTGAACCGGTGGTCCGGGCCGAGCACCGTCAGCGCCGTGGTGGCGGTCGCCAGCTTCGTGTTCGACGCGGCCATCAGCGCGGTGTCCGCGTCGTGACCCCACACCACCTTGTCGGACTTGGCGTCGATGACGACACCACTGAGCTTGCTGCCGAGGCGTGTGTCCTGGCTGCGCGTGTTCAGGTTGTCCGCGATCTTCTGCTCCGCGGCGTCGAGTTCGGTGGCGCCGGGCTTCGCGGTCGTCTTGTCGGCGGCGAAGGCGGACGTGCCGGCCAGGATCGTCCCGGCGACCGGCGCGACCACGGCGAGCACGGCCGCCCGTCGCAGCGCCGGGTTCGGCGCCTTGGCCTTGCGGTGCCGGCCGCTCGCGCGAAGGGCGGTGGACGGGGAGGTGGAGGGGGAGCTGGGCATGGGGGCCTCGGTGGGGGGAGGTTCAGAAGGTGCGGGAGGTTCATGAGCCGTCGAGGAGACGCGGCGGGCGCGAATCTTGAAAGCGAAAGTAACAGGAGGGACTCCCGCTACCCATGGGTACTTTGTGAAGACTTGACGCGCCGACAGGCGTTTGTGACAGAGGCCACGGCATGCCGTTGTCAGTGGCCGGGGCTAGTCTCCGGACAACTGACCGTTTGCTCCTTTTCAGGAGTTTCCGAGTCCCTTCAGGAGGTTCTCGTGGTCTCGCGACTCAACCCCTACGTCAGCTTCGACGGCGACGCCCGGCAGGCGCTGGAGTTCTACCAGGAGGTCTTCGGCGGCGATCTGACGCTGAACACCTTCGGCGACTTCGGGCAGCCCGGCACCCCGGTCTCCGACAAGATCATGCACGGCATGCTGGAGACGCCGAGCGGCTTCACCCTCATGGGCGCCGACACCCCGCCCGGCATGGAGTACACCCCCGGGTCCAACTTCTCCGTCAGCCTCAGCGGTGACGACGACACAGAACTGCGCGGCTACTGGGAGAAGCTCTCCGCCGGCGGCAGCGTCTCCGTCCCCCTCGACAAGCAGATGTGGGGCGACGTCTTCGGCATGTGCACGGACCGCTTCGGCGTGCCGTGGATGGTGAACATCGGCGAGCCCCAGGGCTGAGCACCGGCGTCACAGTGCCGCGCGGGGCGCCCCCTCGTTGAAGTCCACAGCACCAACCCCCCAGTGGACCGACGAACGAGGAGACCGGGCGTGCCAAGGGCCGAGGCAAACGGCGTCGAACTCTTCTACGAGGTGGCCGGGTCCGGCGACCCGCTGGTCCTGGTGCACGGCTCCTGGGGCGACCACCACAACTGGCTCCCCGTCCTCCCCGCCCTCGCCGGGCGCTTCCGCGTCCTGGTCTACGACCGCCGCGGCCACAGCCGCAGCGAACGTCCACCGGGACAGGGCGCCCGGCGCGAGGACGAGGAGGACCTGGCCGCCCTGATGGAGACCCTGGACCTCGCCCCTGCGTACGTCGCCGGCAACTCCTTCGGCGCCTCGACAGCCCTCGGTCTGGCCGCGCGCCGCCCCGGCCTCTTCCGGGGAATCGTGGCGCACGACCCCCCGCTCACGGGCATCGTCCCCGACGACCCCCGCCTACGGCCGCTCATGACGGCCGTGGGCGAGCGGTTCGCCTCCGTCCTCACCCACCTCCGCGCACACGAACCCCTGGCGGCGGCACGCCGGTTCACCGACGAGATCGCCCTCGGCCCCGGCACCTGGGACCGGTTGCCGCCCCCGGTGCGGCAGACGTTCCTGGCCAACGCCCCCACGTTCCTCGACGAGCACGGCGACCCGCACTGGGCGGACCTCGACCTCGCCGGCCTCTCCGCCTACACCGGCCCGGTCCTCCTGACCCGGGGCACGGACAGTCCGCCGTGGTTCGCCCCGATCACCGGGCGGCTCATGGAGGCCCTCCCCCAGGCGGACACGTTCACGTTCGAGGGCGCGGGCCACATCCCGCACGTGACCCATCCGGAGGCGTACGCGCGGGCGGTGACGGCCTTCGTGGACGGGGCGGGTGCGGGTGCGGGTGCGGGTCCGGGTCCGGGTCCGGGTCCGGGTCCGGGTTCCGGCGACGGTCGGGCAGGGGAGAGCCCCCGTCCGTGAGGGCGGACCGTCACGGGCAGGGGCGAGGGCGGGGCAACGGCGGGGCGGGGACTATCCGAAGGTGACGTTCAGCTTGCCGTCGCCGCCGAAGGACCAGTGCAGGCCGCCGGAGTACGAGGAGCAGCGGGAGCCGTTCGTCCCGGACCAGAACTGGTTGGAGCTGTCGGAGCTGCCGATGATCCGGTCGTTCGTACCGCTGCCGCTGCGGCACGACGTGTTGTCGCGGAACACCGACGTACCGCCGTCGAAGCTGAAGTTCCGCTCGGTGTTGTCGATGCTCACGTTCCCGGAGACCGCCATCGAGCCCGGGTTGCTGTTCCACGTGAAACCGTGCTTGCCGTTGTCGTAGGCGATGCTGCGCCGGACGACGTGGTTCACGGCGATGTCGTCGCCGCCGAGCTTGTAGCCGTTGCGGTCGCCGTTGCCGGCCTGCGAGCCGTCGGTGAGCGTGCCGTTCACGTAGGCGAGCGAGTCCTCGATGGTCACCGGGCCGATGGGGCCGGTGTCCGTCTTGGTGTAGAGGTCCCAGCCGTCGTCGATGTTGTTGTGGGCCACGGCGTAGCGGAAGACGTTGCCCGTGCCGGTGGTGAGCTTCGCCGCGAACCCGTCCGCGTCCTCGCCGTCGGAGTCGGCGTTGTCGTGCGACTCGGCGCTCAGGATCAGGTTGTCCGAGGGCCAGTCGGCGGCGGGGGTGGTGGAGGCCATCCGGCCCAACTGCAGCCCCGTGTCCCGGTTGAACCGCGTCACGGTCCGCTCGATGATGTTGTCGCTGCCGCCGACGTAGATGCCGTTGTCGCCGGCGCGCTCGACGATCAGCCCGGAGACGTGCCAGTACGAGGCGTTGAGCTGGAGGCCCCGGTTCGACGAACTCTCGCTCTGGGCCGAGAAGTTGAGGATCGGCTTCTCACCCGGGTAGGCGGAGAGCTTGGTGCGGGCGGCGGCGGTTCCGGAGCTGCCGGCCGGGATGGTGACGGTCGCGGCCTGGGCGTACGTGCCGCCGCGCAGGTAGATGGTGCCGCCCGCGGTGATACGGCTGATCGCCGAGGTCAGGGTGGTGGGGGCGGAGATCGTGCCGGCCGCGGAGTCCGTCCCGCTCGGCGCGACGTACAGCGTGGAGCCGGTCGACGGCGGGGGCGTGGTGCCGCCGTCGGGCACGGTCGCGTCGAGGTAGTCGATGTTGGGCAGGCCGGTGGCGGCGGTGGGGTTGACGCGGATGACGTTGCTGCCCGACGTCACCGGCACGGTCAGCGTCTTGGTGGTCCACGCCGTCCAGGTGCCGGTGCTCTCGAAGGACGTGGTCGCGGCGGTGGTGCCGTTCACCGTGACGCTCGCGGCCCGGGCGCCGGTGGTGCCGTTGGCGAACCGTACGGACAGGGTCGCCGTGCCCGATGCGGGTGCGGTCACGGTGAACTGCGCGTAGGCCCCGGCGGCGTTGGTGCCGTTGCAGAATCCGCTGCCCGAGTATCCGGCCCAGTCGGAGTCGATCGTGCCGGTGCAGACGGCCGGCGACACCTCGGCCTCGTACCGCGCGCTCGCGGCCCGCGCCGCCGTACCGGCCGCCGCGACCAGCAGGCCTGCCACCAGAGCCGCGCTCGCCGTCGCCATGACGGGTCTCATATGCGTCGTATGCATCGTTGATCTCCTGGACGGGTTGGCCGATGAGAGTCAGAAAGCGCTTTCTCCAGTTGAGTGTCGGAGGATGTTCTGGACACGTCAATAGACTGGTACGTGAGTTGTGTTCACATGGATGAATCCGCGGGAGAGTGGTGGAGTGCCGCCTCAGAGGGGCGGACAACTGCTGTTCAGGAGTGCCGGGGAGCCCAAAGGCGGGACTGGTGCGAGGGCGTTGGGGGTGGTTGGGATCGCCTTGCTACCGGCTTCCCATCCGAGGTTGTGAACGAGCGCTGCCGGGCTCGATGGTCTCGGCTCAGTGGGTCCGGGGGGCGGGGTGCACCTGGCCCAGGGGTCCTGACGGTGCAAGGGGCTCATGCGTGGCTTCGGGCCCGCAGGGCCCGGCTTTCAGGGGCGCGGGGAACTGCGCGAGAAGCCCCACCCGAGCCGCGGCCGTGTACGGACCCTCAGCGCTCCGCCGCGTTGTGACCACCACGTGGCGTCGCGCGCCCTCGGCGCCCGGGCAAAAGCGAAGGCAAGGAGGTCACGCTCTCCTTGCCACTCTCAACGTATAGCGCACCGGGGGGCTTGCGGCAAGGCCCCCGTCGTGGCGCAGAATCTCCGGCCTGAGCCAGTGTCGAGGGGAACCGGGGGCGTTGCATGCGTGTGCTGTTGGCGAACTACGACTCGCGTGGAGGGCTGGAGCCGCTGCTGGGGCTGGCGGTCCGGTTGCGCGAACTCGGCGTGGAGGTGCGCGTGTGCGCGCCGCCGGACGAGGAGTTCGCGCGACGGCTGGCCGGGGTCGACGTACCGCTGGTGCCGTTCGGTCGGCCGGTGCGCGCGCTGATGACCGCGGCCACGCCGCCGACGGCGGACGGCGTGCCCCGGCGCGCGGCCGAGCTGCTCGCGCGGTTCGACACCGTCGCCGAGGCGGCCGAGGGCTGCGATGTGCTGGTGGCGACGGGCCTGCTCCCGGCCGCCGCCTGTGTGCGGGCGGTGGCCGACAGGCTGGACATCCCGTACGTGTACGCGAGCTTCCAGTCCGTCTCCCTGCCGTCACCGCACCATCCGCCCATGCCGCGGCCGGGCAGGCCTCTGCCGCCGGACGAGACCGACAACCGTGCGCTGTGGGACGTGGACGCCCGGAGCGCGAACGACTTGTTCCGCGAGGTGGTCAACGAGCGGCGGGCGTCGGTCGGTCTGGCACCGGTGGACGAGGTGCGCGACCACGTCTTCACCGATCACCCGTGGCTGGCGACGGACCCGGTGCTCGACCCGTGGGACGCGGGGGCGTCTCGTGGCCCCGCCCCGGACCCGCGACAGGGATCATCCGCCCCCGGCGTCGTCCAGACCGGCACCTGGATCGTGCCCGACGAACGCCCGCTCCCGCCCGAGCTGACGGCCTTCCTGGACGCCGGCGCACCACCCGTGTACGTCGGCTTCGGCAGCATGGCTCTGGGCGACTCCGGGGCCGCCGCCCGCGCCTGCGTCGAGGCCGTCCGCGCACAGGGCCGCCGCGCCGTCGTCTCCCGGGGCTGGGCGGAGCTGGCGCCGGTCGACGACCGGGACGACTGCTTCGTCGTCGGCGAGGCCAACCACCACGCCCTGTTCCGCCGGGTCGCCGCCGTGGTCCACCACGGCGGCTCGGGTACGACGACCACGGCGGCCTGGGCGGGCGCGCCGCAGGTGGTGGTGGCCCAGGGCGGGGACCAGCCGTACTTCGCGGGCCGGGTCGCCGCCCTCGGCATCGGCGCGGCGCACGACGGCCCGGCCCCGACCTTCGCGTCCCTGTCGGCGGCGCTGGATGTGGCCCTGGCGCCCGGGACGCGCGTACGGGCGGCCGACGTCGCCGCCACGGTCCGTACGGACGGGGCGGCGGTGGCGGCGAAGCTGCTCCTCGACACGGTCGTGCGCGGCTGAGCCACCCACCCGCCGGGCGACACCACCGAGCGACCCACCACGCACCCTGCACCACCGACCGTGCAGGCTTGTCCCACACACCCCCAGGAGGACCAGTAACACCGCAGGCAGGACACCCAGCAGCACCCATGGTCGTAGACAACCCCCCATTCGGAGCGTTCGGAGCGATTGACATGAACCCCCCGACCACCAGCCCCAGCGCGTTCGACCTCCCCGACCGCCTCTCCGCCAAGGCCGACCCGGCGCTGATCGCCGCCGACGAGCGGTACTTCGCCGCGCTCGCCGCCTGCCTCGCCCAGTCGATCGCCGAGGTGTCCGCCCAGCTCGACGCCGCGCGCAGGGCTCCCGGCGGGATGGGCCGGCACGCGATGGACCGGGACACGGAGGTCCACCGTCTGACCGCCCGCCTGCGCACCCTGCGCCGCTTCGGGCTGGACCTGTGCCTGGGCCACATGGTGACTCCGGACGACCCCGACCCCGTCTACATCGGCCGCCTCGGCCTCACGGACAGCGCGACCGGCCGCCGTCTGCTGATCGACTGGCGCTCCCCGGCCGCCGAGCCGTTCTTCGGCGCGACCCACGCCAACCCGATGGGCCTGACGAGCCGCCGCCGCTACCGCTGGACGAACGGCCGGATCAGCGACTACTGGGACGAGGTGTTCTCCCGCGACGAACTGGACGGACTCACCGGCCACCACGCCGCGGCCCTCGACGACCAGTCCGCCTTCATCGCCAGCCTCGGCACCAACCGGTCGGAGCGCATGCGGGACGTCCTCGGCACCATCCAGGCCGACCAGGACGCCATCATCCGCGCGAGTTCCCGGGGCGCGCTGGTCGTGGACGGCGGCCCCGGCACCGGCAAGACCGTCGTCGCCCTGCACCGCTCGGCGTACCTGCTCCACTCCGACCCCCGGCTCGGCCACCGCCGGGGCGGCGTCCTCTTCGTGGGTCCGCACCGCCCGTACCTCTCCTACGTCGCCGACGTGCTCCCGAGCCTCGGCGAGGAGGGCGTACAGACGTGCATCCTGCGCGACCTGGTCGCGGAGGGGGCGGCGGCCGGTACGGAGAGCGACCCGGAGGTGGCGCGCCTGAAGTCGTCGGCGGCTCTGGTGGGCTCGATCGAGAAGGCCGTCCGCTTCTACGAGGAACCCCCCGCCAAGGGCATGACGGTCACCACCCCCTGGTCCGACATCTGGCTGAGTCCCGAGGACTGGGCGGCCGCCTTCGACGCGGCGGAACCCGGCACCCCGCACAACGAGGCCAGGCACCAGGTCTGGGAGGAGCTCCTGACGATCCTGACGGACAAGCACGACGCCGAGGCCGACCCCGATCCCGACCCGGAGACCTCCGCCGCCCCCACCCCCGCGCTCCTGCGCAGGTCACTCCTCCAACACCGCGACCTGGTCACGACCTTCAACCGCGCCTGGCCCCTCCTCGAAGCTGCGGACCTGGTCGGAGACCTGTGGTCGGTGCCGGCGTACCTCCGGATGTGCGCGCCCTGGCTCGGCCGCGAGGAGGTTCAGCGGCTCCAGCGCGAGGAGCCCCAGGCCTGGACGACGTCCGACCTTCCCCTCCTGGACGCGGCCCGTCAGCGCCTCGGCGACCCGGAGACGGCCCGCCGCAAGCGCCGCCACGCGGCGACCCTCGCCGCGCAGCGTGAGCGCATGAGCCAGGTCGTCGACAACCTGGTCCAGGCCGTGGCCAACTCCGGCGCCGACGGGGACGAGGGCATCGGCCTGGTGAACATGCTCCGGGGCGAGGACGCGCAGGTCAGCCTGGTGGACGACTCCGAGCTGGCCGTCGCCGATCCCGACCTGCTCGCGGGTCCGTTCGCCCATGTCGTCGTGGACGAGGCGCAGGAGCTGACGGACGCGGAGTGGCAGATGCTGTTGCAGCGCTGCCCGTCCCGGAGCTTCACCATCGTCGGCGACCGCGCCCAGGCCCGGCACGGCTTCACGGAGTCCTGGCAGGAACGCCTGAAGCGCGTGGGCCTCGACCGCGTCACCCTGGCGTCCCTGACGATCAACTACCGGACGCCGGAGGAGATCATGACGGAGGCGGAGCCGGTGATCCGGGCGATGCTTCCCGACGCGAACGTCCCTACCTCGATCCGCAGCGGGGGCGTCCCGGTCGTCCACGGCCCGGTCTCGGACCTGGACGAGACCCTGGAGACGTGGCTGGCCACCCACGCGGACGGTATCGCCTGCGTCATCGCGGCGCCGGGGTCGCCCCGTACGACCCCTACGTCGCCCCGGGTCCGCACCCTGACCCCCGAGCTGTCGAAGGGCCTCGAATTCGACCTCGTGGTCCTCATCGATCCGGAGGACTTCGGCGAGGGCATCGAGGGGGCGGTGGACCACTACGTCGCGATGACGCGGGCGACGCAGCGGCTGGTCGTCCTGACGTCGCGATGACGCGGCGACGCGGGCGACGCGGCCGCCGGTCGTCCTGACGTCGTCCTGACGTCGTCCTGGGGCTTCGTCCTGGGGCTTCGTCCTGGGGCTTCGTCCTGACTTCGTCCTGGGGCTTCGTCCTGACTTCGTCCCGACGTGGTCAGGACGACGACGTCTCAGGCGACCGCCCTGGCCTCGGCCAGCCGGTGGAAGGCCCGGGTGGTGCCGGGGTGCACCATCTCGTCCAGCAGATGCCGCCAGTCGGGGTCGGAGACGGGGGCGGGGTGCGCCCGGTCCCACGCGACGAGGAACGGACCGAAGCCGCTCTCGTCCCGTGCCTCGGGGGCGTGCGTCTCCGTCCCGGTGGCGCTCGTCTTCGAAGGCCGCGTCGACTTCATGGGGAGTCTCCCTCCGTCTGGGAACCGTGCGCTCGCGGAACCCGCCTCACTCCACGGTCCCGCACACGAGTGCCCAGGACCATGCGGCCCTCACCGAACCGGGGGTGCGGCCACCCGCACCCCCGGGGGACCCGCTCTCCCCCGCTTCCCTCAGCCCCGCCGGGCGGCCCCGTCCGGCCACACCACGTCCACGGGGATGCCGGCCGCTCGGGCGTCGAGGACGGCGTCGGCGGTGCCGCCGCCGTTGCCGGTCGGCGGTGCGCCGTTCCACACGGCGACGAGACGGTCGGCGCGCGCGACGAGTACGGCGTTGGCGGCCTCGTACGCCTGCCGTCCGGCCGTCTCGTAGGGCAGCGCGACGACCTCCTCGGCGGCTTCGACCAACCGGTCGTAGGACGCCCCGTGCTCGGCCTCGACCGTGTTCCGGCGGTAGTCCCGCGACGGCGTGACGACGACCAGCCGCCCCCCGAGCGCGAGCACGGCCTCGGCGAACAGGGTGTCGGCCCCCTTGGCGACACACGACACCCCGACGAGTCCCCCGTCGGCGGCGTAGGGCCTGAGCAGTGCGTCCAGGGCCGCCCGCACCAGGGGGACGGTGTTCTCGGTCAGATCAAGATGCCCGGTCACCGCGATGGTCGTCACGGCCGTCCCTCCCTCTCCGTACGCGCTCACGGGCTCAGCTCGCCGTCGAAGGATTCTCTGAGCGGTTCCGGGTGATGGCGTAGCCGAAAGCCGTCGCCAACACATACATGAGAACCGAGTAGACAGCGCTGGGAACCGCCACCTCGGTGCTGTCGAGAATGCTCAGGGCGATGGTGAGGGCCACCGTGGTGTTGTGGATGCCCACCTCCATGGCGCTGGCGACAGCCTGGGGCTCGTTCAGGCGAAGGGCCTTGGCGCCGCCGTAGCCGATACAGAGGCTCGCCAGACAGAAGAGGCCGGTGACCAGGCCGACTTGGCGAAGGTAGTCCGCGAGGTTCTCCCGCTCTCCCAACAGCGCCCCCAGGGACACCGCGACCAGGATGACGATGGAGAACACGCGGACCGGGCGGTCCGCGCGGGCGGCGAAGTCCGCGGAGCGCTTCCGGACGAGCATCCCGAGACCGACCGGGACGAGCACGATGGCGATCACTTGCAACACCTTGCCGAACTGCAGTCCCAGGTCGCCCTCGGCATCGAAGTAGTTGATGGCCAGGTTGGTGATGAGGGGAATGGTGACGGCGGCCAGCACGGAATTGATGGCGGTGAGGGTGATGTTGAACGCCACATCGCCGCGGAACAGGTGGCTGAAGAGGTTGGCGGTGGTGCCGCCCGGGGAGGCGGCCAGCAGCATCACGCCCACGGCGAGCAGCGGGTCCACGTCGAAGAGTTCGACCAGCCCGAAGGCGAGCAGCGGCAGCACCGCTATCTGCACGGTCAGGGCGAACACGACCGCCTTCGGCGAACGGGCCACCCGCTTGAAGTCGCCCGTGGTGAGCGAGAGCCCGAGGCCGAACATGATGACGGCGAGCGCGACGGGCAAGCCGGTGGTGATCAGCGCTGAATCGTTCATGCCTCACGCTTTCTGAATGACGGCATGACAGCAGCAGAGATGGCGAGACTGCCGCACGGCCCGTAGGTCGCCACAGTGAAGCAGTTGCCGAGTCTCTGTCACAAGGTTCGTGCTGGTCAGCGTGATCTGCGATTCGACGGACCGGTGCTCTGCGCGGCGTATATGGCGTGACATGTGGGGCTTCGGTGCGGAACGAGAGGGAGGATCGGAGGCAGGATCGGAGGCAGGATGAGTGGCATGAGTGCCCCTACCGGTAAGTACTCGATCACCATGCCGCGCGACATCGCCGAGGCGGCCAAAGCCCGCAGCGGCCCCTCCGGCCTGTCCGCCTATGTGGCCGCCGCCGTCGCACGCCAGATCGAGCGGGACAATCTCAACGAGCTCATCCAGGTCGCGGAGGCCGAGCACGGGCCCGTCACCTACGAAGAGATCCAGGCCCTGCGCGACCAGCTCCACGAGACCCGACGGCAGCAGGCCCAGGGCCGTGCGAGCGCCGTATGACCCGCTCCTGGGGTGCCACCCCGCTCCTGGGTATCGAAGGGCTGGCCAAAGCCTGGTGGAAGTGGTCCACCCCCGGATCAACCGCCCGGCCCTCGAATGGACCCTCTCCCGTCTCGTCATCGAACCGGTCACCGAGCCCATCGCCCGCCACGCCGTCGAACTCCTCGCCGACGCGGCCTGCACGGCCACGAGTACGCCATCGACGCCATGCTCGGCGCCACCGCCCTCGCCGCCCCCGGCCCCACGACGGTCCTCACCTCGGACCCCGAGGACCTGACCGCCCTGTGCGGCTCCCGCATCACCGTCATCAAGGTCTGAGGGAAGGCACCGGGCGTACCACCTCTCGGACGTGGCCACCGCTCCGCCCAGGGGCCTGGACTCGTTCCGCGAGTCCGGCGGTGGCCGCCGCCGATACCGCCTGAGGAGGGCTCAGACGCAGGTCAGGATGGTCACAGCCCGATCGGGTTGAGGAAGGTGCCCGGGTGGGTGGCGCCGTCCTGCTTCAGGATCTGGCCGCCGAACGGCCACTTCAGGGTGAAGGACTTCGTCTCGTCCGGCGGGGTCACCACGAACTTCGCCGGAACGAACTTCTCCGCCTTCGGAGTGGAAGCGGCCACCGGGAGCAGCGTGATGCTGAAGTCCACCGTGCCACCCGGCTCCAGGGTCAGCTTCGAGGGCGTCCTGGAGGAGCGCACCAGTGACCAGGTGCCGTCGGTCGTCTGCGCGCCGACCATGTCGACACCGGCGAACCCGGACAGGGTGCAGGTGCGCTCACTCTGGTTGGTGAACCAGATGTACGCCTGCGTCTGCTTCTCGGTCTGCCCCATCTCCGGCGCGGCGTCACCCCCGGTGGCGAAGCCGGCCTTCAGGTCGGCCGTGTGGCAGCGGGTGGGCGCGGCCTTGGCGGCGGCCGAGGCAGGTAAGGCGGTAGCGGCAGTACCGGCGGCGACGACGGCCGCAAGGGCCATGACGGTCAGCTTGCTCTTCATGAAGTTACGGATTCCCCTCGCGTACGAATCGGCGCGCCAGGTCGATGCGCGCCTACGCACCTCAAGAGGGGTATTGCCCGGCGGAGGTTCGGTGCACCGGACATTCTTTCCAGGTGACCGAACTCGCGACCGAGGCCACGCACGAGGCTTCACACGATGCGGAACCGACGCGGCGGCGGCCCGGCCCGGCTCACGGTCCAGACCCCGAACGTCGGCGTGTGTGAGACCGCAAGGGGGCCGGGTTCGCCAGGCGGCACCGGCTAGCGGGCGCACAGGGCAGCCCTGCCACGACGCAAGCCTTCTCGACTGTTCGAGCCGACTCCTCCGCATCCCGCAACGACTCCTCGCCCTGGCTGCGGATCTAATCGGCCGCGACCCCCCAGTAACCCATCAGCGCGTGCGGACCGGGTGCCCGGTGAGATCGCGGCACCGTGGACAGCAGTCGGAAGGAGACGAGGGGACTACGGCCAGGCGGAGCCGCTACTCCTGGACGGGAAGGTCCGGGTGGGTGGCCAGGAAGATCTGGTAGGCGACCGCCGCGGCTGCTCCCAGAAGGGACAGCGCGCCGCCCGCGACGGCTCGCGACCTGTTCGCCCGGCCCTGCGCCGACGCCCGGTACTCGATCCAGGCCCGCGCGAGGCCGACGAGGGCCAGGGGCAGGGCGGCCACGGAGACGAGGATCCAGAACGGACAGCAGAACCAGCACGCCACGGACGCCCCACCGAAGAAGACGGCGAACTCCCCTGTCTGTCGGGGCTCGTCCGGTGCGTCGGTGGAAAGCATGGGCCGATTCAAGCAGAGCCCTTGCGGGAGCCTACGGCGCTCGACGACAGGCGCACCGGCACCCCACCGGCCCCGGCGCAGAGCCGCCAGACACCACCCCGCTCGACGCCCGGAGAGGCTGGCCATCGGACGGTGCCCAGGGGAACGTCCGGTGCGAACGCGTCAGGGCACGAGCGCACGAGGAAGCCCCAGGACGATGCCTGGGGCTTCCTCGTGGGCCGTGGACGCGGGTCCCGGTCGCTTCCGGCGGCTACGAAGCCGGCGTCACATCCGTCAGCTTCCAGCGCTGGTTCGAGCCCGAGTTGGGGATCCAGAGGCCCACGCCCGCGCCGTCGTTGGTGGACTGGCCGCCGACGTCGGTGAGTTGGCCGGTGGCCGCGTTGACCAGGGTCCAGGTGGAGTCGCCGGTGGTGGAGAGGATCCACTGGGCGGCCTTGTCGCGGGTGCCCGTGTCGGGCTCGGCGACCAGGGAGCCGCCCCGGACCGCCAGGCGCTTGTGGGAGGCCGCCTCGGTCAGGACGTAGCGGGTGCGGTTGTCCGTCGGGCCGGTGCCGACGCGGTCCAGGGTCCATCGCTGGCCGGCGGCGGCGGTCGTGTTCGGGTTCTTGATGACCAGGCTCTTGCCGTCGGCGGCGACGGCCAGGTTCTTGCTGCTCTGGACGCCGGTCAGGGTGTAGGTGTGGTCGTCCTGCAGCTCGGCGGCGGAGGTGGCGACGCCCGAGACGTTGCTGATCAGGAACGACGTCACCGACTGGGCCGGGACCGTGATGGTGGCCTTCTTGTCCCGGACGTCCACGGCCTTCTGGCGGACCAGCTTGCCGGAGGCGTCCGTCACCACCGGGGTGACCCGCGCGTGCTTGCCGACGTCGCCGAAGCGGGAGAGGTCGAGCGTCACCGCGCGCGGTGCCGTCGTGCTGTTGACGTGGACGACCGTCGCCTTCTTGCCCTTCTTCGCGACCGCGGCCGTGCTCGACGTGTCGTCGGTCTTGATGAGGCGGTCGCCCGGCTTGATGTAGTGCGTGAAGTTACGGGCCGTGTCGAACTTGGTGTTCGTGTAGATGGGGCACGACTTCAGCGTGTCCGTCGACTTGCAGGAGAACGACATCTGGATGGAGCCCCAGTTGCCGCCCTTGGCGGACTCGCCGCCCGGCTTCATGTTGTCGTAGTCCTCGACCGGCTGCCAGAAGACCCAGGCCTGGGGCTCCAGTTCGCGCAGGTCGTTGACCATCTGCTGGGCGAGGCCCAGGCCGGGGCGCATGTCGGTGAAGCTCTGGCCGTCGCCCCAGTCGCCCTCGACCTCGCTCATCCACAGCGGCTTGTCGGCCGCCTTGGCGAGGTCACGGACCATGGTGCGCTGGCCGGTGCCGTAGGTGTGGACGTTCATCTGGCCGACGAGGTCGCGGACTTCCTGGGGGTAGGAGTTCCAGTTCGTGGCGAAGATGCTCGGGTTGGTCTCGTCCATCGCGGAGATCTCCGCGTCCGTACGGGACTTGTCCAGGACCGGGGCGAGCGCCTTGAGGACCTTCTGCTGCAGCTCCGGGCCGATGTGGGCGCCCTCCTGGCGGCCGCCGGTGGGCTGGCCGTCCGCGCCGAGCTTGGTGCCCCAGTAGTTCGTGTTGGGTTCGTTGAAGGGGTCGAGGGTGTCGACCTTGATGTGGTGCGCCTTCTCCAGGCGCTCGGTGGCGCCGACCAGGTACTTGGCGAAGTCGTCGACCGAACTGGCCTTCAGCTGGTCCTTGGAGGAGTCGAAGCCGCCGGAGACGTAGCCGCTCTCCGTCATGAACCACGGCGGGGAGTTGCTGAAGGTCTCCCAGTGGTCGATGTCGTTCTTGATGCGGTCGACCCACCAGCGCTGGGTGGCGTCGGCGTCCTTGTTCCAGTCGTTCTTGTCGTCGGCGCTCCACCAGTCGACGTCCGTGCGGGTGGTGCCCGCCGGGGCCTTCCACCAGCCCTCCACCGCGCCGCCGGCCCGCAGGTAGTCCTTGACGTCGGGGGCGTTGCCGCCGCCGATGTTGTAGCGGGCGATGTTGAGGTCGAGGCCGTCCTTGCCGAAGAGGAGGTCGGCCAGCTTCTCGCGGACCTCCGGGGGGTAGTCGCCGGTGGCGTTGGCGAACCACACCAGGCTGGTGCCCCAGCCCTCGAAGCCGGCCGCCTTGTAGGAGGGGTCGGGGCGGACCGTCACCGAGGCGACGGCGGCCGTGTCGGCGTGCGCCAGCGGCAGCGAGGTCGTGGCCATGGCCGTTCCGGTGGCCAGGGCCGTGACGCCGATGGCCCCCAAGAGCCGTCTCGTACGGGTGCGGTGTGCCATTCGAGTACTCCAACTCTTCCGTGGGTCGCGTCCCGGCGAGACACGGAGAAAGGGGCCGGCGTTCGGCGTGGTGCGGTTCGTGCGACGCGTGGTGGTGCGGTTCGGACTGCTGAGGGCTCAGACTGGTACGGGTTCAGACTGGTACGGAGCGGTTCGTTGCGCTCTCATAGGGTTTGTCTCGATGCATGTTTACGTAAACATCCACTGAGGCGGATGTCTACACTGTCCGAATCGCGGCGGTCAAGGATTGGTAAGAGATCAACACGTCGTTCCGGAAGTGCCGGAAGTGGCACAAGGGCCGGACCAGCAGGAAGAGTCGGGGGAATCAGGTGGACGCGACCGACGGTCGTAGCACGACGAGGAGACGCTCCGCCCGGCCCCGGCAGGGGCCCTCCATGGGTGACGTCGCGCGGCTCGCCGGTGTCTCCTCCCAGACCGTCTCCCGGGTGTCCAACGGGTTCGCCGGGGTCAACGAGGACACCCGGCGGCAGGTGCTCACCGCGATGCGGGAGCTGGGGTACCGGCCCAACAGCGCCGCGCGGGCGCTGCGGCGCGGGGAGTTCCGGACGCTCGGCGTGATCACCTTCTCCCTCTCCACCCTGGGGAACATCCGCACGCTCGACGCGATCGCCACCTCCGCCGCGCGGGAGGGGTACGCGGTCACGCTGCTGCCCGTCGCCGTACCGACGCAGGACGAGGTGAACGGGGCGTTCTCACGGCTCGGGGAGCTGGCCGTGGACGCCGTGATCGTCATCATGGAGGTGCATCTGCTGGACGCGGCGACCGTGTCGGTGCCGCCCGGGGTGCAGGTGGTGGTGGCGGACTCGGACGCCGGGGACCGGTACACCGTCGTCGACACCGACCAGGCGGGCGGCGCGCGGGACGCCGTACGGCATCTGCTGGAGCTGGGGCACGCGACGGTGTGGCATCTGGCCGGGCCCGAGGACTCCTTCGCGGCGCAGCGGCGGGCCAACGCCTGGCGCGCCACGCTCGACGAGGCCGGGTGCGAGGCGCCGCCGCTGGTACGGGGCGACTGGTCGGCGGAGTCCGGGTACCGGGCCGGGCTGCGGATCGCCGAGGAGACGGACTGCACGGCCGTGTTCGTCGCGAACGACCAGATGGCACTGGGGTTGCTGCGGGCCCTGAACGAGCGTGGGCGTCGCGTTCCCGAGGACGTCAGTGTCGTCGGGTTCGACGACATTCCCGAGGCCGCGTCCTTCCTGCCGCCCCTCACCACCGTCCACCAGGACTTCGCGGAGGTGGGGCGGCTGTGTGTGGAGGGGGTGCTGAGCAAGATGCGGGAGGGCGGGGTGGAGAGCCAGGGCCGGCGGGACGGGCAGGAGAGCGGGGAGCACGGTACGACGCTCGTGCCCACGCGGCTCGTACGGCGGCGGAGTACGGCATCGCCGCCGACGCCCGTGCGCTGAGCGCGCTCAGCTCTCGCGCGTCGCCGGCTCCTGTTCCTGTTCCTGCGGGTGCTGATGCTGCCGCCCGTGCCGCTGTTCCCGCTGGTTCCGTTCGTTCCAGAGGTGGGCGAGTTCGTCGAACGCACTGTGGAGACGGCGTACTTCCCAGAGCAGGTAGACGCCGGCGCCGGCGAACGGGAGCCACGCGCCCCAGTGGAAGACGAGCGCCGGCGTGGACAGCAGGCCGACCAGGACGAAGAACTTGAGCAGGATCACCGTGTACGGCTGGTTCTGTTCGACCATGGCGCGTTCTCCCCGGCCCGGAATCCACACCAAGCGCGACCTCATGCCACCCTCCCTCGGGCTCGCCCTGGAACCCCAGGGGTGCCCCTCGGACTCCGCTGGTCATCATGCCGTCGCCGTTCGGTGCGGACCACGTACGGGCCGGTAAGGGCTCGCACAGGTTTCTTCACAAGCGGTGGGGTCGGTTCTTCTTCGCGCCGTGCGGAGGAGGGTGTGAGGTGGAGAGTCGTGAGTGGCATACGGGGTGGGCGCGGCGTGCGGGAGTGGTGGGAGCGGGGGCGGGTGCTTGCGGAGGGATATCCGTGGGTGGTCGACGCCGGGGTCGCGCTGCTGGTGCAGGGGGCGGTGACGATGCCGTTCGTGGTGCCGCGGGCGGCCGGGATGCCGCCGGCGACCTGGGCGGCGTACGGGCTGACGACGCTGACCGTGGTGCCGCTGGTGTGGCGGCGGCGGGCCCCGATCGCCGCGCTGCTGGCGATCATGGTGACCAGCCTGGTCTACCAGGTGGCGCTGGACGGGCCCGGGCAGCCGCTGCCGTACAACGGGCTGGTGATCGTCTATACGGTCGCCGTGCTCTCGCCGCCGTGGAAACGGCTGGTCACCGGGGTGCTCGTGCTGGTCGCGGTGCCGGTGGGGGTGGGGCTCAACAGCCGGTCGGCGCGTGAACTGGCCTTCTCCGCCTTCGTGTTCGCGGCGGCCTACGTCTTCGGGCGGCTGACCGACGCCCGCCAGCGGGCGCACCGTGTCGAGGCCGAGCGGGCCGCCGCGCGCGAACGGGCCCGGATCGCCCGCGAGATGCACGACATCCTGTCCCACGCCGTGAGTCTGATGATCGTGCAGGCGGAGGCCGGGCCGGTGGCCGTGCGGACGGCGCCGGAGCGGGCCGAGGCCGCCTTCGACGCGATCTCCGAGGCCGGACGGGACGCCATGGTCCAGCTGCGGCGGATGCTGGGCGTGCTGCGGGAAGAGACCGAAGAGGGGGCCGGGGAGGGCGCTGGGGAGGGGCGCGCGCCCCGGGAGCCGCAGCCGGGGATCGGGGATCTGGCCGCGCTGCTGGACCGGGTGCGGGGCAGCGGGCTCGACGTCGTGCACGAGGTGGAGGGGCGGGAGCGGCCGCTGCCGGGTGCCACCGGGGCGTCCGTGTTCCGGATCGTGCAGGAGGCGCTGACGAACACGGTCCGGCACGCGCACGCCCGTACGGTCTCCGTGCGGCTCGTCTACGGGGACGACGACGTGCGTGTGGAGGTGACGGACGACGGGCGCGGGCCGCGCGCCGGGCACGCCGGCGGGCACGGGCTCGTCGGGGTGCGGGAGCGGGCGGCCGCGCACGGCGGCACGGCGCAGACCGGGGCGGGGCCCGGCGGACGGGGGTTCGGGGTGCGCGTACGGATACCGGTGGCGCCCCTCGCGGGCACGACGACCGGAGCGGGGGCGGGGCGTTGACGATCCGGGTGGTCGTGGCCGACGACCAGGAGCTGGTGCGCAGTGGCTTCGCGCTGATCCTCGACGTGCAGCCGGACATCGAGGTGGTCGCCGAGGTGGGTGACGGGGCGGCGGCGGTCGAGGCGGTGCGGCGGCACCGCGCCGACGTGGCACTGCTCGACGTCCGGATGCCCCGGACGGACGGGATCGAGGCCTGCCGGGCGATCAGGGAGAGCGGGGGCGCGGGCGGCGGGGACGGTGGCTGCCGGGTCGTGATGCTGACGACCTTCGACACCGACGAGTACGTGTACGAGGCGCTGCACGCGGGGGCGAGCGGGTTCCTGCTGAAGGACGTCCGGCGCGACGACCTCGTGCACGCCGTACGGGTCGTGGCGCGGGGCGACTCGCTGCTCGCGCCGTCCGTGGCGCGGCGGCTGGTGGAGCAGTACACGCGGCCGGCCGCCGCCCGGGCCGCGCGGCCCGACCCCCGGCTCGACGTGCTGACCGGGCGGGAGCGCGAGACGCTGTTGCTGCTGGCGCGGGGGCTGTCGAACGCCGAGATCGCCGCCGAACTGGTCGTCAGCGACCACACGGTCAAGACGCATGTCGGCAACGTGCTCGCCAAGCTCGGACTGCGGGACCGCATCCAGGCGGTGATCTGCGCCTACGAGACCGGTCTGATCGCGGCGGGGGACGCGCGCGCCCCGGCCGCGGGTCCCCCGCCCGGGGGAGTCCTCCGGCCCGGTTCCTCCCCCGCGTCGGCGAGGAAGTGACCGCACCCGGACCCCGAAGACCCCCGGCGCGGGCGATCCGCGCCGGGGCCGCCGGTCAGCAGGATGGAGCCGTCGAGAGCGACCCGCCGCAGGGTCGCGAACACCGGCTCACATCAACGGAGTTGACCATGAAGCGCGCCACCCGTTCACTGCTCGCCGCCGTCTTCGTCCTCGGGGTGGTGACGGGTCCGGCGGCCCTGCCGGCCACCGCCTCCTCGTCGGGCGGCCCCGGGGCCGTGACCGCGCCGTCGCGGACGGACCCCGCGACGGCCGCCGCGCTGGAGGCCGCCGTCGCCGGACTGCCCGCCGCCGACGCCACCGCCGCGCTCGTACGGGTCGGGGGCACCGACGGGGTGTGGCGGGGCAGTTCGGGGGTGCGCGACCTGACGACCGGCCGCGCCGCCGATCCGCACGCCCGCTTCCGGGTGGGGTCCGTGACCAAGGTGTTCACGGCGGCCGTGGTGCTGCAGCTGGCCGCCGAGGGGAAGGTCGACCTCGACCGGAGCGTCCGCGCGTATCTGCCGGAGCTGATTCCGGCGTCGTACGGCGGGGTCACGGTCCGGCAGTTGCTCGATCACACGCACGGCATCCCGGCGGCCGACTTCCCGGGGACGACGGTCGAGGAGTGGTACGCGAACCGTTTCCGCGTCCACGACCCGGAGGCGATGGTGCGGTCGGCCACGGCGAAGGAGCGTGAGTTCGCGCCGGGTGAGCGGCAGCACTACCTCAACATCGGCTACACGATCGCCGGCCTGCTGGTGGAGCGGGTGACCGGGGACTCCTACGAGCGGCAGGTCACCCGGCGGGTGCTGAGGCCGCTCGGGCTGCGCGACACCTACCTCCCGGGCGCCGACCCGCGGATCGTCGGCCCGCACAACCACGGGTACCAGCGGATGACGCTGGACGACGGGTCGACCGGGCTGCGGGACGTGACCGTGTGGGGGGTGACGGACGGGTGGGCGGCCGGGGACATCGTCTCGACCACGGCGGATCTGGAGCGGTTCACCCACGCGCTGTTCGGGGGGCGGGTCGTGCCGCGCGGGCCGCTGCTGGAGGAGATGTTCACGGTGCCGAAGGTGACCGCCTTCCCGGGCGGCAAGCCGGCCGAGTACGCCGTCGGGCTGGCCAGGAAGGTGCTCGGCGGGCGTGAGGTGTGGGGCAAGACGGGCGGCCGCTGGGGCTACAACGCGGCCATCGCCTCCACCCGCGACGGCTCCCGCACGCTCGTCTACAGCGTCAACTCCACGGATGCCAAGGGCCGGGACGTGAGCAGGGTGGCCCTCGATGTGATGGTCGCGGCGTACGGGCCGCCGTCGTAGCGGGACGCGCGGTCAGTGCGCGCGTCGACGCCAACTGACCGCCAGGTGGAGCGAGTTGGGAGTCGTGGATCACGGTCGCCCTTAGCATCGATCTCATGCGATTTTGGCAGCGCCATGACAGTCGGACCCTTGATCCGACCACCCTGCCCCGTGATCCCCGTGCCGACGAGTATCCGATGCCGAGCGTGCCCCACGGGTGGTACGCCGTGCTGCGCAGCGGGGAGCTGCGGACGGGGAAGGTCGTCAGCCTGCACTACTTCGGGCGGGCACTGATCGCGTTCCGCGGGACGGACGGACGGGCGGCCGTGCGGGACGCGCACTGTCCGCACTACGGCGCGCATCTGGGCGTCGGCGGGAAGGTCGTGGACGGGACGGTGGAGTGCCCGTTCCACGGGTGGCGGTTCGGGGCGGACGGGCGGTGCGTGGAGGCGCCGTTCGCCGCGCGGACGCCCAAGGTGTCGATCGGCGGGTTTCCGGTGCGGGAGCACAGCGGGCTCGTGTTCGTGTACGCCGGGCCGGGCGAGCCGGCGTGGGAGGTGCCGGAGATCGGGGAGACGGGGTCACGGGACTTCGCCTCGCCGATCGACGACGTCTGCCGGGCGCGGATCCATGTCCAGGAGATGCGCGAGAACATCGTCGACGAGTCCCACTTCCACTTCATCCACGGGCAGAGTGAGCCGCCGGTCCAGGAGTGGCGGGAGGACGGGCCGTTCGCCGAGGCCCGGGGGACGATCAGCAGGCGGGTGTTCGGCTGGAACATCGACAACACGTTCGACGCGTACATGTACGGGCCGGGGGTGATGGTCGTGCGGGCCCACGGGCCGGTGCTGTCGGTCACGGCCGTCGCGCTCAGCACACCCGTCGACGACCGCACGAGCGAGCTGCGAATGCTGTACTACCTGCGCAAACCGGCCTGGCTTCCCTTCTTCACCCCCCTGTTCAAGCTCGTCTTCCGGGCCGAGGCACTGGGCGAGGTACGCGAGGAGGTCCGGATCTGGGACCACAAGATCCACCAGCCCCGGCCGGTACTGCTGCCGCACGAGAAGGGGATCAGGGCGCTGCGGCGGTGGTACGCGCAGTTCTATCCGGGGCGGGGGGAAGAAGCGGCCGCGGGCTCCGGGGAAGGTGCGATCGGAGGTTCGGCGCAGGGTTCGGCCGGGGGCTCGGCCGAGCACGCGACGGCCGGAACGGACAGTGACACGACCGCCGAGTCGCCCAGGGTCGCGATCGGCGGACCGGCGGACGGCACGGGCGGGGGTTCGGTCGACCACCCGGCCGGGGGCAGCACCGAGGGCTCGGCGAAAGACGCGCCGCAGGAAGCGGCCCAGGTGTATTGATCACGCCTGGGCCGCGGGGCTCCCGGCCTCCTGATACGTCACGCTCTGGGGCGGGTGGCACGTGCGGCCGTCGTGAGCCGACCGGTGCATCGATGTCCGGGCGGGCATTCATGGGACATGGCCCGGCACCCTGGCTCAGGTTGCGGGGAGGATACGGCGCGTTTCGTAGGCCCACATCGCGATCTCGACCCGGTTGCGGGCGCCGAGTTTGGCCATCAGGCTGGCCAGATGCGTCTTCACCGTGCTGAGGCTGATGTGCAGTGCATCGGCGATCTCGGTGTTGGTCAGCCCGCGAGCGACGGCGAGGAGCACCTGCTCCTCGCGGGCGGTGACGGGGGAGACGGGCTGGGCCACGGGCCGGCCGGCGGGCAGGTCCGCGAACGTCTGGAGCAGGCGGACGGTGACGCTGGGCGCGATGAGCGCCTCACCGTCGGACGCCGACCGTACGGCCTGCGCCAGAAGGTCCGGTCCCGTGTCCTTGAGGAGGAATCCGCGGGCGCCGGCACGCAGTGAGCCATAGACGTACTCGTCGAGGTCGAACGTGGTGATGACGACCACGACCAGCGGGTCGGCGACGCCCGGGCCGGCGACCAGCCGGGTGGCCTCGAGCCCGTCGATCACGGGCATACGGATGTCGAACAGACAGACGTCGGGGCGCAGTTCGCGGGCCAGACGTACCGCTTCCCGCCCGTCGGCGGCCTCACCGACCACCTCGATTCCGGGCTGGGCGTTCAGCATGATCCGCAACCCGTTGCGGATGATCGCCTGGTCGTCAGCGACGAGGACGCGAATGGACACCGCTCTCGCTCCTCGCTCTCGGCAGTTCGGCTTCGACATGCCAGCCCCGGTCGGTGCCCGGGCCGGCTCGTAGTGTGCCGCCGAGCAGGGTCGCGCGCTCGCGCAGTCCGGTAAGTCCGTATCCGTCGCGACCCCGGCCGGTGCGCCGGCCGTTGTCGCGCACGCTCACCCGTACCGTGTGCCGTTCCGCGGCGACCCGGACGACGAGATCGGTCGCGTCGACCGCATGGCGCAGCGCGTTGGTCACCGACTCCTGCACGATCCGGTAGACGGCCGCGTCCACGGTGGGGGACAGCGCGTCCAGTTCGCCGTCGAGCCCCAGGTCGACCCTGAGGCGGCCACCCGGGGTGCGCACCAGGCGCTCCAGATCCGCGACTCCGGCAGGCGGCGCCAGCTCGGCGCCGACCCCGCGGTCGCGCAGCGCGGCGACCATGGCGCGCATTTCCTCCAGCGTGCGCGCCCCTTCCTCCTCGACCCCCTCCAGCGCCTCGACGGCGGCGGACGGGTCGGTGCCCGCGAGCACCCGGCCCGCCTGAGCGATGATCACCATGGCCGACACGTGGTGGGCCACCGTGTCGTGCAGTTCCCGGGCGAGCTGCTCGCGCTCGCGGGAGCGCACCTGATCCACCTGCCGCTCGCGAGCGGTCACCCGGAACCGCACGGCAGCGCCGACCACCCCGGGCAGCATCAGGAAGACGAGGCCCACGACCTTTTCGACGACCGGGGTGTCGTCCGCGACGGCACACAGCGTGCCGACCGCGAGGATCACAGCGCCGCCCAGCACGGTCTCGCGTCCCGATCCCCACCGGGGCAGCGCGTACACCAGCACGAGCACGACCGTGCCGGTGTACAGGCCGACGGGCTCGCGCGGTCCGGCGACGAGCCAGGCCACCTGGAGCAGGGCCACCGAGCCGAACGCCAGCGTCACCATCGCCAGCGGGCGGGTACGGCGCCACAGGGGCAGCAGCCACAGCCATACGGCGAACACCACCGCCACCGGCCGCCACACGACGTCCTCGCGCAGGGTGGCCTCCAGCGCCACACCGGCAAGGCCCGCGGCGAGCAGCGCCCAGTCCCGCCGCACCCGGGCGGTCGCGCCGGGCGGCCGGGGTTCGGTCCACAGGGTTCGCAGGTCGTCTCGGAGCACGGTTCTCAGCCTAGGGACCACGGCGGGCCGCGCATCGGCCGAAAGGACGGGTTGTCACTCCGCCCCGGGGCCGACGGATCCGCGGCCCGCGGGCCGATGCCGCGGAGCGCCGTGGCGACGAGCCTCGGCATCGGCGGCCGTACAAGGACGGCCGACAAGGTGGTTGGAGGACCCGATGCTCTCGAAAGCCCTGTTGCGTCTGGGCGCAAGCGCCGCCCGCCATCCCTGGCGGGTGATCGCGGCATGGCTGGTCGCCGCCACGCTCGTCGTCCTCGCCGCCGTCGCCTTCGGCGGGCGGACCGCGGACTCGATGACCGCTCCGGGACTGGACTCGCAAAGGGCCGCGGAACTGATCGAGCGGGCCCGCACCGGCCAGGAGGGGATGACCGCCCAAGTGGTCGTCACCCCCCTCGACGGCGCTGCGACGTTCTTCGACCGCGGCAGCGCGCGCACCGCTCTCACGCGGCTGCAGACCGAGGTGGAGCGGCTGCCGCACGTGCTCGGCACGAGCGACCCGGCGGGGGCACTCGACGCACGCGGGGACACCGCCGTGCGCGGCGGCCTCGTCTCGGCCGACGGGCGGATCGCGGTCGTCCGGGTGCAGTACCCCGACCAGAGCCGGCTGTCGGCCGAGGACCTCGACGCCCTCGTCGATCTCGGGGACCGGCTGCGCGCCGAACTGCCCCTGCGCATCGAGATGGGCGGGAACCTCTTCTACGCCTTCTCCGACCCCGACGGCGGCGCGAGCGAGCTGATCGGCCTCCTCGCCGCGGCCGCGATTCTGTTCCTGGCGTTCGGTTCGCTCGTCGCCGCCGCGCTGCCGATCGGCATGGCGGTCTTCGGACTGACCGTCGGGGTCGCCACGATGACGGTACTGGCGGGGGTCACGGACGTCCCCACCTTCGCACCGGTCCTGGGCAGCATGGTCGGGCTCGGAGTGGGCATCGACTACGCGCTGTTCGTGCTCGCCAGGCACCGGGAGTACCTCGCGGGCGGGCTCGATCCGCAGACGGCGGCCGGACGAGCGGTGGCGACGGCGGGGCGGCCGGTGGTCTTCGCCGGCGGCACCGTCGTTGTGTCGATCCTCGGCCTGGCGGTCGCGAACGTGCCGTTCATGACGGTGGGCGGGGTTGCCGTCTCGATCGTCGTCCTGATCATGGTGCTCGCGTCGGTGACGCTGCTGCCGGCCTTCCTCGGCGCGGCGGGCCCGCGTCTGGGCCGGGCCGGTCGGATCGGCCGGGCTCTGCGGACCAGGAAGCCGGCCCGACTCGCACGGCGGCGGGACCCGGCGGCAGGCGCCGCTCACGCCGCCGGGTGGCGGCGCTGGATCGGGCACGTCAGCCGGCACCCGGTTCCGTACGCGGTCGGCGCGGCGGGGCTGCTGCTGACCGCGACGCTGCCCGTGCTCGGCCTGCGCGTCGGCCTGCCCGACGACGGCTCACTTCCCCACAGCCGTACCGAGCGCCGGGCCTACGACCTCGTCGCCGAGGGGTTCGGCCCGGGCACCAACGGTCCCCTCGTCATCGCCGCGGACCCCACCGGTGATCCGGGAGTGCTGGACCGACTCGTCGGGGCGGTCGCGGCGGATCCGGGCATCGCATCCGTCGCGCCGACGCACACCGATCGGGCCACCGGCATCGCGACCCTCGTGGTGTTCCCGACCACCAGCCCTCAGGACAAGGCCACGGCCGACACCATCGCCCGGCTGCGCACCGACGTGCTGCCCACGGCGATCGGGCACGGCCCGGCCAGGGCCCACGTCGGCGGCGCCGCCGCGAGCCTGTCCGATGTGGGCCAACGCACCAGTGAGCGCCTGCCGGTGTTCGTCGCCGCCGTGCTGGCGATGTCGTTCCTGCTGCTGATGCTGGTCTTCCGCTCGATACTCGTACCGCTCAAGGCGGTTCTGCTGAACCTGCTGAGCATCGGCGCGGCCTACGGCATCATGGTCGCGGTCTTCCAGTGGGGCTGGGGAGGCGCACTCATCGGGCTGGAAGCGACGGTTCCGATCGTGTCGTTCATCCCGATGTTCCTCTTCGCCATCCTGTTCGGCCTGTCGATGGACTACGAGGTGTTCCTCCTCTCCCGCGTACGCGAGGAGTACCTGCGCACCGGCGACAACGGCACGGCGATCGTCGAGGGCGTCTCGCGCACCGCCCGGATCATCACCTCGGCCGCCCTCATCATGGTGGCGGTCTTCCTGTCCTTCGCCGTCGCAGACGACCCCTCCACCAAGATGTTCGGGCTCGGCCTGGCCACCGCGATCCTCATCGACGCCACGGTCGTCCGCATGGTGCTGGTACCGGCGACCATGACCCTCCTGGGCCGGGCCAACTGGTGGCTGCCGAAGTGGCTGGACCGGCTGCTTCCCCACGGCCCGGTCGGCACCGGCGACACCGACGCGGAGTTCACGGGTGCGGCCCCGCGTCCACGGTTGGCCGACCGTTGACTCGACTCCTGCCCGCCCTTGGCGTCCGGCACCTCAGCGCGTCACCCAGGGGCATCCGGACCGGTCCGTCGCACTCGCGTCACGTAGGACCGTCTCTCGGACCGGACCGTGTCACGAAGGCACACCCCACACATGGATCACGACTCGGTACGCACCCTAGGAGCAGGTGGGAGGCGATGCCTTTGGCGGTTCAAGGGGAGGCGGGGGGAAAGCTCCCCCCGTGGAGCAATCCGAGATCATGCGGCGAGTCGTGGGCATCCCCACCGAGGCGATCGAGATGCGGCGGCAGGTCCGCGAACATCTCGGAGGCCAGACGGCGTTGACGGGCGCCGTCTCCGCGTTGCTCACGGAGACGCTGCCCAGCGAGCAGCTACTCCGCGCCGAGGATGCGCAGACCGTGACCTCGTAACCCTTGAGGTTGAGCGCGGCCAACGGCAGGTCGTAGGCAGGTTCGGGATGGAACAGGGCTGGCCCCATAGGACGGGCTGTGAGGGGAAGCCCATTTCGATCGGCCTTTGTCAGGTCTTGGTTCGAGGGAGCGGAGGTTGGCTCCGCAACCAAGCCTCGTCACCCAGTGGGCCACCACCGCACGAGCGGCTTCGAGACAGGCTCACGGACGGCGAGTGACCCGGCTAGGCGGGCGGTCGGGTAGCGGGACGGAGCAATGAGCGGCCCGGCCGAGTGCCCGATCGTTCGGAGAAGGCGCCGCGCACGGCTGGCCCTCTTATCTGGGGTTACGGAGGCGGTCCCGCAGCTTGAGTCCATGATCGCCATGCAGGCAAGGCACTCCACCGGTTCACGGCACGGAATGCGGCTCATCCAGGACCACGGTGACAAGGAACTGGAATCATCGTAGGCGATGGCGCTGCAGTAATGCTGCAGTCGGCCTGCCCCATGCGCTCGTGGAGGGCACCGCTCACGGTGGCCCGTCCCCACTTCCAACTCTCCGGCCTGCGTACCTGCTTTCCTGCCTCCTCGTGCAACCCTTCGACGCCTTCGCAAGTCTCCTGATTGCCGAACGATGGATCAATGAGTCATACATGGAACAACTTCGGGCAGACACTAACGGACCAGCACTTCGTCGACCGGGATGTCCGCCGAATGTCCCGGTCCCCTCGCAGGATCCGCCCCTGATCGGCGGCCTCCTCGCCGCGTCGGCGGCTCGGCGGAGGTCGGCTGGGAGGGCTGTGCGACGTTCTGGGTGAACGCCGGCTGCCGGGCTCGCCGCGGTGGCCACCCTGGGGCGATCAGCACGGCTACACCCGACTCGTCATCGGCAACAGCCCAGCGAAAGGGCCGTCCATGAAGCGAACGTTCACATTGATCAGTGCACTGGCCGTCACCGCGCTGTCGCCGACCGCGGCGCACGCTGCGGTCAAGAAGGCCAAGACTCCCCTCAGTTGCGAGTCCCGGACGTTCACCTCGACACCGGGTCCTCGCTTCAACGACCCGGAGGACCCCGACGCCCGGATGAACGTCATGGCCCCGATCATCGAATCGATCAACAGCGCCAGTTGCGGGCAGACCATACGCGTCGCCATGTACTCGATCGGCAGCACGCAGCCGGGCCCGGACTTCGCCAACGCCCTGATCGCCGCGCACCAGCGCGGCGTCATCGTCAAGGCGCTGATGGACGTGCACAGCGACAACGCGGTCTGGCAGTCGTTGGTCACCGAGCTCGGCAACGATCCGCGAGCCTCCAGCTTCGCCGCGCTGTGCCCGGGCGGCTGCCTGACCCACTATTCCGGCTCCTCCCTGCACGCGAAGTACTACATGTTCAGCGGCGGGAGCGGCGCGAACAGGACCGTGACCGTCAGCAGCGCCAACCCCACGTCCGCCCAAGCCAATACCGCGTGGAACAGCAGCGCCACCGTCAAGGGCAACGTCGACCTGTACAACCTCTACGCCCGCTACTTCACCGCCATGGCCAAGGGTGCGCTCAACGGCCCGGGCCCGCTGATGCCCGACTACTACAGCTCCACCGACGGCCAGGCCGCCAGGACACTGTCCCCGCCCTCCTACCAGTGGCCCAAGGCACGCTCCAAGAGCGACACCTGGGTCGACTTCCTGAACAACGTCAAGGCGCCGGCCACGATCAACATAGCCATGTTCCAGTGGACCTCTCACGGGCAGCCGGGCGACCGGAACTATCTCGAACTGCCGAAGAAGCTGGTGAGCCTGGCACAGACCGGCGTCAAGATCCGCATACTCCTCACCGCCGGTCAGGTCGACAGCAGCGTGCAGAACCACCTGAAGGACCGGCCGAACATCTCCGTGCACGACACCAGCCGCGGAATCGACGCGAACGGCCACGCCCTGCACTACACGCACGACAAGTACATGATGGTCAGCGGCGGCTACGCAGGTACGGTCAACTCCAGAATCGTGTTCGTCGGCTCCGCGAACTGGACAAGCAACGGCGTCTGGCACAACGACGAGTCGGACCTGAAGCTGGTCGGCCAGTCCAGCTACGACGCGTTCATGACGGACTGGCAGAACCAGTACGACCGCTGCTGCGGGACCGCAACTCTGAAGCTGGGCGCAGAGGAGCGCGCCGAGAACACGGCACGCGAGATTCCGATCGACCCGAAGCAGGCCAAGGAGTAGGCATTCCCCGCCGCCCGGTCACCCCTGTGGGTACCGCACGGTGAGTTCTTCGAACCGCACCTGGGGCTTTCCCTTCGCATGTTGGGGAGTGGCCCCAGTGCGGGTCCGTCCCAGGTCGGTCATTCAGAGGCGAGTTGGCCCTAGGCTCCCCCCGTGGAGCAATCCGAGATCATGCGGCGAGTCGTGGGCATCCTCACCGAGGCGATCGAGATGCGGCGGCAGGTCCGCGAGCATCCCGGGGACGAGGTGGCGTTGACGGGGGCGGTCTCCGCGTTGCTCACGGAGACCCTGCCCGTGATCAGGCTGCCCGCCGACGCGAGCGCCCAGGAGGCCACGGGCATCATCACGGATGCCCTGGCACCGGCGATCGTGGGCCTCGTCAACTGTTTCTCCTACGCCTTCGCGCACCTCGCCGAGGTGCACGACGAGGGACGGACCGACACGACGACCGCCGACGTCCTGCGCGCCCTCTCCCTGCAGTTCGCCCAGCGGGACGGGACCTGACGCGACCGCGCCCCGCGCTTCAGCCGAACATGCCGACCTGGTAGTCGCCCGCCGGCTGCCGCACCATGACGTTCAGCCGGTTGAAGGTGTTGATGAGGGCGATGAGCGCCACCAGGGCGATGAGCTGGTCCTCGTCGAAGTGCTTGGCCGCGTTCTCCCAGACCTCGTCGGGGACGCCGCCGGCCGCGTCGGCGATGCGGGTGCCCTGCTCGGCCAGCTCCAGCGCGGCACGCTCGGCCTCGGTGAAGACCTTGGCCTCCCGCCAGGTGGCGACCAGGTGCAGCCGCTGGGCGGTCTCCCCGGCGTGCTCGGCCTCCTTGGTGTGCATGTCGAGGCAGTACCCGCAGCCGTTGATCTGGCTGGCGCGGATCCTCACCAGTTCCTGGGTGGTGACCGGCAGCCCCGTGTCGTCGACGGCCCGGCCGGCCGCGACGAGATGCTTGACGAGCTTGCCGGCGACGGGGCTGGCGAGCAGGTTCAGACGTGCTTCCATGGCGGGCTCCTTGTGCCGTCGTATGCGGTGACAACACGAGGACGGGCCGCACCGGGTCCGATGTGACATCACGGGATGTGACCCCCGTCACGCCCCGCTGCGGCGTCGTCCGGTGCTCCCCCACGCCAGGTCCGAGAAAGGGCCGGGCCCGCTCCGAGGAGCTGGGCCCGGCCCTGTGCCTGTCCGGCGGGCGGTGCGGCGGGTGGTCAGTAGAGGGCGATCCTCGGGTGGACGGTGCCCTCGGCCGCCGGGTCGGTGACGGTGACGCGGTAGACCTCGGTGAGGGTGGCGCCGGCCGGCAGGGTGCGCCGCGCGGTGGTCAGGTCGGTGAAGAGGGTGCCGGTCTGGCTGCCGAGGGCGACGGCCTTCCAGCAGCCTCCGGCGGTGCGGTGCTCGACCTCGACGTCCGCCGGGTCGAGGAACGGGCCGGCGTCCGGGGACTCCAGCAGGAGCTGCGGGGCCACGGTCCGGTCCGCGGCCGAGTCGTTGCGGTAGGTGAGGGTGACCTCGTGGCTCTCGCCGTCCGCGGTGAGCGGGACGGCGGTGAGGTCGACGAAGTCGACGGGTATGGCGGGGGCCTGCGTGGACGTGGACACGGTGGTGGGGTCGGTCTGCGGTGCTGCCGCCGCGGCGGGGCCCGCCAGGGCGAGTCCGGCGGCGGCGACGGCCACGGCGAGGAGGGCGAACCTGAGACGGCTGTTCTTGATCGACACGTGCGCGGATCCTTCGTGCTGGTGGGGGGCCGGCCGGGCCTCACACGGGAGACCGTCGGCCGGGAACGGTCCCAGATTACGAAGTGGTGATCGTGAACGGTAACTACCGTCGGGTAGTGGAAAGATGGCGTGGAAACCCGGCCACGACGGCACCGCTCTGGCCTTTTTACCGTCTCTTCGGCTAGACATTCCCCGAACTCACCTTGACCAGTGGGTTCTTGGGGTCTCTACCGCTCAGGGGGAACGCACCCATGACCACACATCACCACGCACCCAGACGTTTCACACGTCTCAGAATCGTCGGCGCCGCGCTGACCGCCCTCGTCCTCGCCGGTACGGGGACGGCGACACAGGCGATGGCCGCGCAGGACACGACGCAGAAGCCCCGGACGGCGGAGCTGCCGCCGCCGCCCGTCCCGTCCCTGACCTGGTCCGACTGCCAGGGCGGCTTCGAGTGCGCCAACGCGGACGTGCCGCTGGACTACCGGGCGCCGGAAGGCACCAAGATCACGCTCGCGGTGGTCCGCAAGAAGGCCGCCGACCAGACGAAGCGCAAGGGCACGCTGTTCATGCAGCCCGGCGGCCCCGGCAACTCCGGTGTGGACTACGTCCGCAACAACTACGCGGGCCTCCCGGCGAAGCTGCGCGAGTCGTTCGACGTCTTCGGCTACGACGTCCGCGGTGTCGGCCGCAGCTCGGCGCTCACCTGCTTCGACGACGCCCGCTACACCAAGGCCGTCACCGACGCCAAGGGCGTCCCCGGCCCGGACGCGTACGGTCCCGCGCTGGCCGAGGCCGCCGAGTTCGACGCGGCCTGCCAGACCAACTCGGGCTCGCTGCTGCCGTACGTCGGCACCGAGTACGTCGCCCGCGACATCGACCTGCTGCGCCAGGCGCTCGGCGAGGAGCAACTGACGTACTACGGGCGGTCGTTCGGCTCGTACATCGGCACCGTCTACGCCGCCATGTTCCCGAAGCGGGTGCGGGCGCTGACGCTCGACGGCGCGTACGACCCGTACAAGTACGCCTACCGGCCCTACGCCTACGACCGCGACCAGTACCTGGCGCTGGACGGCTCGATGAGCCGTTTCCTCGACTGGTGCGCCTCCGACCAGCCGATCTGCGGCTTCGGCGACGGCGACCCGCGCGCCGCGTTCGAGCAGCTGAAGAAGGACCTCGACGCCAACCCGGTGACCACCGCGAGCGGCGGCAAGGCCAACGGCTACACCCTGGTCTACCGGCTGATGTTCAACATCAACGAGGGCAAGGTCATCTGGCCCTCGCTCGGCGCGGCCCTGCGCAAGGCGCAGCTGCGGGACAACACCTCGTTCCTGCTGCGCCCGCCGTCCCCGGCCAGCTTCGACTTCCTCGGCCCGAACGTGGTCGTCGAGTGCGTCGACAAGGACTACCCCAAGAGCCTGCGCAAGCTGGAGTGGAACGTCGAGTCCAACGCGGCCGCGGCGCCGCTGCTGGGCCCGGCCATGGCCTTCGGGCCGCCGACCTACGACCACCAGCACGCCACCGCGTGCGTCCAGTGGCCCGCCGAGAAGGCCAGCCGCTACGACGGCTCCTTCCGGGCCAAGGGCTCGGCACCGATCCTGGTCCTCGGCACCACCGGTGACCCGGACACCCCCTACCAGCACGCGGTCGCGCTGTCCCACCAGCTCGACAACGCCGCGCTGGTGACGTTCGAGGCCGAGGGCCACACCGCCTTCGGCCGAAGCGCCTGCGCGACCAGCGCGGTGATCGACTACCTCGTCGACCTGACGGTCCCGGCCCGCGGCACCACCTGCGCGGACGAGACCCAGCCGCCGTCCTCCACCCCGAAGACGGCCCCGCCCGGCACGACGCTCGGCGAACTCCGCAACGGCGTCAACGAGCGCGTCGACAGCCTCGGCGTCGTCCGCTGACCGGCCTGCCCGGCAGGTGACGCGGCCCGGTCGGTGACCTGACCGACCGGCACGAACCCCGGGGTGCCCGCCCCTCCACGGCGGGCACCCCGGGGTTTCGCACGTCCGCGTGTCCGCGGCCGGCGGCTAACGGTCGTGGTCCGGGCCGATGTCCAGGTCCTCGAAGGACAGCGTGTCCAGGTCGCCGTCGAAGTCGTCCGGGATCAGGAGCAGGTGGTCCAGCGGGTCCGGTGGTGGGGTGCGGTCGGGGCCGGTGAGGGACTGTTCGGTCCAGATGCACTTGCCGGTGGGCGTGTACCGGGTGCCCCAGCGCTGGGAGAGCGCGGTGATCAGCTGCAGGCCCCGGCCGCCCTCGTCGGTGTCGGTGGCCCGGCGTATGCGGGGCATGGTGAGGCTGCCGTCGAAGACCTCGCAGACCAGCGCGGAGCCGTGCAGGAGCCGCAGCCGGACGGGGCCCTTGGCGTGGCGTACGACGTTGCCGACGAGTTCGCTGGCGAGGAGTTCGGTGGTCGGGGCCAGGTCGGTGAGGCCCCAGACGGCGAGCTGCTCGCGGACGTGGCGGCGGGCCTGCCCGGCGGCCCTCGGGTCGTCGAGCAGCGACCAGGAGGCCATCCGGTCGCCGGTCAGGGCGTGCAGGCGGGCGACGAGGAAGGCCGCGTCGTCCGCCGCAGCGTGCTCGGCGGGGAGCAGGCCGTGGGTGAGGGCGTCGCAGAGGCGTTCCAGATCGGCGGCGGTGCCGTCCTCGTGGGCGGTGCGCAGGAGACGGGCCAGGTCGGCCATGCCCTCGTCGATGCCGCGTCTCGCCGACTCGACCAGACCGTCGGTGTAGAGCACGAGCAGGCTGCCCTCGGGGACGCTCAGCTCCACCGTCTCGAACGGCGGCTCGGCCGCGCCGAGCGGCGGGTCGGCGGTCCACTCCGGGAAGCGCACGGTCCCGTCCGGGCTTACCAGGGCCGGGGGCGGGTGCCCGGCGCGGACCAGGGAACAGACCTGGGTGGTGGAGTCGTAGAGGGCGTACAGGCAGGTGACGTACGACTCCTCGCCCATGCTGCCGACGATGTCGTTGAGGTGGCTCATGATCTCGTCGGGGGGCAGTTCCAGGTCGGCGAGGGTGTGCACGGCCGTGCGCAGGCGCCCCATGGTGGCGGCCTCGGACAGGCCGTGGCCCATGACGTCCCCCACGACGAGGGCCACCTGTCCGCTGGAGAGCGGGATGACGTCGTACCAGTCGCCGCCGACGTCCATGCCCTGCCCGGCCGGGAGGTAGCGGGCGGCCGACTCGCAGGCGGCGAGGACGGGCAGGTCCTGGGGCAGCAGGGCGCGCTGGAGTTCGCGGGACCGGGTGTGTTCGAGGTCGTAGAGCCGGGCGCGTTCCAGGGCCTGCGCGAGGAGCGCGCTGATGGCGGTGAGGAGGGTGCGCTCCTCGTCGGTGAGGCGGCGCGGCCGGTCGAAGGAGACGACGCACACGCCGAAGGTGTGGTCGGACGCGGTCAGCGGCAGGAACGCCCAGGCCTGCTTGCCCGCACGGGCGGGCAGGTCGGCGTGCTGGGGGACGTACTCGGCGTACTCCCGCGGTGAGGAGATGAAGATCGGGGTGCCGGTGTTGATGGCGTCCCAGGCCGGGCCGTACGGCGTTCTGGGGCGGTGGTTGACGAGGTGGATGAACTCGTCCGTGTAGCCGACGGCGCCGACGTTCTGCAGGCGGCCGTTCTCCACGGTCTGGACGAGCAGGCCGGCGGCGGCGAACGGCGGCAGGACCCGCAACGCGACCGCGTCGACGACGTCCTGCGAGGTGGTCGCCTTGGCGAGCGCGGCGGTCAACGCGGCGATGCGGTGGGCCCGTTCGGAGGCCGCGTGTTCGGCCTCGCGGCGCTCCTCCTCGTGCCGCCGCTTGTCGGTGACGTCGCTGAAGTAGATGGTGCGGCCGTCGGGGCCGGGGACCAGCCGCAGGTGGTAGACGAGGTCCTTGTCGGGCACCTGGACGTCGAACCCGGCGGGCTTCTCCTCGGCGGCGGCCTCCCGGCAGCGGCTCTCCAGGCACGGGGTCTCGCGCACGGAGGGCAGGTCCCACAGGAGCCGTCCGAACAGCTCCTCCTCGGAGAGGCCGAGGGTGCGTTCCGCCTCCAGGTTGGCGAAGGTGATGCGCCAGTCGTCGTCGACGGCGAGGAAGCCGTCGCTCATGTGCCGCAGGGCCCGGCCGAGCGCGTCCCGCGCGGTCCGCGACTCGTTGCTCTCCCAGCCGACGCCGATCATCCGGTGGGGCAGGCCCTGCTCGTCGTAGGTCGCCCGGCCGCGGGCCCGCGTCCAGCCCCAGGTGCCGTCGAGGCGTCGCACGCGGTACTCCGCCTCGTACACGCCGTGTTCGCGGATCGCGCGTTCCGCCGCGGCCAGGGTCGGGGCGAGGTCGTCGGGGTGGACGATCCGCATCCAGTTCTCTATCTGGCCGGTGAACTCGGCCTGCCTGGTGCCGTAGAGCTCCAGGGCCGCCTCGTCCCAGATCAGGTCACCGGTGCGGATGTCCCAGTCCCAGGAGCCGACGCTGACCTCCTTCAGTGCCTGACGCAGCCGTTCACCGCCCGGCTCGGGCTGCGCGGGGCCCGACGGCGGGGGTGCCTGCGCCATGCGGTCCTCGGTCCAGTCGACGACCTCCCGCAGGAAGTCCCATTCCAGACCGGTGGGTTCGCCCCGGTCGCCGGTGAGGACGGTGAGCGCGCCGATCGTGCGGTCGCAGCTGGAGACGGGTAACGCGGCGAGACCGGTGCCGGGCCAGGCGAGGGCCATGGAACCCAGCGGCGACCACACCCCGCTGCCCTGGTGCAGGGCGCGGGCCGGGGGCAGCGGCCCCTCCTGGTCGATGATCTCCCAGGGGCGGGTGAGGGCGGGCGGCAGACCGGTCACCGACACCAGACGCAGGGCCGACATGGGCCCCCGCAGATGGATCATCGCCCCGAGGGCGTTGAGTTCCCCGACCGCGTGCTGGAGCGCCAGCCGGAAGACCTCGCTCTCCGCGACGCCGGGATCCACCGTGCTGAGCAGGGCCAGCCGTGCGTTCATACGGCAGACCCTAGTGCTCTACTCACACGTAAGGCAGCCCGCGACAGGAATTCCACAACGACTGCTCCGGCCCGCGCCCGGGAACCCGCACCCGCCTCAACCGCACTCACGACAGGGCGAGTTGACCGGCGGGACCGGCGCCGGCGTGACCAAGATCCGCCGACGGTCGTTGGGCCGCTGCGACACAGGATGTGGCGACACCCAGATCTCCGGCCCGACCTCAGCAGGCGGCATGTTCAAGGCATTGAAGACGTTGGTCAAGACGTTCGTCGAGCAGTACGCGAGGAACCAGCAGCTCGAACGGGAGCTGCGGGCGCAGCGCGGTGAGCAGGAGCGGCGCTGGCGGGAGGAGGACCGGTCGGTCCTGCGGTCCGCCCTCGCCGCGAACCGGGTCGCCCTCGAACAGCACAACGCCACGCTCCAGCAGGCGGCCGGCGTCTCGTACCTCACCCTGCGCTGCCACGAGGACACCTGGACCTTCCTGGCCCGTACCGCGTTCGGCGCCTGGGAGCCGAACTGGACCCAGAGCACGCGCGACCCGTACAACCGGGTCGGGCCGACCGCGACCAGGGCGGCCCATTTCACCACCGATCCCAACCTGCCGCCGGGCCGCATCAACAAGGCGGACGGCGGCATGCAGGACGTCCTGCTCTCCGGCCACAACCTGGTGCTGGTCCTCGACGCGCTCCGGGACGCCCAGGCCTCGGACCTCACGGCCACCGGGGCCCGCGCCAGGACGCTCTACGACCGGCTGGCCTCCTTCACCGCCAAGCTCGACCCGGCGGCCGCCACGGGCCGCACCACCGGCATCCTCTGGCGGATCGACGACAGCCTGCACAGCCAGTACGTGAGCCGCCCGCCCGGCACCGGCCGCCCCACCGCAGCGCCGCTCCTCCACAAGGTCCCCTCCCCCGCCCCGACGGCCCGCCGCCGCCACCCGGAACGCAACGGCTCCCCCGTCGCGTAGCCGTAACCCCGGAATACAACCTTCCACCGGAACCGGTCGTCCTCCCCGATGACAACGCCACCGCAGCGTTGCGTCACCAAGGGGGACAACATGCGACGAATCGGAGCCATGGTCATGGCACTCGCGCTCGCGGGGACCGCGATCGGGACGGCGGCGGCCACCGCGAGTGCCGCGCCGGGGGGCGCCGCACGGGCCGCCGCGGCCTGTCCGACGGGCTGGGGCAGCGGCGTCAAGGGCAGCCCCGACAGCGGCGCGGTGCCGCTGTCGGACATCCGGACCGGCCGCCACGACTGCTACGACCGCATCGTGTTCGACGTCCCCGACGGCGGCGACCACCTCGGCTACTGGGTCCAGTACGTCGACCAGCTCCACCAGACCGGCTCCGGCGACCCCATCCCGGTGAGCGGCGGGGCCGTCCTGGAGATCCGGGTCGCCGCGCCCAGCTACGACCCCGAGACCGGCCAGGTCGCCTACCCGGGAGACGTCGCCGAGCCCCTGCCCGGCGTGAACATCTCCGGTTACCGCACCTTCCGCGACACCCGCTTCGCGGGCAGCTTCGAGGGCGAGACCCAGATCGGCGTCGGCGTCCGCGCCCGCCTGCCGTTCCGGGTGCTCCGGCTCCCCGGCCGGCTGATCGTGGACGTGGCCCACAGCTGGACGTAGCAGGAGGAGGTTCCGGGGGGGGGTCGGAAGCGCACTGGTGCCGTCTCCGCCTAGTCCTCCCGGACCGCCTCCACGGCCTCCCGCACCTCCGGGTGCGGATCGTCGGCGAGGCGGTCCAGGAGTTCTCCGACACCGGGGGTCGACCAGCCGGAGACGGCCCACACCAGGTCCTCGCGCACACCGGGGTCGGGGTGGGCGCAGAGGCGCGCCAGCCGGGGCAGGGGGCCCCGGCGGCGCATGCCGAACCAGTGCAGGGCCTGCCGCAGGGCGACCGGGTCCCCGGGGTCGCCGGCCGCCTCGATCCGGGCGAGCAGCACCCGGGCGGGCGGCGGCGGGCCGTCCAGGGGGTGCGGCAGCCGTTCGCGCAGGCGGCGGGAGCCGTAGCCGCCGCGCACCCGGCAGCCGAAGCAGGTGCAGGGCCGGGTGCCGTGCGCGTCGGGCAGGTACCGCCATCCCACCACCTGCGGGGCCGTCCGTACCCGGTGCACCTCACGCGGCCGGACCGCCCGGGGTACGAACACCTCCCACCCCCGTGGATCGGCCAGCCCCGAGATCCGCCGTACCGCCTCGGCCGCGGTGACGCGGGCCTGTCCGCCCCGCGCCCGGTCCGAGTACCGCCCGACCAGCACCTCCTCGGCGTCGTCGAGCCGCACATGGACGGCCACCAGGCCGCCCCTGCCGCCGAACCGGCCCAGCTCGCGCAGCCATTGGTGGGTGAGGGTGTACGACGGCAGCACCGGGGAGCAGTACACGCCGCGCGCCCCGCCCTGCCCGTGGGAGACCGCGCGGACCCCGGCGCGGCGGACGCGCGGCGCGTTCGCCGCCGAGGTCAGGTGTACGAACATCGCCATGGCCCGGCATGCTACGGCGCCGCCCCGGCCGGCCGGGGCGGTCATCACCGCTCACCCGGCGACGCGGACACGCGGACGCCCGGCTGCGACGTTGCTCCGTACGGGTCGACTTGTAGGGTCCGGACGGTGGAGAGATCGAACGAAGATGTGAACGGCAGAGCCGCGTCGACGCTGCTGGACGTGCTGGTCGGAGCCGCGCGGGAGACTCCCGGCCAGACCGTCGTCCACGTCCGTGGGGACGGCGGCGAGCACACGGTCACCTTCGCCGAACTCCACGACGACGCCCTGCGCGTGGCGGGCGGGCTGCGGGCGGCCGGCGTGACGCCCGGCACCCCGCTGCCGCTGGTCGCCGACCGGGGCGACGCCTTCCAGCCGATGTTCTGGGGCGCCCTGGCGGCGGGAGCCGTACCCGTGCCCCTCGCCCCCGAGCCGCGCCGGATCGGTCCGGTGTGGGAACTCCTCGGCAGGCCGCCCGTGGTCGCGGACGAGACCACGGCCGCCGTCGTGACGGCGATGGCCGCCGGAAGCGGTGAGCCCGGCGGCCGACTCCCGCTTCCCCTCACCGTGTTGCGGCTCGACGAACTCCGTCGCGGCCGTCCGCCGCGGCGCCTCCCCCGGCCGGCCCCCCACGAGGTCGCCTTCCTCCAGTTCTCCTCCGGCAGCACCGGCGCCCCGAAGGGCGTGGAACTGACCCACGCCGGCGTCCTCGCCAACCTCCGGCAGATCCGCGCCGCGATGGCGATCACCCCGGACGACGTGCTCGCGACCTGGATGCCGTACTTCCACGACATGGGTCTCATCGGCACGCACCTCGTCCCCCTGGCCGCGCGCCTGAAGCAGATACGGATCGAGCCGCTGTCCTTCGCGAAGCGGCCCGCCCTGTGGTTCGAGGCCGTCGACCGCCACCGCGCGACGCTTCTGTCGGCCGCGAACTTCGCCCTCGCCCTCGCGGTACGCCGTGTCCCGGCCACCGCGCTCAGCGGTCTCGACCTCGGCTGTGTCCGTCTGCTGCTCGTCGGCGCCGAGCCCATCGCGCCACGCGTGTGGCGGGAGTTCATCGCCCGGACGGCTCCGGCGGGGCTGGACCCGCGCGCCGCGCTGCCGGTGTACGGCCTGGCCGAGGCGACCCTCGCGGTGACCGTGCCGCCGCTCGGCGAGAGGGCGACGCCGCTGGTGCTGGACCGGGCCGCGCTCGGTCGCGGACGGGTGGTGGAGACCGGACACGGGCCGCACGCCGTGGAGTTGATGGACCTGGGGCGGCCGGTCCCGGGCTGCGAGGTACGGATCACCGGTGGGTCCGGGGGCCCGCTGGGTGAGCTGCGGGTCGGGCATGTGGAGGTGCGGGGGCCGCAGGTGGGGCGCGGGTATCACCGGGCGCCCGGGGCGAGCGCGGAGGCGTTCGGGGCCGACGGCTGGCTGCGCACCGGGGACCTCGGCTTCCTGCGGGACGGGCGGCTGTCCGTCACCGGGCGCCACAAGGACGTGGTGTTCGTCAACGGCCGTACGTTCCACGCGTCCGACCTGGAGGAGACGGTGGCCGCGACGCCCGGGCTGCCGCCGGGGGCCGTGGCCGTCGTGGGGTCCACCGATCCGGACCGCGGCGGGGAGCGGGTCGCCGCCTTCGTGCAGTGGGCCCGGCCCGCCCCCTCCACCACCCGCCCGGTGCTCCGCGCCGCGGCCGGCCGGCTGCGGGAGGCCCTCGGCCATGACGACGTACGGGTACTGCCGCTGCCGCCGGGGGCGTTCGCCCGGACCACCAGCGGGAAACTGCGCCGGGGAGTGCTGCGGGCACGCTTCGAGGGCGGCGCGTACGCGGAGGTCGAGGCGCGCTGGGCGGACGCGGCGACCACGGTGGTGAGACCGGCGGACGCGGCGGACACGGTGGTGGGCCGGGCGGACGCGGCGGGAGCGGTCGTGGGCCGGGCGGACACGGCGGCGACGGTGGTGGGCCGGGCAGCCGGGGCGGGAGCGGTGGTGGGCCGGGGGGACGCGGCGGGAGCGGTCGTGGGCCGGGCGGACGCGGCGGGAGCGGTCGTGGGCCGGGCGGACACGGCGGGAGCGGGTGTTCCCCGTTCGCTGCGGGAGGTCCAGGAGGCGGTACGGGGGGTGTGGGCGCGGGTTCTGGAGCTTCCCGTGTCCGAAGTGGGGCTGCGGGAGCGGTTCTTCGACCTCGGCGGGTCCTCGCTCAGGGCGATGGCCGTGCTCGCGGGGCTGGAGGACGTCTTCTCGGTGACGGTGGAGCCGGGCGCGCTGCGAGATCACGACACGGTGGCGGGGCTGGCCGGGCATGTGCTGGGGTTGCTGGGGGAGGGGAACGCGGGGGCCGCGGCCGGGGCACGGGCCGCCGGGGTCCCGGCCGGGGGCTCCGCCGATGCGCGTGCCGACGTCGATCCGGCCGGGGCCGTCGCCGTTCTCTCGGTGGCCTGCCGGTTCCCCGGGGCCGAGACGCCGGAAGCCTTCTGGGAGTTGCTGGCGAACGGTGGTGACACGGTCGGTGGCGGCCTGCCCGAGGGGCGGCGGGGGGACGGCCCCCGCACCGGCTCCTTCCTGGCCGATCCCGCCGCCTTCGACGCCGGCTTCTTCGGTATGGACGACGGGGAGGCACGGGCCACCGACCCGCAGGCGCGGATCTTCCTGGAGCTGGCCCACGAGGCACTGGAACGCGCCGGATACGCCGGGCCCCGCAGGGCAGGCCGCCGCATCGGGGTGTTCGCGGCGGCCGGTGACAGCGGGTACCGCGAGATCCTGGCCGAGGCCGCCGACGGGGACCTCGCCCGCCACCCGGCCGCCCTCACGGGCAACCTGCCCAACCTGATCGCCGCCCGCGTCTCGCAGGTGCTGGACCTGAACGGCCCCGCCCTGGCCGTCGACACGGCCTGCTCCTCCGCGCTCGTCGCCCTGCACCTGGCCCGGCGCAGCCTGCTGGCCGGCGAGTGCGACCTCGCCGTCGTCGGCGGGGTCAACCTGGGCCTGACCCCGACCGGCCACCGCCTTCTCGAAGCGACGGGCGCGCTGTCCCCGAGCGGCCGCTGCCGCGCGTTCGCCGCCGACGCGGACGGCTTCGTCCCCGGCGAGGGCGGCGCCACGCTCGTCCTCGCCCGCCCCGCCGACGCCCGCGCCGCGGGCGACCCGGTCCTCGCCCTCGTGCGCGGGACGGCGGTCAACAACGACGGCCGCTCGCTCGGCCTCCTCGCCCCCGCCCCGCGCGGCCAGCGCGAGGTGATCCGGGCGGCGTACGAGGAGTGCGGCGTCGACCCGGCCGACGTGTCGTACGTCGAGGCGCACGGCACGGGTACGCCGATCGGCGACCCCGTCGAGGCGCGGTCGCTCGGCCAGGCGTTCCCGCCCCGCGCGGACGGTGCCCCGCGCGGGCTCGGCTCGGTCAAGACGAACCTCGGGCACCTTCTCAACGCGGCCGGCATGCCCGCCCTCGTCAAGGTCGCCCTCGCCCTCTCCCACCGCCGCCTCCCGCCCTCGCCGCACTCCACCCCACCGGCCCCCTTCCTCGAAGACGCCGCCCCCGGCTTCCGTCTGGTGACCGAGGACTCCGAGGCCACCGAGGCCACCGAGGACGAGGAGTGGACGGGCCCCGGGAGCGCGGAGGGGCGCCCACTCGTCGCCGGCGTGAACTCCTTCGGCTTCGGCGGCACCAACGCGCACGCGGTGCTGGAGGAGGCGCCGAGGGAGGTCGTGGAAGCGGTGTCTCCCCGGGCCGCCGACGGCCCGCGTCTGCTGACCCTCTCCGCTCGTTCCGCCGCCGGACTGCGCGTCGCCGCGGCCGAGTTGGCCGCGCATCTGCGGGCCCACCCGGAACTCGACGAGGGCGACGTGTGCGCGAGCGTCAACACGGCCCGGGACGAGGGGCCCTACCGGCTGGCCGTCGTGGCGGAGGACGGTGACCTCGCGGAGCGGCTCGAAGCGGCCGGGGAGGCCGGGGCGGCGGAGCCCGTGCGGGGCCGGCCCCGCACGGTGTTCGTCCTGCCGGGGCAGGGCGCTCAACGGGCGTGCCTGGGGCGGGAGTTGTATCACTCGGCGCCCGTGTTCCGGGACGTCCTGGACGAGGTCTCGTCGCTCACCGGGCCGGTGCTCGGCCGAAGCCTGGCCGCCTGGTGTCTGGACGAGGACGCCGACCCCGCCGACCTGGCCCGTACGGAGGTGACGCAGCCGCTGCTGGTCGCGTTCGGGGTGGCGCTGGCCGGGCAGTTGGCCGCGTGGGGTGTGACACCGGACGCGGTCGTGGGGCACAGCGTCGGCGAGATCACCGCCGCGTGCGTCGCCGGGGCCCTGTCACCGGCCGAGGCGGTCGGCTTCGCCGCCGAACGCGGGCGCCTGATGGGCCGGCTCGCGGCGCCGGGTGCCATGGCGGCCGTGCGGGGCGACGAGGAGACCGTCGCCGCCGTGCTCGCCGAGTCCGTGTCAAGGTCCAAGTCCGGGTCCGGGGCCGGGGCCGTCGGCACGCTCTGTGTCGCCGCCGTCAACTCGCCGACGCAGGTGGTGCTGGCGGGCGCGACGGACGCCGTCGAGCGGGCGATCGGGGCCCTCACCGCCCGGGGCGTGGCCGCCCGCCGTCTGCGCGTCTCGCACGCCTTCCACTCGCCGCTGCTGCACCCCGTGCTCGACCCGCTCCACCACGCGGCGAAGGCCCTGACCGTCCACCCGGCCACCGTTCCGATGCTGAGCACGGTCACCTGCCGGTGGGACCCCGACCTCGGCCTCGGCTCCGACTCCGGCTCCGGTTCTTGTTCCGACACCGACACCGACACCGACTCCGACTCCGACTCCGGCTCCGACTCCGGCTCCGGCTCCGGCTCCGGCTACTGGCGCGAGCACGCGATCCGTCCCGTGCGCTTCGGCGACGCAGTCGCCCGGCTTCTCGACGAGGGCTACGACACGTTCGTCGAACTGGGCCCCGGCGCCTCCCTCGCCACCCCGATCCGCGCGACCGCCGCCACCCGGCCCGGTGTCACGCCCTCCGACGTGACGGTCCTGCCCGCACTGCCCACCACGGCGGGGGCGGGGGCGGGGGCGTTGCTCGACACGGTCGGCCGGCTCTGGACCCGTGGGGCCCCGCTGGACCCGACGCCTCCGGCGTCTCCCACGCGGCACCCGGCCCGGCGACGGGTGCCCGTCCCCACGTACCCCTTCCAGCGCGGCCGGCACTGGCCGCAGCGCCTCGACGTGGCACCCGAGCCCGGGACGGCGATCCGTACGACGACTCGTCGTACGACGCCCCCCGCGCTGCCCTCCCCCGCCGCCGTACCCACTCCCCGGCCCCTCCTCTGGGACGACGCCCCGCTCACCGCCACTCCCGGGCCCACGCCCCGTGTCGTCCGTCTGACCGGCGCCGACACCCCTCTCCGCCGGGCCCTCGCCGACCGGCTCACCGGGCGCGGAGTGACCGTGCTGGGTCCGGGGCAGACCGAGGGGGTCGCCGCCCCGGAGGCCGTGCTGTGGTTCGCCGCCACCACGGGTCCGGCGGAGGCGGAGACCGGCACCGCCGTCTCCGCCCTGCGCGAGGTGCTGGCCTCGCTCGGCACGACCCCGGCCCGCCTGCTGCTGATCACGGAGGACGCCTACACCACCACCGCCGCCACCGACAGCACCGACGGCACCACCCGCCGCCCCTGCCCCCGCCCCCGCCCCGCACAGGCCCTCCTGCACGGCTTCGCCCTGGCCCTCCCCGAGGAGCATCCTGGGCTCTCCTCCTTGGGCATCGACCTGTCCGCCCAGGACGCGCTGGACGCACAACTCACCGCGCTGGAGCAAGAGTTGAGCGCCACCGCCACAACCGTCCCCGGCGCGGGCGGCAGCGTCGCCGTACGGGCCGGCCGCCGGCTCACCCGTACGGCCGTCGCCCCCGCCACCCCGGCCTCCCCCGCGCCGCTCCCCCCGAACGGCACCTACCTGATCACCGGCGGTGCGGGCGGCCTCGGCTCCGCGCTCGCCCGTGACCTGGCGGAACGCGGCGCCCCCACCCTCGTCCTCACCGGCCGCACGACCACCCCGCCCCACGACCTGCTCACCGACCTGCGCGCCCTCGGCGCCCATGCCCGCTACCAGGCCGCCGACGTCACCGACGCGGCCGCCGTGGACGACCTCATCGCCCCACTGCCGTCCCTGGACGTGGTGTTCCATGCGGCGGGTACGGCCCGCCCCGGCAGCCTGCGCGCCAAGCCCGACGACGAGATCGAGGCCGTATGCGCCGCGAAGGTGCGCGGCACGGCCCTCCTCGCCGAGGCGCTGCGGCGGCACGGCCGGGGGGACGCCGTGTGCGTCGTCCTGTCGTCCGTCTCCGCCGTGCGGCCCGGACTCGCCGGCGCCCTCGGCGACTACGCCGCCGCCAACTCCTTCCTCGACGCCTTCGCCGCCGCCGAACGTGCCGCCGGGCGCCCCTGGCAGAGCATCGCCCTGGGCCCCGTCACCGGCACCGGCCTGGCGAGCGGTGCGGGCCCCCGGGCCGGTCGCCGGTCACCGGGCCCGGCACCCGCGCTCACCCCCATGACCGTCCGGGCCACCCTCGCCGGCCTGCGCGCGGCAACCGGACTGGACGCGGCACACATCCTGGTGACGGGCCCGGACACCGCGGACCCCGCACCCCTCGCCGACCCCGCGCCCCACGCGGAACGCGAGCCCTCCAGCGGCGCGGAATCCGCCGCGACCAGCCACGAAGGACCCGGGGCCACCCCAGGCCGACCCCTCCCGAGCCGCGAAGCACCCCTCATACGCCGCCTGCTCGGGGAGGCCCTGCACCGCCCCCCGCAGGAGATCGGCGACGACGAACAGTTTTTGACGCTCGGCCTGGACTCCCTCACCGCCGTCGACCTCGCCCGCCGCCTGGAACGCGAACTCGGCCGGCCCCTCCCGGCCACCCTCCTCTTCGAACACCGCACCATCGGCGAACTGGCCACCCACCTGGCCACCACCGCACCGGAACCCACCCCGGCACCCACTCCAAGGCCGGCACCCACCCCGGCACCCCACCCGGCGCAGAACGTCACCCCGGACGCCTCCCACCCCCTCACCCCCCTCCAACTCGCCTTCCACACCACCGAATCCCTGCACGCGGGCGTCACCGCCTACGGCTACCTCCGCCAGAGCGTCAGCGGCCCCCTCGACCCCGCCCTCCTCGGCCGGGCGCTCGCCCACCTCGCCGCCCGCCACCCCATGCTGCGCCTGCGGCTGACGGAGGACGACGCGCGCCCCCGCCGGTACGCCGCCCCCGCCGGGCCCGTGGACGCGGCCCCGCGCTGGTACGAGGTACGGGAGCCGTACGACCTGCGTCGACTCGAACTCGACCTGTGCAACCGCCCGTTCGACCTGACGACGGAGGACCCGGTACGGGCCGTCCTCGTCCACGACCGGGACGAGGCGCACCTCGCCCACCTGCTCCTGGTCGTCCATCACACCGCCGCCGACGGCTTCAGTCTGAAACTGCTCGCCGAGGAACTCTGGTCGCTCTACACGGCCCTGGAGCGCGGTGACGATCTCGCTCGACTACCTTTGCCACAGGCGGAGTTCGCCGACTACGCCGCCGCCCTGACCGCCGAGCGCCGGTCACCGGCGTACGCGGAGGACCAGCGGTACTGGCGCGACCGCCTGGCCGAGCACACCGCCTCCTCCTCCGCCCTCCCCTACGACGGCGACCCCGAAGCGCCCCCCGCCCCGCCCCTCACCCACCACCGCACCGGCATCGACGAGGCGCTGACCAGCGCACTGCGCGAGACCGCCGCCCGGCACGGGGTCTCGTTGTTCCATCTGCTGCTGGCGGTGTACGGGCGCTGTCTGGCACGGTGGAGCGGGCGGCGGGCCGTCGCGGTGAACGTGGCGCGGGCCCGGCGGGAGCTGCCGGTCGCCGGCATCGACCGTCTGGTGGGGCCGCTGGCCGACACCCTGCCGGTGTTCGTGGACGTCGACCCCGACGAACCGGTCACCGCGCTCGCCGACCGGCTGCGGCGGATCTGGGCCGAGGCCGAGGCGCACGCGACCCTGAGCAGCACCGACGTCGCCCGGCTGCTGTCCGGGCTGCGGCCCGCCACGGGCCCGGCACCGCGCACGGCGGCCGAGGCGGGCTTCAGCTTCGCCCGCTTCCCGGTGGTCCACGGCCCCGACTGGCCGGTCACCGTCACCCCGACGGCCGCGGCCACCGCCACCGCCGCCACCCGGCTCGGTCTCCTGTGCTGGGAGGCCGACTCGACCCTGCGCCTGTCGTGGAACCACCCGGCCGCCCTCTTCCGCCCCGAGACCGTACGGCGCCTCGCCGACGAGTACGTCACCGAACTGCGCGCCGCCGTCACGAGCCCCACCGCCACCCCGGCCGCAGCGGTCGACGGCGGCATCGTGGACCGTCTGCGGGCCCGGTTCCGCGCCACACCCACCGCCGTCGCCGTCGACACCGGCGACGGGACCGCCCTCACCTACGCCGCCCTCGACAGCGCCTCCGCCGCCCTCGCCGCCCGGCTGCGCGCCCACGGCGTACGCCCCGGCGACCTGGTCGGGCTCCTCACCGAACCGGGCGGCACGGAGACGGTCACCGGGGTCGTCGGCATCCTGCGCGCGGGCGCCGGCTGGGTACCGCTGGACGCGACCCACCCCACCGCCCGGCACCGGGACCAGCTGTCCCGTACGGGAGTGCGCGTCCTGGTCCGCGACCGGGCGACCCGCGAGGCGGCCGACGGCCTGGACGGCGTCACGGCCGTCCCGGTGCCCGAGCCGTCGCCGTCCGGCACCACCCCGGCGGACGACGCCCCGTCCCCGTCCCCCGAGGGCATCGCGTACGTCATCTTCACCTCCGGCTCGACGGGCCGCCCCAAGGCCGTCCCCATCACGCACCGGTCGATGACGAACTACCTCGACTGGTCCCTGGCCACCTTCGGCTACGGCCCCGGCGACCGGCTCGCGCAGACGGCGTCGGTCTGTTTCGACGCCTCCGTACGGCAGTTGCTGGCCCCGCTGCTGGCCGGCGCCACGGTGCACACCCTCTCCCGTGACCTGCTGCGCGACCCCGAGGCCCTGCTCGATCGCGTCGTGGCGGACCGGATCACGGTGTGGAGCTCGGTCCCGACCCTGTGGGAACGCCTGCTGACCGCCGCCGAGGAACGCGCCCGGCGGCACGGCAGCGCCCCCGACCTCTCCGCACTGCGCTGGGTCCACGTGGGCGGCGAGGCTCTGCCGGCGGCCCACGTCCGCCGCTGGTTCGACCTCCTCGACGGCCCCGCCGGCGACCACCTGCGCCCCGCGCACGCCCCCCGGATCGCCAACCTCTACGGCCCCACCGAGGCCACCGTCAACGCGACCTGCCACATCATCGACACCCGCCCCGACGACGACGTACGCCATCTCCCCATCGGCCGCCCGATCGCCGGCACCGAACTGGCCGTGATCGGCGAGGACGGACACGAACGCGCCCCGGGCGAGCCCGGCGAACTGCTCATCGCCGGTACCGGCCTGACCCCCGGCTACCTGGGCGACCCCGGGCTCACGGCCGCCGCCTTCACCGAACGGGACGGCCGCCGCTGGTACCGCAGCGGCGACCGCGTCCGCCGTGGGGCCGACGGGGTGCTGGAGTTCCTGGGCCGGCTCGACGACCAGGTCAAGGTGCGCGGCCACCGCGTCGAACTCGGCGAGATCGAGGCCGCCCTGCTCACCCACCCGGGCGTGGCCCGTGCGGCCGTACTGCTGCGCGACGGACGGCTGGAGGCGTACGTCGAGCCCAGGACGGGCGCCCCCGCCCTCGACCCCCGCGAGGTGCGGGCCTTCCTCTCCCGCACCCTCCCCCCGTACATGCTCCCCGCGCGCGTCCATCCCCTCCCGGCCCTCCCCCTGACCGGCACGGGCAAGATCGACCGCAACCGCCTGGCTCCCCGCGGTCCGGCGGCCACGCAACTCCCGCCCCCGTCGGCCGCGTCACCGCGCACGGCTCCCCCGGCGACGACCCAGGTCCCGGCCCCGATCACGACCCCGACCGAGCACCTGCTGGCGCGTGTCTGGTCCGAGCTGCTGGACGCGCCGGAGTCCGGGATCGGCGGAGAGGACGACTTCTTCGCGCTCGGCGGCGACTCCATCACGGTGCTGGAGCTGTTCTCCCGCCTACGCCACGAACGCCCCGCCCTGCCCCGCCCGACCGTCGTCTACACCCACCGCACCCTGACCGCCCTGGCGGCGGCCATCGACGCCGCCGCATCCCCCGCGTCCCCCGCACCCGACGCACCCGACGCACCCGACGCACCCGAGAACCGTCAGCCCGGACACGCCCTCGCCCCCTATCCCCTCACCCCTTCCCAACAGGGCTTCCTCCTCGCCGACGCCCTCGCGTCCGGCACACCCGGAGCGTCCGGCGCCAACCCCGCCTGGCTGGCCCGCTTCCGTATCCACGGCCCCCTGGACCCGGACCTCCTCCAACGCTCGGTCGACGTGCTCTTGGCCCGTCACCCCATGCTCCGCACGGTCTTCCCGGCCGGCGCCCGCCCGCCCGTGCAGCAGGAACTCCCGCCCTCGCTACGGCTTCCCGTCGAGACGGAGGTCCTGGCCCACCCCGGTCTGCTGGAGGAACGGGTCGCCGAGGAGGCGCGCCGCCGGTTCGAACCCTGGGCATGGCCCCTGCTCCGTCTGAGGGTCCTCACCGTCGCGCCGGACGACCACGTGCTCCTCGTCCACGCCCACCACCTCATCGGCGACGGCTACAGCGCGGCCCTCCTCACCCGCGAACTCCTCACCGTGTACGGCCGTTTCGCACGCGGCCTGCCCCACGGCCTGGAGCACCTGCCCTCCACCTTCCGCGATCACGCGCTCCACCGCGCGGCACCGCGACCGCCCGCGACCCCGGAGGGGGAGGCGTACCGCGCCCGCCACCTCGCCCCCTACACCCCGCCCGTCCTGCGAGCACCGCACCAGGACCAGGACGGCGCCACCGCCCCCTTCCACACCGGCACCCTCGTCCTCGACGCCGACCACACTCGCGCGCTGCGCCGCCTCGCCGGGGCCGCCGGCACGACGCTCCACGCCCCGGTCCTCACCGCGTACTACCGCGCCCTCACCACCCTCACCGGCCGCCGCGACCTGGTCCTCGGCCTGGCCGTCACCGGCAGGGACGAGACCGCGCGGGACACGCACGGCGTCTTCGGGCCGTTCGCCGAGGCGGTGGCCCTGCGCCCGGCGCTCCCGTCCGACGACCGCTCCGCCGCTCCCGGCTTCGACGAGGACCTCCGCCGCGTTGCCACGGAGTCGCTCGCGGCCCGCACCGCCGGCCCCCTGGATCTCCGGATGCCCCAGGGACTCCCCCGTACCGCCCAGTTCTTCTTCACCTTCCTCGACTTCACCGCCCTCGGCGCACCCCCCGACTTGCCCCTCACCCTCCGCCCCGACGACACCGACACCGCACTCGCCCCGCCCCCCGTGGGCACCGACGTCTTCCTCGCCGTACGCCCCGCACCGCACGGCGACGGCGGTGACGGCGGTCTGCGCATCACGGCCCGCGTCCCGGCGACCGCGCTCACACCCGAGCAACTGGCGCGTTTCACAACGGAGTTGAGGCGTCAGCTGGAGGAGGCACCGCACCACAGGACCACCCTCACCACTCCGCCCCCCACCACCGCACCCCTCACCACTCCGCCCCGCACCACTCCACCCCTCGACGCGGCCCTCATCGGCTACCTCCCCGCCCCGCACGACCTGGCCGCCTTCGCCGGGATGTCCCCGGACACCGCGCCCAGCCGTGAGGCGATCCGCGCCCTGCTCTTCCCGGACGGCCGTGCGCGGCTCCTGGAGAGCGTCACCACGCCTCTCGGCCGATCCGGCTTCGTCTCGCTGCCGCTCTTCGCCGACGAACTGACCGGCCCGCTCCCCACCGGGGACCCGGTCACCCTGGTCACCCTCACCGCGCGCGCCGTGGACCACGCTGCCTCCCTCGGCGCCCGCTGCGTCTCCCTGGCCGGCATGATCCCGGCCCTCACCGGCTACGGCTTCGACGTCCTGCGCGAAGCCTCCCCGGCGGCCGGCACCACCCTCACCACCGGCCACGCGACCACGACCGTCGCCGTGGTCACCACGGTCCGTACCGCCCTGGCCGCGACCGGCCGCGACCTGGCCGGACTCACCCTCGCCGTCGTCGGCTGCGGCTCCATCGGCACGTCGTCCCTGCGGCTGCTGCTCAGCCTGAGCCCCCACCCACCGGCCCGGCTGCTGCTCTGCGACGTGCCCGGCAGCGCCCCCCGCCTACGGCGGCTCGCCACCGAACTGTCGGCCGCCCACCCCGCCCTGCCCGTGCGGGTCGTCGAGTCGGCCGACTCCCGCACACTCCCCGCCGAGGTCTACGCGTCGGCCGACGTCGTCGTCGCGGCGGTCGGCGGCGGCCCGACGACCCTGGTGGACGTCGACCGGCTGCGCCCCGGCACGATCGTCGTGGACGACTCCTTCCCGCACTGTTTCGACACCGGGCGGGCCCTGGAGCGGATGCGGAGCCGGCGGGACGTACTGATCGTCGGAGGCGGTCTGCTGGCCCTGGACTCCACCGAGACCCACCTGTCGCCGGACCTCCCGGCCGCCGCCCTCACCGGCCACACCGCCGCCACCGCCCACGCGCGACAGCACCTCGCGCTCCACCTCCCCGGCACCCTCGCCTCCTGCCGCCTGGAATCCCTCCTGCACGCCCACCTCGCCGACCCGGCCTCCGGTACAGAACTGCCCCTGGTCCACGGCCTGGTCGACCTCCCGCGCGCCCTCGCCCACTGGGCCGCCGCCGAGGCCGCCGGCGTCCGCGCGGCCCCCCTCCACCTCCTCGACCACACCATCTCGCCGGAGGCCCTGAGCGCCCTGCCCCCACCCCCGTCCCGGCGATCACGGTGAGGCCCGCCCGTCAGCCTCCCGGCCCCGGCGCCGGGAGGCTGCCCTCAGGCGCCCAACCGCCGTACCAGTTCCCGGGCGAACGCCTCCGTCGCCGGTGCCGTCCAGCGTCTGCGGTGCCGGGCCAGCCGTACGGGGACATCGGCGAAGACGGGCCCTCCCACCCTCGTCAGCCGCCCCTGCCCCAGATACTCCTCCACGGTCGTCAGCGGCAGCAGCGTCAGCCCCAGGCCGGCGGCGGCGCAGGACCGTGCCGCGTCCGCGCTGCCGAACCGGGTGAGCCGGGGCCCGGACTCGGCCCCGGACCCGGGCACGGCGAGCAGCCGCCGCTCCAGCGCGTCGCTGTACGCACAGCCCTGTTCCAGCAGGAAGAAGCTCTCCTTCGCCAGCCGCGCCCAGGTAGCCGGGCGGGTGCGCGCCGCGAGCGGATGGTGGGCGCCACGGTCACCATCCGCCAGGGCGAGGACATGGGCCGCCCCAGCGACCTGCGCGTCGACGTGTCCCCCGAGGACCCCCGCACGCGGGTCACGGGCCGCGCGGTCCCGATCGGCTGACCCCTTCCCGGCAGCTCGGCCGCCTCTTCCCCGGCCGGCCGAGCGCCGCCGCTCGGCCGGCCGGGCTCCCCGCCGCGGCCGCACGAGCTACCCGCGGGCCACCGACGCCACATTTAACTTGCGTAAGTCAATCAATCGACCTATGGTTGAGTAAGTCAAGCAAGGAGAGTGTCCTCGACGACCTCTTCCCTCCCTCCCCCGCCCCTCGCTCCTCACGGAGGCTCCACCATGTCCCACACCCCTGCCCGACCCGCCGACGCGGGGGCCGGCCTCCCGCCGCGGCCGAACGCCGTGGTGGCGGTGCTGGCGCTGGCCGGGATCGTCGTCGCGCTGATGCAGACGCTGGTCATCCCGATCGTGCCGGAGCTGCCGAAGCTGCTGGACGCGCCCGCGTCGGACACCGCGTGGGCGGTGACGGCGACCCTGCTCGCGGCGGCCGTGGCGACGCCCGTCGTCGGACGGCTCGGCGACATGTTCGGCAAGCGGCGGATGCTGCTGCTCAGCATCGTCCTGCTGGTGTCCGGCTCCATGGTCTGCGCGCTGGCCGACTCGCTCGTCCCGATGATCATCGGCCGGGGTCTGCAGGGGCTGGCGGCCGCCGTCATCCCGCTCGGCATCAGCGTCATGCGGGACGTCCTGCCCGCCGAGCGCCTCGCCGGGTCGACCGCGCTGATGAGCGCCTCGCTGGGCGTCGGCGGCGCGCTCGGTCTGCCCGCCGCCGCGTTCATCGCGGACAACTGGGACTGGCACCTGCTCTTCTGGACCTCCGCCGCGCTGGGCGCCCTGTCCTTCCTGCTGGTCCTGCTGGTCGTACCGGAGTCGACGGTGCGCACCGGCGGCCGTTTCGACCTGGTCGGCTCGCTCGGGCTGTCCGCCGGACTGGTCTCGCTGCTGCTGGCCGTCTCCAAGGGCGGCGACTGGGGCTGGACGAGCGGCACGACGCTGGGACTGTTCGCCGCCGCGGTCGTCGTCCTCGCCTCGTGGGGCTTCTACGAGCTGAAGGCCAGGCAGCCGCTGGTCGATCTGCGGACCACCGCCCGGCCGCAGGTGCTGTTCACCAACCTGGCCTCGGTCGCGCTCGGCTTCTCGATGTTCGCCATGTCGCTGGTCCTGCCGCAGCTCCTCCAGCTGCCCGAGCAGACCGGCTACGGCCTCGGCAGGTCCATGATGACCGTCGGTCTGGTGCTGGCCCCGCAGGGTCTGGTGATGATGGCCATGTCCGCCGTGTCCGCCGGGCTCACCAAGGCCAAGGGGCCGAAGGTGACGCTGATGGCCGGCGCGCTGATCGTCGCCGCCGGGTACGGGCTGAACATCGTCCTGATGAGCGAGGTCTGGCACCTCGTCCTGGTGTCCTGCGTCATCGGCGGCGGTATCGGCTTCACCTACGGCGCGATGCCCGCGCTGATCATGGGTGCCGTGCCGGAGTCCGAGACGGCCGCCGCCAACAGCCTCAACACGCTGATGCGCTCGCTGGGCACCTCGTTCGCCAGCGCCCTCGCCGGCGTCATCCTCGCCCAGATGACCACCGACTTCGGCGGCTACGCCCTGCCCTCGGAGAACGGCTTCAAGGTCGTCATGGCCATCGGCGCCGGCGCCGCCCTCCTCGCCTTCGTCCTCGCGTCCTTCATCCCGAAGCGCCGCCCGGCCGTCCTCGCCCCGGCCGGCGAGGGCCCCGCCGAGGAGCGGACGGACATCGCCGGAGCGGCCAAGGCGTGACGCCCCGCGCTGCCCCCTCATGACGACGACCCCCAGGCCCGAGAGCCTGGGGGTCGTCGCCGCTCTTGAGGCGGAGCCCGAGTCGCCACGACGGGTGCGTCACGGCCTTCGCGTCAGGCAGCGTGCGTCAGGACACGTGCGTCACGGCGCGGTGATCAGGTCGTGCGGCGGGACCTTCACCGTGCGGGCGCCCGGGGTACCACCCAGGACCACCTTGCGCAGGGCGACGTTGTTCTTGTGGTTGGTCTCCTGGAGACGGTTCTCCGGGTTGGCGATGACCTGGATGTAGTACGTGCCGTTCGGCAGGTCGGTGATCTCGAAGGACTGGCCGGGACGGTACTGGGTGTACGTGTCGCCGGAGCCGACGTCGAGGACCTCACGCACGGAGATGGCGTCCTGCGAACCGCACGCGGTGGACAGGTCGGTGTTGTCCGGGTCCCAGTTGGCGTTCTTCACCGTGTAGTCGATGGCGTCGGTGTTGGCCAGGCAGAACGCCTCCTTGCCCGAGCGCACCTCCTTGGTCTTGTCCGCGCTGAGCAGGCGGTAGCTGGCGAAGTCCGTGAAGTGCCAGTGCTCGTGGCCCTCGCGCGGGTCCCACTCCATGGTGCCGGTGGGGGTGTAGCCGATCTGCTTGCCCTTGGCGTCGTAGAAGTACTGGTACGCGTCCATCAGGTCGGCGCCGGGCTTGCGGAAGCCGTCGACGACGAGGGGCGCGGGGCCTGCGTTCCAGACGTTGGCGCTGAAGGCGAGGTAGTCCTTGCCGGCCACGTCGCCGTCCTCGCCGTCGGTGATGGCGATGTCCCAGGCGGGCAGCGACCGCAGGTCCGGCTTGGGGACGCTCTTCGCGACGCCCGCCTTGCCGGTGGGCCGCTTGGCGTTGGCCTTCAGCGCGGGCGCGATGCGGGAGCCGTCGGTGTGGCCGGCGCCGTCGCCCAGGTGCTTGGCGATGCCCCGGTCGACGAGGGCGAAGGGAAGCTCCGGCGGGGTCGGGGCGTCGGCGCCGCGGGGCCCGTAGTGGTGATTGCCCTGGGCCGGCTGTCCGGCCGGGGCCGACTGCGCGGAGTGGCCGGCGCCGTGGCCGCCGTGACCGCCGTGGTGGGCGGAGGACGAGGACGTCGAGGGGGCCAGACCCTCGCCGCCGCCCTCCTCACCCTTGTCCTCCCGCACCGTCACCTTGATGGTCGGCCGGGTGTCGGGAATGCCGAACAGGTCGCGGTACTTCTTCGCCACGCCCACCTTGGCCGTGTACTCGCCCGCCGGCAGCTGCACCATGTCCCCGCCGTAGTACGAGGTGGTGGTGTTGGCGGCCCAGCCCTTCTCGACGCCCCACACCGAGCCCAGCGTCCACGGGTTGGTGGAGCAGCTCTGCGGATAGTGGTTGGTCGACGGGGCATCCGGACGGATCCGGCCCGACGCGTTGTTCGGGCAGAAGTTCTGCTTCTTCTTCAGGACCTCCTTCCCGGACGCGTCCTTGACCGAGACCTCCAGGAAGCCGGTCAGCCCGGAGAAGTCGCTGACGGTCCCCTTGGGCAGGGTCTTCGTCTTCACGGTCTTGCCGTTGCGAAGGATCTGCTGGGCGACGATCGGGTCCTTGTACGACTTCCGCGTCACCCGGAACTCCAGGGGGGCGTTGTCGATCGTGAGGTACGTGCCCAGCTGCAGCTGGACGCCCTCGTCCCACTCGTAGCGGGTGAGGGTCACGGACTTCGACGCGGCGATCAGTTTGAGCTGCGGCTTGCCGGGCGTGGCGGCGGGTGCCGCGCCGGCGCCGGGGGCGGCACCGGCCACGGCGGCCACCACGGTGAGGGACGCCAGGGCGGCGAGGCCGGGGCGCTTCAGGCGGCTGCGGCGGTCCTGGCCGGTCTGCGCGGCCGCCGACTCCGGTGCCCCGTCGTTCCCCGGATCGTTCGGGCTGCTCGTCGGACTGGTCATCTGGCTGGTCATCGGTTCCTCGTCTGCGAGTGCCATGGTCGGTGGCATCGGACTGGACAACCCACGGACGACGGCCGGTCGCACGGGCGCACCCCAACACGCCTCGGCCGACCGGACTCGAACCCTCCGCCCTGTGAGCAATGTGTGAGACCGGTAAATGACGGGTGCGGGTTGCCTGTTGCGGCGGAATTCGACGAAACGAGCGGTGAGCACGTGTCACACACATGCCGGTACATCCCTGCGGGACGGGCCCCAAGTCCCCGGCGAATCCGCGCAGGAGCGTCACACAGCCTGCACACAGCTCTGAGAATGGCTCGTTAGCGTTGCTGACCGCTCGATCCGCTCGATCCCACGTGCGAACGTGACGTGGCCGAGCCGCGGCCCGGCGGGTCGACGGCGTGTCAACACAGGAAGACCTCGATGGACTACTGCTCCTCATGTCGCCGACATCTCAACGGTGCCCTCGTGTGCCCCGGGTGCGGCGCCTACGCGCCCGACATAGCCCCGGCCACGATCGACAGCCGTGTCGCCCCGCCCCGGCCCGCCGGGACGACGACCGGGTCGGTGATGCTCCCCGCCTGGGGTTACGGGGCGGGGGAGGGCGGCCGGTACGACGGTCCGGTGGAGGGATTCCCGGCGGACACGCCCGTGTCCGGCACCGGGGGCGCCCACCTCGACGCCGACGTGGCCGCGGACATGCACACGGACATGCACACGGACATGCACACGGACATGGACGTGGACATGGACGTGGACGTGGACGTGGACACGGAGGGTGTTCCGGTGACGCCGCACGGGCGGGCCGCTCGGCGGCGCCAGCTGGCGCGGTGGAAGAAGAACCAGCGCCGGGCCGTGGTCGCGACGGCGGTCGCGCTGGTCGGCGGCGGTCTGACCGTGCTGGGGATGGACCGGCAGTCCACCGACCGCACCCAGGCGGCCACGGCACCGGATGCCGAGAACCTGGGCTCCGTCGAGGAACAGGGCTCACAGCGCGGCCGTACGCCGGCGACGGAGACCGACGACGCCCGGCGCACCGCGGACGCACCCACCCCGTGGACTCCGTCCGGCGACAGCCCGCGCGACCGTTCCGCCGCGAACAGGTCCGGCTCCCGCGCCGGGCACCCCAACGCGCCGCACACGGCGTCGGCCACGCCGACCGCCGAGCGGGCGCGGACCGGCTCCTCGGGCAAGGGCGGGACGGCCGCCGGCACGAGCACCGACACCGGCAGCCCGACGGACGGGACGACGACACCCCCGGCCACCGGTGATTCCGGCAACTCCGGCGACTCCGGCTCCTCGTCGGACACCGGCACGGGTACGGGCTCGGGCTCGGACACCGGTACCGGGGCGGACTCGGGAAGCGGCAACGGCAGCGACAACAGCTCGGGCACGGGCAACGGCGCCGGCACCGGCGCGTCCGACGGTTCGAGCTCCGACACGGCGACGACGTCACCCTCGGGGCTGTGCCTGCTCGGGTTGGTGTGCGTGAGCTGACGTACGACGGTCGGCGCGGTCGGTGGTCGGCGACCTTCAGTGCTCGTCGGCCATCGGGCGTGGCCAGGAACGCCCGCTGACGCGTTCGATGTCGGTGTTGAACCGCTCCAGGTCGGCGACGAAGCGCCGGAGGCGTTCGGCGGGCCAGTCGGCGACGACGCCGGTGAGGCCGGAGACGAACTCCTCGCGCTGGGCCGCCAGACGCGCCGACCCCTTGTCCGTGACACGGAACTTGCGGGCAACTCCCCCGTCGGGGTCGAGAGTCCGCTCGACCAGGCCCTCCCGCAGGAGCGCCGAGGTCTGCCGGGTGAACGTGGACGCGTTGAACCCGAACGCCTCCACGAAGTCCGGGATGGACATGGGCCCTTGAGCCTCAAGTCTGGTGAGCAGCACATAGGCGCTGCGGTCCAGGGCACCGCCGTCGCGGACGCCGCGGGGCGTCGACGTCTCACGGTTCCTCGTCAGGATCAGCAGCTCCCGCTCGATGCGCTCCCCCGCCTCTCGGGCATCCACCGGTCTCCTCCTGACTCTCCGGCCTCCGTCGGCCCCTCACCCTACGTCGAGATTGCGCCATGCACGGATAGTGCATGATGCACCATTGATGCACGATGCACTACCTGTGTAGCGTGCATTGCCATCTCCCCTTCCCCCACCAGGAGATGCCGACATGAGCCAGACCGAGACGAGCGGCGACACTACGGACGGCACTGCGACGGACGGCGACCCGACGGACGGCAGTGCGACGGACGGCGAGGTGGTCCGGCTGCCGATGACCGGTGGCGGCCCCCTGGACCCGCCCGCCGCCTGGGAGCGGCTGCGTGCGCGCTGCCCGGTGGCCACGGTCGAGCTGCCGAGCGGCGACCGGGCGAAGTTCGTGAGCCGCTACGACGACGTCCGCACCCTCCTCGCCGACCCCCGCTTCGCCCGCCCGCGCGCCGGGGACGCCGCCGCGCGCCTGTCCGCCGACGGCTCCGGCGGCGTCGCGGCCGACGCGTCACCGGAGTACGCGCTGGCGATCCCGGAGACCGGCGAGCCGCACCTGCGCTGGCGGCGCCAGGTGGGCCGGTACTTCACCGCGAAACGCATGGCGGCCCTGCGCCCGGGCATGACGCGGATCGCCGATGCCCTGCTCGACGACATGATCGAGCGTGGGCAGCCCGCCGACCTCAAGGCGGCCCTCGGCTTCCCGCTCCCGGTGTACGTCATCTGCGACCTGCTCGGCGCGCCGGCCGAGGACCGGGACCGCTTCTCGCACTGGTCGGACGCGTTCCTGAACGTCAGCCGTTTCTCGAAGGAGGAGACGGGGACGGCGTTCACGCAGTTCGCGCGGTACATGGCCGACCTCGTCGCGGCGAAGCGGGCCGAGCCGGGCGAGGACCTGCTGAGCATGCTGATCGTCGAGAGCGCCGCGCTGCCGGAGGCCGAACGGCTCACCGACGCCGAACTCCTCGCCACCGGCATGGGCTTGCTGGTGGCCGGCCACGAGACCACCGCCAACATGATCGGCAAGATGGCCGCGCTGCTGCTGGCCGACCGGGGCCGATGGGAGCAGTTGCTGGCCGACCCCACGCTCGTCCGTACGGCGGTGGAGGAGGTGCTGCGCTTCGACGCCAACCTCAGTGCCTTCGGGATGCGGCGCTATCTGAGCGAGGACGTGGACCTCGGCGGGGAGCTGCTGCCCGGCGGCACCACGGTGTTCTGCGGGATGTCCTCCGCCAACCGGGACGACCGGGTGTTCGCCGCCCCGGCCGAGATGGACCTGACCCGCACTCCCAACCCGCACCTCACCTTCGGCGCCGGGCCCCACTCCTGCCTCGGCCAGGCCCTCGCCCGCACCGAGCTGCAGGTCGTCCTCGAAGTCCTCCTCCGCAGACTGCCCACCCTCGAACTGGCCGTCCCCGCCGACGAGTTGCGCAAGGTCGAGGGCCTCCTCGTCGGAGGCCTGCGCGACGTACCGGTGCTCTGGTGATCCCCGCCGAGCGCCCCCGCCGACCGGGCAGGAGGGACTCCCCGTGAAGGTCCACGTCGACGAGACGACCTGCTGCGGCGCCGGTAGTTGCGTCCTGATCGCCCCCGAGGTCTTCGACCAACGCGACGAGGACGGCGTCGTCGTCCTCCTCACCCCGGCCCCCGCCCCACCGCACCACCCGGCGGTCCGCGAGGCGGCGGCCGTCTGCCCGGCGGCGGCGATCACCCTCGACGAGGAGGCGTAGCCCACCGGGCAGGGCCCGAGCCCGCGGGTCAGCCGGCGGCGGTGACGGTCCGTTCCTGCGGTGCGTCGTGCGCGCCGCTCGCGCGGGCGGGCGGCGGCGGGTCGTGCTCGGCGGCCACTCCTGGGGTGCGACCACCGCGATGGCGTACGCGGCCTGGGACTTCGGCGGGCGGCCCGGCTACCGGGATCTCGCCGGGCTCGCGGTCCTCGACGGGGGCGTGCGCGGGGCGTTCGAGGGGAGCGGGACGCCCGTGCACGACTCGCCGGAGCAGGTGCGCGAACGGCTCGCGGCGATCGCCGGCGGGCAGGTCTTCGACAGGGCGCTCAGCGCGGTCGGCCTCGGCGACCGGGCGGAGAGCACCCAGATCTGGTACCAGCTCGCCGGGTGGTACGCCCGGCACGACCCCGAGGGGCGGTCCGTCCTCCAGGACCGGGTGCCCGAGGCGCTGCGGGTGCCGTTCCCGGTGACGAACGCCGCGCTGCTCGGCACCTTCGTCGACGCCGGCTTCGGCTGGCCGAACGACATCAGCGTCCACTCGGGACACCTCGCCGCCGAGGCCGATGACGGGCGGACGGTCACCGGCGGTCGATGACAGGCCTTCGGTGACCGGCCGCGGGGCCGTGCGCGAGGCGTCCGGCGTGCACGGCCCCGTTCGTGCCCCCTGGCCCCCGCCCGGTGTCGACCGTGTCAGGAGAACACGATCGGGCAGCCGCGTCGCAGCGCGTGCTGGGCGGCGCGCAGGTACAGCGCCACGTAGAAGGCCGCGTCGAGGTCGTCGGCCCACGGGCCGGGCCGCCGCGCGGCCGACTTCTCGGCCGACCCGTCGCGGAACCACGTGGTCAGATCGAGGTTGTCGCACATCTCCGGTGTCTCGGGCGGCAGTTGGACGACCGCGGCCAGACGCTCCGCGAGCGCCAGCACCTGCGGAGCCCCGGCGACCGTGGTCTCATCGGCGTAGCTGGACTCGACGCCGTCCAGCCGGATGTCCTCCTCCAGCGACATCGGCACCAGCACCGTCCATCCGCAGAGGGTCTCCGTCTCCTCACGGGTGAGGTGCGCCTCGGCCAGCCGGAGGAAGCCCTCCATCGGGGGGACGAGTTTCTCCTCGAAGGCGAGCCCCGAGCCCCGGACGAAGCCGGTCTCCTCGGGCATCGACTCGAAGGCCGGCAGCCCCCGGCGCCGAAGCTCGTCGTTCAGCGCGGAAGCGACCCGCCCCCAGCCGTCCTCGGGCTCCTCCCCCGTCTCGAACCACTCCTGCCTGCCGACGCTCACCATGTACATCCCCATGCCCGAAACGTACTGCGGCCCACTGACACCGGGGGTGTAGCGGGCTACACCCCCGGTCCGGGGGCGCACTCCCTCGTGGCGCGGCCCGCCGGACGGGATCGTGGAAGCACGAGGTCAGAGGGACCTCGCCGACTCTCTCCCCGAAGGGAAACCCCATGAAGGCCCTGCTCGGCTCGAAGCCCGTCCTGTGGTTCCTGTTCCTGTTCAACCTCGCCGTCGCCGCCGTCGCCCCCTTCGTCGTCGACGGCGCACAGGGCCTGGCCACGGCCGTCGGGATGGGCGTCGTCTCGCTCGGCGCGGGCGTCAGCCTCGTGCGCGACCGGGGGCAGCGGCAGCGCGCCTGAGCGGCGGGCCGGATCGCCGGCGGAACCTGCCCGCACGTACTCGCGTCTCCCCTGTCGCACAACCGACCGAGGAGTACCGAGGAGTTCGGGATCGCCGACGCCACGGCACCCGCCGAAGAGAGTGATGACCACCGTGCTCGTACTCGTCCTGTCCCTCCTGGTCCTGCTCGCCGTCGGCGGCGGCATCTGCGTCTACTGGACGGCGCGGGGCGACGCTCCGCTCTGGGCGCGCGGTGTGGCGGGGGCGACCGACGTGCTGAGCGAACTGGTGCTCAAGACGAACAAGACCTCCTCCGGCCGGAACGACGACGGCGACTAGCTCGCGCGGCGCCGGCCGTTCAGGCGACCGGTCCGCCCGCGTTGCGGATCAGCCGCTGGAGCACCTTGACCGTGGTGACGTAGTCCGCGTCGTCGATGCCCTCGTGGAGGGCGGCGCGGATCGCGGGTGCGTTGCGCGCGAGGTCGACACGGGCCTGTTCGCCCTCCGCCGTGAGCCACAGCCGGTCATCGGCGTCCCGGGTGAGCCGGCCCCGCTCCAGGAGTATCTCGGACTCAGCCGCCAGATCGTCCTCGGGCCGGATGTAGGAGGCCATGGCCGCCCGTAGCTCGGGCAGGGTCATGCCGTCGCCGTCGGGCGAGATGTCGTTCGGCGAGAGGTTGCGCAGCAGCCAGAACTGCGGCTGGGTGTAGCCCTTCGCGGCCTGCTGGGCCCGGGTGTACGCGATGAGGGACTCGTAGGCGACGCCGGTCCAGTACGCGGCGGGCTGTCCGGCGAGTTCGGCGTCGGAGATCTGCTGGGTCATGGGGTTCCCTCCGGACACGTGCGTCGGGGTGGTGCGGAGCCCGCGCCGTGTGCGGGGCATGCGGGAACCGTAGGACCTCAAGCGCGGTTGACGTCAACGGCCTGATCTTCGGCCGTGGCGGCCGGTACCGCACAACTCCCGAACCCTCTGAACCGTCGTTCTCGTCGACGCCTCCCCCGCAGCGGAGGGCGGCGCGGGGGACTCGGAGGGAACGCGTGGGGGTTGTCAGGGGTGGCGGGGCCGACAGTGCGGCTCATCAAATCGGCTTCTTCCTCAGAGAGTTGGCGGCCGAGGAACCCGGGCGGAGGGCCGCCGCCGTAAAAGGGCTCGGGCGGGTGGGACGGTGGGCCGCCGCCTACGGGGAGGTGGTCGCCGGGGTGGGGGAGGCCGTCGTACGGGCCGCTCAGGACCCCGCGGCCGTGGTGCGGGCCGCGGCGGCGCATGCGCTCGGACGGCTGGGGCCGGTCGGGGGTGACGGCGCGGGCGCGGTGGTCGTCGCGCTGATGGGGGACGCGGATCCGGCCGTACGGCGACGGGCCTCGCTCGCCGCCGAGCGGCTGGGGCTGACCGGGCCCGACATCGTGGCGGCGTTGCGGCGGCTGTCGGACGACACCGACCGGCATCTGCGGATCAACGCGCTGCTGGGCCTGCGCGCCCGGGGCGAGACCGCCGAACCGGAGGTGCTCGTACGGCTGTTGGGCGACACCGAGCCGCTCGTACGGGGTCATGCGCAGTGTGCGCTCTACGCCTCGCGGGACGAGGGACCCGTCCTGGAACAGCTCCTGCACGCCGCCCGCCACGGCCGCGGACTCTCCCGCGCACGAGCGCTGGAGATGCTGCCCGCCCGGCACCGGCGCAAGCTGCGTGACTCGCTCCTCGACGGCCTGCGCGACGAGTGCCCCGAGGTACGGCGGGTGGTCGCGGGGATCCTCGCCGACGACCCACGGCACGGCCCGGCCGACGCGCTGCTGTCGGCCCTGCGGCTGTCCGGACCGGTCGACGCCCTCCATTACGCCCTGCGGCGGACCGGCACGGCCGAGTCGCTCCTGCCGGCCCTGCGCCCCTCCGACACGGCCGACGCGTTCCTGTCGGCGCTGGAGACCGAGACCGACGCCGACGTCGCCGCCCGGCTGCTGAGCGCGCTCGGCGATCGGGGGGACGTCCGTGCCGTGCCCGCCGCCGTGCGGTGGCTCGACCACCCGGGATCGGGCCCCGACGCCGTACGGGCGCTGGCCGCCATCGGTACGCCGACGGCGGTCCGGTGGATCGCGGCGGTGGCCGTCTCCGGTCCCGGGCCCGACCTGGGCCCCGGTCTCGGCCACCCCCACGTCCGGGCGACCGCCGCCACCGCCCTGGGCGAGCTCGCGGAACCCGGGGCCACCGAGACGTTGCTGCCGCTCCTGCGCGACCCGGACCAACGGGTGCGGGCCGGGGCGCTCGACGGTCTGGAGCGGCTGAGCCGGCACGAACTGCCGCCCCCGCAGCGGCAGGCGGTGGCCGAGGCCCTGCTCGGTCACCTGACGACGGACGAACCGAACCTCCGGCACACCCGCAACGCGCTCACCGAGTACCCCGAGACCCTCCCCGCCGTACGCCGCCTGATCGGCCACGCGTCCGAGGAGGTCAGGGCGACCGTCCTGACCCTCCTGGAAGAGGACGACGACGCAGACGTCGCCCTCTTCCTGTCCCACCTCGACGACCCGTCCGCATCCGTCCGCCGCGAGGCCCTGTACGGGATCGGCCGTTACGTCGACGGGTACGGGGAACTGCCCGCCGCACCCCCCGGCGTCGACCTGCTCGCCACCCTCACCGCGCTCTCCCGGCCACCCGCCTCCCGCAGCGTCCGATACGCGGCGGGGCAGGTCCTCGACGCGCTGGACAAGAGCGGGAGCCCCTGACGGGTGGCCGTCGGCGCATGCGCGAGGGGCCCGCGCGACACGTCCGTGTCGCGCGGGCCCCTCGTGGTGCTGTCGGTGGGCGGTCAGTCCGTGCCGGACTCCATCGCCGCGCGGTCCAGCAGCGCGTCCTCCTCGGAGACCTCGCCGCGGGAGGCGATGGCCTCGGCGCCGCCCTGCGGCAGCTCGGGCATGGTGCCGATCAGGCCGGTGGCGGCGGCCTGGGAGGCGCCGATGGTGGGGCTGCCGGTGCCGATCAGGCCGAGACCGGCGTACTGCTCCAGCTTGGCGCGCGAGTCGGCGATGTCGAGGTTGCGCATGGTGAGCTGACCGATCCGGTCCACCGGGCCGAAGGCCGAGTCCTCGGTGCGCTCCATGGACAGCTTGTCCGGGTGGTAGCTGAACGCCGGGCCCGTGGTGTCGAGGATCGAGTAGTCCTCGCCGCGCCGCAGCCGCAGGGTGACCTCACCGGTGACGGCCGCGCCGACCCAGCGCTGCAGGGACTCCCGGATCATCAGGGCCTGCGGGTCCAGCCAGCGGCCCTCGTACATCAGCCGGCCGAGGCGACGGCCCTCGGCGTGGTACTGGGCGAGGGTGTCCTCGTTGTGGATGGCGTTGACGAGGCGCTCGTACGCGGCGTGCAGGAGGGCCATGCCGGGCGCCTCGTAGATGCCGCGGCTCTTGGCCTCGATGATGCGGTTCTCGATCTGGTCGGACATGCCGAGGCCGTGGCGGCCGCCGATGGCGTTGGCCTCCATCACCAGGTCGACGGCGGAGGCGAACTCCTTGCCGTTGATCGTGACCGGACGGCCCTGGTCGAAGCCGATCGTCACGTCCTCGGTGGCGATCTCGACCGAGGGGTCCCAGAAGCGGACGCCCATGATCGGCTCGACGGTCTCGACGCCGGTGTCCAGGTGCTCCAGGGTCTTGGCCTCGTGGGTGGCGCCCCAGATGTTGGCGTCGGTGGAGTACGCCTTCTCCGTGGAGTCCCGGTACGGCAGCTGGTGCGCGACCAGCCACTCGGACATCTCCTTGCGGCCGCCCAGCTCGGTGACGAAGTCCGCGTCCAGCCAGGGCTTGTAGATCCGCAGGTGCGGGTTGGCCAGCAGGCCGTAGCGGTAGAACCGCTCGATGTCGTTGCCCTTGAAGGTCGAGCCGTCGCCCCAGATCTGGACGTCGTCCTCCAGCATCGCCCGGACCAGCAGCGTGCCGGTGACGGCACGGCCGATGGGGGTCGTGTTGAAGTACACCCGCCCGCCGGAACGGATGTGGAACGCGCCGCAGGTCAGCGCGGCCAGGCCCTCCTCGACCAGCGCGGCCCGGCAGTCGACCAGGCGCGCGATCTCGGCACCGTAGGTCTTCGCGCGGCCGGGCACCGAGGCGATGTCGGGCTCGTCGTACTGGCCGATGTCAGCCGTGTAGGTGCAGGGGACAGCACCCTTGTCGCGCATCCACGCGACGGCGACCGAGGTGTCGAGCCCGCCCGAGAAGGCGATGCCGACGCGCTCGCCGGCCGGAAGAGAGGTGAGGACCTTGGACATAGAAATATTATGCATGCCAATGCATGATCATGCAAAGCTGCTCCCGGTGACGGCCCTCACGTCCGCCGCCCCCACCCCCGGTGCCCGACGGTCAGGACGTGGGCCGGTCCACGACCGGGGTCCGCCGCACATCGGTCACGCTCACACCCGTGGACGCCGGGGCACCGAACGCCTCGACGATCACGTTGGCGCCGTAGTCGGTGACGTCCAGGGCCAGATGACCGCCGTCCACCCGCAGGTCGAGCCTCGCCCGGGGCGTGTCCGTGAAGACGTCCGGCATGCAGTGGATCCGCGAGGCGGGGTAGCCCAGCTCCGTCAGCTTGTCGCGCAACGCCTGACAGCCGGTCGTCCCGGTGTTCTCGAAGGCGTCGTCGACACGCTGGACGTGCACGCGGGCGCATGTGTGGCCGCGCTACGCGTGGGAGCCGCCGGAGCTGGTCGGCAGGCCGGTGTGGCTGTATCCGCCGGAGCGGTGGAGCGAGGAGCGGTACGCGCTCGGGCCGCGCCACGACGAGCTGCGCGAGGCGATCGGCGAGGAACTGGACCGCCTCGCCGATCGCCCCGGGAGCTGATCAGGCCCCGTGGAGGAGACCGTCCGGCAGGGCGGCCCCCGTCCCCGCCAGATGCCGTAGCGACGTGGCGATGGAGTGGCAGTCGAAGAGGGCCGAGTGTTCGTCGCCCGGGGTGGCGGGGCGGGGGAGGCCCAGGGCCTGCCACAGACGGCCCGAGTTGACGCCCGCCGTGGTCGGGGCGGCGGCGTTCAGCCAGGGACGGATGTTGACGAAGCCCGGAGCGAGGGCGTTGTGCTCGATCTCCTCGCCCCGGGCCCGGGCCCAGCCGATGTTCTCGCCGAGGACGAGCATGTCGTTGCCGTAGGAGAGGACGGACTGTCCCCGGCAGAAGGCGAGGAAGTCGCTCAGGGCCCGGGCCGGTGCGAGGCCGTCCCGGTCGACCGCCCCCTGTTCGATACCGGTGAGGGCGGTGAGGAACGGAGAGAGGACCGGGTTCACCACCGGCCGGACCAGCACGTCGTACGTCTCGACGACGGAGTACTCCTCGTTCAGCCGCAGCGCGCCGATCTGCACGATCTCGCGCAGCTGGCCGGGGGCCGACCAGTGCTGGTCCATGGCCCCCGGCCAGGTCGTGAACTCCAGGTCGAAGATGACGAAGGTGGGCAAAACGCTACTCTCCCTGAGGTGCGAGGGCGGTGACGGGAGAGTTCTACCCACCGGCGGCCGGGATCGCGGACCTGGGACCTGGGAACCTCCGGACCTCGGGACGCGGTTACCGGTTCGGGATCATGAAGGGGCTCGGGGCCATCGGGCCGCTCCCGGTGGCGAGGTCCGCGCCCGGCAGGCCGTTCGGAAGGATCCGCCGGACGTCCGCCGCCGCGATCGCCGACTTCATCGCCGCCCCGGAGCCCTCGCCCGGCTCCTCACCCGTGTCCAGTGAGGGGCACAGCCCCTTCAGCATGTGCACGATGAGCGCCTCGTCGATCGGGCTCGGCTCCAGTTCCGTACCGTCCTCGTTGAGACGCTGGTACTTCATCAGGTTGTAGCCCATGGAGAGCTGGCGCTTGCCGTCCGCGCCGGTGAAGCTGCTGGTGCCGGCGCCGAAGACACCGCCGTCGTGGCCCCAGAAACGCCCGCAGCCGGGGAGGTCGAGGGGGTAGATGCCGAGGCCGTAGTCGATGGCGGAGCCCGGGGCGACCTCCACCGGGACCGTGCGCTGCATCTCCGCCAGGGACGCCCGGCCGACGAGGTGGCCGGTGAGCAGCAGGCGGTAGAAGCGGTTGAGGTCGTCGGTCGTGGAGACGATCGCGCCGGCGGTGTAGGCCCAGGACATGTCGTAGACGCTGTAGTCGCGGGGCGGGTCGATGAGCCCGTAGAACGACTCGTACATCCTGGAGTGCGGGCCCTTGAGGTACGGGGTGCGCGGGAACGAGGTGTCGTCCAGCCCGGCCCGCTCGATGACGTGCCGGGTGAGGTACGTCGACGCCTTCTGGCCGGTGACCTTCTCCAGGATCAGGCCGGCCATGACGTAGTTGGTGTTGGAGTACGAGCCGGGCTGGGCGCCGGGGCTGCCGGTGGCGGGGGCGGCGAGGCCCAGGCGGACCAGTTCCCGGGGGCTGATGGAGCGGAAGCGGCCCTCGTCGAGGCTGGTGGTGGAGTTCTGCTGGAGGGAGGGGAAGGCGCCGAGGACGTAGTCGCCGATGTGACTGGTGTGGTTGAGGAGCATGCGTACGGTGATGGCGTCGCCGCGCTCCCGGGCGTTCGCGTCGGTGCCGGCCCCCTTGAACAGCTCGGGGACATAGCGCGTGACCGGGGCGTCGAGACTGATCCGGCCCCGCTCCACCTGCTGCATGATCGCCACCGCGGTGAACGTCTTGGTGATGCTGCCGACGCGGTGCCGCATGTTCGGGGTGACCTTGCGGCCGGTGTCCACGTCGGCCAGACCCGCCGCGCCGGTCCAGCGTTCACGGCCGTCCCGCACCGAGGAGTACGTGCCGTACATCCCGGCCTCGGGGATCGCGGTGAGCGTGTCGCGCAGTTCGGCCCGGTCCAGTCCGCCCGGTCCGGGAGCGGTGCTCCCGGCGGTGCTGCCGACCGCGGGTGCGGCCGAGGCGGCCGGTACCGCCGTGAGAAGCAGGAGTGTGGTGCCCAGAGCTGTCCCGACGAGATGGGTGATGCGCACGGCTTGTCCCTCGTTTCCGGCGTTCATGACGTCGCCGACGTACCTGACCTCCCTGGCACGTCCGGCTGCGGTGAGGTCCCGGCCGGTCAACTCCCGGGCCCTGTACAGCGATTGTCACGAACGGCCAGTGCGCACTGCATCGTCCCCGTGAACGAGCGCCTTCACAGCGGGGCCATGACATCTGTCACGGCCCCGCGCACGTCGGTGACGGGAGGGGATCAGAGGCCGTAACGGGACTTCATGTGCGCCAGAAGTCGCGGAACATCCACCTTGCTTGTCGGGCAGGGTGCCCGGTCCTTCAGGGCTGGGGTGAATGCCCGTTCCCGCGTAGCGGGGCAGGGGAAAGCCCAATCGCCGTCAGGGCGATTCGGCGTCTCGGGAGGGACGGTGGTGAGGCCGGCCTGGAGCCGTTCGTGGTGTCGGCGGGTCGGGGGCCCTGTGGCCGGGGTTGCCCTGAAGGGTGAGGGCTTGCCGGTCACTCTCACGGGTGATGTCGGTCGAAGGCGTGGGCGGGTGGGGAACGGGGTGGCTAGGTTTGTGGCATGGCGCGTTTCCGGATGTATCCGTCGCGCGCGCAGGCCGAGCAGATGCTCACGCACTGCGGCCACGCACGGTACGTGTGGAATCTTGCGGTCGAACAGCATGCGCACTGGCGGCGGTGGCGTAAGTCCGCGCCCGGTTTCGTGGAGCAGTGCCGTCAGCTCACCGAGGCCCGGCGGGACAACGCGTGGCTGGGTGCGGGGAACGCGGATGTGCAGCAGCAGGCACTGAAGGACTTCGCCCGGGCCAAGAATGCCCGGTTCACGTCCGGGTTCGGGGAGCCGACGTGGCGCAGGAAGCATGTGCACGAGGGTTTCCGTGTCATCGGCACCGACCGCGTACCGGAACACGAGGCGGACGGGTCGCCGAAGCTGAACGCGAAGACCGGCAGGCAGATCATGGGCCGCTCGGTCGTGGTGCAGAGGCTGAATGGGCGGTGGGCGCAGGTGAAGGTGCCCGGCTGCGGCTGGGTCCGCTTCCGCCTCAGTGCCCGGGGCCGGGGCGCGCAGCTGCCCGCCGCGAAGACGTTCCGGGTCACTTTCCGCAATGGGCAGTGGCACATCGCCTTCGCGCTCGTCCCTGAGCCGGTCCCGGCGCCCGGCACGGACACGGTGATCGGCATCGACCGGGGTGTCACGATCACCGCCGCCCTCTCCGACGGCCGGACACTGAACTGCCCCCAGCGCACCACCCGCGAGCGGGCTCAGATCCGCAAACACCAGCGGCGCGCGGCCAGAGCCCCGAAAGGCAGCCCCCGCAAGACGGCCGAGTACGCGAAGGCAGCCAGGCTCAGGGCGCGGGAGGCCAACCGGCGCAAGGACTGGTGCGAGAAGACCAGCACCATGCTCGCCCGCTCCTACGGCCTCATCCGGTTCGAGAAGCTCAACATCAAGAACATGACCCGCTCCGCGAAGGGAACCGTCGAGCAGCCCGGCAGGAACGTGGCCCAGAAGGCCGGACTGAACCGGGCGATCCTCGCCCAGGGCTGGGGCCTGCTCCGGCAGCGCACCGGGCACAAGGCCCCCGGCCGCGTCGAAGACGTACCCGCCCCCTACACGTCTCTGCGGTGCAGTGCCTGCGGCTGGATCGACAAGAACTCGCGCAAGAACCAAGCCGAGTTCGTCTGCTCCTCCTGCGGCTTCACCTGCAACGCGGACACCAACGCCAGCATCAACGTCGCGGCAGGACAGGGCGGGATCCCCCGCCCCCGGCGCTCAGCCGGTGCCGGAGGGACGACACCGCCCACCACACGGTCGAGCGTCCGTGAACCCCAGCCCATACAGGTTGAAATCCCCCTCTTTCAAGAGGGGGAGGATGTCAATTGCCGAACTGCTTCTTCAGCGCGGCGTGGATCTGGTCGCGCAGGGCGGTGCTGACCGGCTGGTCCGACTCCCAGCGGACGCAGTAGTTGACGCTGCCGCGGTTGGCCATGACCTGGTCCCAGCCGTAGTTGCGGAAGCCGTAGAGGTTGCCGTAGGTGGACTCGACGTGGTTCCAGACCTCGCCCAGGGGCTGGACCAGGTTCGAGGGCGGGTTCCAGACGGCCGCCGCCTCGGCCCGTTCCTGGGTGGCGGCCCGGTCGTTCGCCGCCTGCGCGACGGACGGCGTCGTCAGCCCGGGAGCGAGCAGCACCGCGAGAACGGCGACGAGCACGGTCAGCAGGCTCGCGATGCGGGTGTGTGGGGGGCGTGCGGGGCGTGGGATGCGCATGGTGAACTCCCTTGGTGGGGGGCGGGATTTCACGTGCCTTCACTTCACGAGGTGGTCGCCACCGGCCCCGGGAAGGTTGCCGCAGACCGGGCGGGTCACCGTCGGCCGGGCACGGTCACCGCCGACTCGCCGCCTCCCCCGGCTCGCCCGCCTCGCCGAACCGCGCCAGCGCCACCCCACCCCCCACACACCCCACGAACCCGGTCACCGCCAGCCACCCGTACCCGTCCCGCGTCGAGTCGCCGAGCCACACCACCCCGAACACGCCCGGCCAGACGGTCTCGCAGATGACCATCGCCGCCGTGGCCGCCGTCACCGAGCCGGACTGGAGGGCCTGGACGAGGAGGAGGTAGCCGCCGAGGCCGGAGACGACGACGGCGTAGGCGGACGGCTGGGCCAGGATCGCGGGGACGGTCGCCTCCGAGAGCAGGCGTACGGCGATGGCGGTGAGGCCGAAGCTGAGGCCCGCCGCCGCGCCGAGGACGACGGCCCGGCCCCGCCGCAGCCGGCCGCCCACGGCCCACCCGCCCGCCACCACCAGCACCGACGCGACCAGCACCGCCACCCGCAGCCCGGTGTCCCCGTGTCCGTCGCCCGTGCGCCCGGCGGACACCGCGAGCGTCGCCAGGCCCAGGCACACCACGGCCACCGCGCCCCATTCGGCCCGCCGCAGCCGTAGTCCCAGCACGAGCGTGCCGGCCACCGCGGTGACCGCCAGCGACGCGGCCACCGCCGCCTCCACCAGGAACAACGGCACCAGTCGCAGGGCCACCACCTGCGCCGCGAAGCCCGCCGTGTCGAGGCCCGCCCCGGCGAGGAAGGGCCAGCCGCGCAGCACCTCCACCACGGTCCGCCCCCGGCCGCGCCCGTCGTCCCTCGTCGCCGCCCGCCGCGCGCCCAGCGCCTGCAGCACGGTCGCCGTACCCATGCACACCGCCGCGCACAACGCCCACACCACACCCGCCACCATGGGGGCACCGTAAGCGGCGCGACGGGCCGGGGCGGAGGCGACACCGGCACACGCACCCACGTGGCCGTCATCCCCGCAGGCGCACGACCGCACCTCACGACCACCCCTCACGACCGCACAAAGTGCGACAGATTCATTGCTCCCCTTCTGTTCGAAGTCCTAGGGTGGGCGCGGTTTTTCAACAACTTCGGACACCATCCGACGCTCCTCCGCACGTGCACTCCCCAATGTCGTCGAGGAAGGCCCCGGTACATGCCACAGCAGCACCCGCACACAGGCTCACCCGCCGCCGCCCGCCCCGTCATGAGCCGCCGCCGTCTGCTGGAGGGCGGCGCCGCCTTCCTCGGCGCCCTGGCCCTCTCCGGCGGCGATGCCTACGCGGCCCCCTTCACCGGGACGGCCGCCGACGGCACCCCCGAGTGGTCCGGCAACATGGCCCTCTTCCAGGTCGGCGCCGAACCGCCCCACACCACCCTCATGCCGTACGCGGACGTCAGACAGGCACTCGCCGGCGACCGCACCCGCTCCCCGTACCGGCTGAGCCTCGACGGCAAGTGGCGGTTCGCGTACGTCGACCGGCCGGGCGACCGGGACGAAAACTTCTACAGGACCGATGTCGACGACAGCGACTGGGACACCATCCCGGTGCCGTCCAACTGGCAGCTGCACGGCTACGACTTCCCCATCTACATCAACATCACCTACCCCTGGTGGGGCCCCAACGGCGGCGGCGAGGAGGCACAGCCGCCGAACGCGCCGACCCGCTACAACCCCGTGGGCCAGTACCGCCGTTCCTTCCAGCTCCCCAAGGACTGGACGGCCGGCGACCGCCGTACCTTCCTGCACTTCGAGGGCGTCAAGTCGGCCCACTACGTGTGGATCAACGGCGAACTCGTCGGCTACCACGAGGACTCGTACGACCCGGCCGAGTACGACATCACCCAGCACCTGAAGCCCGGGTCGAACCAGATCGCCGTCGAGGTCTACCGGTACTCGGACGGCGACTGGCTGGAGGACCAGGACATGATCCGGCTGAGCGGCATCTTCCGCTCGGTCTACCTCTACTCCACCCCGGCCGTGCACCTGCGCGACTTCAAGCTGGACACCCCGCTCGCCGACGGCTACACCACCGCCGAGCTGTCCGTCACCGCGAGCGTGCGCGCGTACGAGGCCGGGCACGAGGGCGCGTACTCCGTCGAGACACAGCTCTACGACGCGGGCGGGCACGCCGTCTGGTCACGGCCCCTCGTCCAGTCCGTCACCGTCGGCGCCTCCGCCGTCGGTGAGGACGTGACGGTCCAGGCCGCCAGGGCCGTGCCCTCCCCCGAACTGTGGTCCGCCGAGCACCCGACCCTCTACACGGCCGTGCTCCACCTGCGCGACCCGGGCGGCAGAATCGTCGAGACCCTCTCCCACCGTGTCGGTCTGCGCGAGTTCGCGCTCAAGGACGGGCTGATGCGGATCAACGGCAAGCCGGTCTCCCTGCGGGGCACCAACCGCCACGAGATGCACCCCGACCGGGGCATGGCGCTCACCCGCGCCGACCTGGTCCAGGACATGGGCATCATCAAGCGCCTCAACATCAACTCGGTCCGCACCTCGCACTACCCCAACAACCCGATCTGGTACGAGCTGGCGGACGAGTACGGCCTCTACCTCGTCGACGAGACGAACCTGGAGACCCACGGCATCCGGGACCGCTTCCCCGGCAACGACCCCGACTGGACGAAGGCCTGCGTGGCCCGCGCCCGGAACATGGTCCACCGCGACAAGAACCACGCCTCCGTCGTCATCTGGTCCCTCGGCAACGAGGCCGGCGGCGGCTCCACCTTCGTCGCCATGCGCGACTGGATCGAGTCGTACGACAAGACGCGCGTCATCCAGTACGAGGGCGACGACCGGCCGACGATCAGCCAGATCCGCTCGGAGATGTACGACAGCCCGCAGCGGGTCGAGCAGCGGGCGAAGGACACCGCCGACACCCGGCCGTACGTGATGATCGAGTACTCGCACTCGATGGGCAACTCGACCGGCAACTTCAAGAAGTACTGGGACCTCGTCCGGCGCTACCCCGTCCTCCAGGGCGGCTGGATCTGGGACTTCGTCGACCAGTCGCTGACCTGGCCGATCCCCCGGCTGAAGGTGTTCACCGACGCCGGTCCGAGCGGGCTGAAGGGGCAACTCCTCACCGCAGCAGGAACGTTCAGCCGCGACAAGGGCCTCTCCGGCGCCACCGGCTTCACCCGCGACCCGGCCCTCGACCTCACCGGCTCCCTGACGCTGGAGGCCTGGGTCACCCCGAAGGTCACCGGCGGCCACCAGCCGATCATCGCCAAGGGCGACACGCAGTACGCCCTGAAGCAGAGCGAGAAGAGCATCGAGTTCTTCATCTACGGCGGGGGCCAGTGGGTCAGCGTCAGCTGGGGGCTCCCGGCCGAGGGCTGGACCGGCCGTGAACACCACGTCGCCGGTGTTTTCGACGCCGGGTCGGGGACCCTCACCCTCTACGTCGACGGTGAGGTGAAGGCGACCCGCACCACGACCCGGCGGCCCAGCGTGAACGTCGCTCCGCTCGCTCTCGGCACCGACACGGACAACCCGACGCGCGAGTTCAGCGGCACGATCCGGCGGGCGCGTGTGTACGCGCGCGCCCTGAGCGCTGCCGAGCTGGCCTCCGCGGGGCGTGGCGCCGGTGACGACGGGGTGCGGTTCTGGTTCGACGCGGCGACGGTCGACGTGGCGGAGAGCCGCGCGAAGGACCGTACGTTCCTCGCGTACGGCGGTGACTGGGGCGACAACCCCAACGACGGGGCCTTCGTCGCGGACGGCATCATCAAGGCCGACCGGGGCCACACCGGCAAGGCGGCCGAGGTCAAGCGCATCTACCAGGCCGTGCACGCGAAGCCGGCCACCGGCACCACCCTGACCTCGAAGAAGGTCACGCTCACCAACGAGTACCTCTTCACCGACCTCCGTGAACTGGACGGTCGTTGGACCTTGGTGGCCGACGGCAAGAAGGTACAGGAGGGCCGCCTCACCCGCGACCAGTTGGACGTCGGCCCCCTGTCCACCAAGGACATCACCGTCCCCTTCGACCTCCCCGCCTCCCCGGCGCCCGGCACCGAGTACTTCCTCGAACTCTCCTTCACCACGAAGGACGACACCCCGTGGGCCGAGGCCGGCTTCGAGGTGGCCCGGCAGCAGCTGTCCGTCGACGCGGGCAGCCCCGCGGTGACACCCGTCCCCCTGGCGGACGTCCCGGAACTGAAGTACGAGGAGAGCGCCGAGGCCGTCACGGTCACCGGCAAGGGCTACCCGGGCCGCTTCTCCGTCACCGTCGACAAGGCGACCGGCACGATCACCTCGTACAAGGCGGGCGGCACCCGGCTGATCTCCGCCGGCCCGGTGCCCAACTTCTGGCGGGCCCCCACCGACAACGACCACGGCAACGGACAGCACACCCGCAACCAGACCTGGCGGGACGCGGGCACGAACCGCAAGGTGACGGCCGTGACCGTCCGCTCCCTGGGCGACGACCGGGCCGTGGAGATCAAGGTCAGCGGCACGCTCCCGACGACCACCGAGTCCACGTACACCACCACCTACACGGTGTTCGGCAACGCCGAGATCAAGGTCGACAACACCCTGCACCCGGGCGCCTCCTCCCTCCCGTACATCCCGGAGGTGGGCACCCTGTTCCTGCTCAACCGCCGCCTGGAGCGCCTGCACTACTACGGCCGCGGTCCCGAGGAGAACCACTGGGACCGCAACAACGGCACCGACGTGGGCCTCTACTCCGGCGAGATCGCCGACCAGTGGTCGGGCTACATCCGCCCCCAGGAGAACGGCAACAAGACCGACGTCCGCTGGGCCGCCGTCACCGACCGCGACGGAGTGGGCCTGCTGGTCTCGGGCGACTCCCTGATCGAGATGAACGCCTCGTACTTCACCCCGGAGGACCTGTCCACGGGCCTGCGCCACGACTACCACCTCACCCCCCGCGACACCCCCGTCCTGCGCGTCAACCACCGCCAGATGGGAGTCGGCGGCGACAACAGCTGGGGCGCCCACACCCACGACGAGTACAAACTCTTCGCCAACCGCGACTACGCGTACACGTACCGGCTGCGACCGCTGACGGACATCGGCGAGGCGACAGCGGCGTCGAGGAGGCCGACGGCGACCAAGTGACGCCCTCGCACAGGTGAGTGGCACGACCGACCGCGAAGGTCCCGTCTCGCGGCGAGACGGGACCTTCGCGGTCGGCGTCGTGCGGCGCGTCTCCGTCTCCGTCTCCGTCTCCGCTCCGGATACGAGCCCACTGCGTCACGGGCGAAGGAGGTCGCGGCCGATTTCATCCGGTGCAGGGCGAGGGTGACCGGTCACACGGCCTGACCAGGCCGAACCCATCAGGACCGGCCGGCCCCTCCCCGGACTCGGCACGCCTGTGCCCCCCGACACGGAACGCGACCGCCGACAGCGCGACGCCAGGCCCCCACGGGCCCGGCGTCCTCGCGTTGCGGCCTCGTCAGCCCCCGCGCTCCCGCCTCCGCGCCGCCGCTTTGTGACCGGTTCAAAAACCACCTCTGTCCCAACCGTTGACTTCCTGCACTCCCGGCTCTACTTTCGGCCAGCCAGCATGTTCGGCGTGCCGATCCCCGTTCGAGATATCGATCTCCGGGTATCCATCGAAGGAGCCGCATGACCTCCCCTCCACGTGCCAATTCCCGTGGTCTCCACCGGCTTTGCAGGACGACGGTGATCCGCGCCGTCACCCTGGCGACCGCCGCCACGGCCGCCCTGCTCTTCGCCCAGCCGCCGACCGCGGCCCCCGGCCCCCAGACGCTGACCGACGCCGCTCCCGTAGCGGTGACGGATCGTCAAATACCGGTGCCGAAGGCCCCGATGGGCTGGGCCTCCTGGAACGCCTTCGCGGCGAAGGTCGACTACAACGTCATCAAGCAGCAGGTCGACGCGTTCGTCGCGGCCGGGCTGCCCGAGGCCGGCTACGAGTACATCAACATCGACGAGGGCTGGTGGCAGGGCACGCGCGACAGCGCGGGCAACATCACCATCGACGAGGCCGAGTGGCCCGGCGGCATGAAGGCCATCGCCGACTACATCCACAGCAAGGGCCTGAAGGCGGGCATCTACACCGACGCCGGCAAGGACGGCTGCGGGTACTACTTCCCCACCGGCCGCCCGGCCGCGCCCGGCAGTGGCAGCGAGGGCCACTACGTCCAGGACATGACGCAGTTCTCGAAGTGGGGCTTCGACTTCGTGAAGGTCGACTGGTGCGGCGGTGACGCCGAGGGCCTCGACCCGAAGACGACCTACCAGGCGATCAGCGACGCCGTGGCCACCGCGACCGCCACCACCGGCCGTCCGCTCGCCCTCTCCCTGTGCAACTGGGGCTACTCCAACCCCTGGAACTGGGCGCCGGGCATGGGCCCCATGTGGCGGACGAACACGGACATCTTCTACCACGGCCAGGGCCTGACGTACGCGGGCATGCTGACCAACTACGACCGGAACGTGCACCCCACCGCCCAGCACACCGGCTACTACAACGACCCCGACATGCTGATGATCGGCATGGGCCTCACCGCCGCCCAGGACCGCACCCACATGAACCTGTGGGCGGTCTCCGGCGCCCCGCTGCTCGCGGGCAACGACCTCTCCACCATGACCACCCAGACGGCGAACATCCTCAAGAACCCCGAGGTCATCGCCGTCGACCAGGACCCCCGCGGCCAGCAGGGCGTCAAGGTCGCCGAGGACACCACAGGCCTCCAGGTGTACGGCAAGGTCCTCTCCGGCAGCGGCAACCGCGCGGTCGTCCTGCTCAACCGCACCTCCACCACGCAGAACATGACCGTCCGCTGGTCCGACCTGGGCCTGACGAACGCCGCCGCGACCGTGCGTGACCTGTGGAGCCGTACCGACGTCGGTACACCCGGCACGAGTTACACCACCAGCGTCCCCGCGGGCGCCTCCGTGATGCTCACCGTCAAGGGAGGCACCGAGCAGGCGTCGAGCGCGTACACCGGCACGTCGAGCTTCTCCGGCGTGGTCGCCGGGAACACCGGCCTGAAGACGGTCGACGTCTCCTACACCAACAACACCTCCTCGGCCCGCGTCGGCACCCTCACCGTCAACGGCCAGACCTCCACGAAGGTCTCCTTCCCGCCGACCGGCTCCTCCCCCGGCAACATCTCCGTCGCCATGTCGCTCACCAAGGGCAGCGCCAACACGATCACGTTCTCCGGCGCCCCGACCCTCGAAGGCATCGTCGTACGGCCGCTGCCGGGCACCAACGGCACCCTGATCACCGGCACGGGCTCCGGCCGCTGCGCCGACATCAACGACAACACGATCACCAACGGCACCGACGCCCAGCTGTGGGACTGCTCCGGCGGTCAGAACCAGGTCTGGCAGTACACCTCCCGCAAGGAACTCGTCGTGTACGGCAACAAGTGCCTGGACGCCTGGGACCGCGGCACCTCCAACGGCACCCGTGTCGTCATCTGGGACTGCCACGGCGCCACCAACCAGCAGTGGAACGTGAACACCGACGGCACGATCGTCAACGTCAACTCCGGCCTCTGCCTGGATGCCTACAACGCGGCGACCACCAACGGCACAAAGCTCGTCCTGTGGTCCTGCAACGGCCAGAACAACCAGAAGTGGAGCCGTACATGAGCGACATGACCAGCGGGCGCGGCCTCTCCCGCCGCATGTTCCTCGGCACGGCGGCGACCGTGCCGCTGGCCGCGACCGGTGTGCTCACCCTCGGCGCCGGCACCGCCCACGCCGCCGACTCGGCCTACGCGATGGTCTACTTCACCGAGTCCACCACCATGCTGGAGGCCGACTACGGCCTCCACCTGGCCGTCAGCCAGGACGGACTCAACTGGACCCCGCTCAACCAGAACGCCCCCCTGGTCACCCCCACCCAGGGCGCCGGCGGGCTGCGCGACCCGTTCCTGATGCGCAAGCAGGACGGTACGTTCGTCGTCCTGGCGACGGACCTCAAGGGCACCGACTGGAACTACAACAGCACCTACATCCACGTCTGGGACTCGACCGACCTGCGGACCTTCACCGGCTACCGGCGCGTGAAGCTGCACGACATGACCGGCACCCACAGCTGGGCCCCGGAGGCCTACTGGGACGCCTCACGCGGCCGGTACGGCATCCTCTACTCCTCGGTGAACAGCAGCGGCCACAACGTCATCATGGTCAGCTACACCACCGACTTCGTCACGACGTCCAGCCCCCAGGTCTTCTTCGACCCCGGCTACGACATCATCGACGGCAACCTCACCGTCGGTGTCAACGGCGTCAACTACCTCTACTACAAGGTGAACCAGACCCTGGTGGGCGCCCGCTCGACGACCCTGAACCCCGGCAGCTTCACCCCGTTCAGCACCGCCGCGTCCCACGGCGGCACCGAGGCCCCCACGGTCGTGAAGTCCCTGACGTCCAACTCCTGGTACCTGTGGGGCGACACGTACACCCCCAACGGCGTCTTCTACGCCTGGCAGTCCAGCGACCTGGCCGCCGGCACCTGGACCGCCCTCGACCAGAAGCTCTACACCCAGCCGCTCAACTCCAAGCACTGCGGCATCCACCCGATCACCTCGACGGAGTACAGCAACCTGCTGACCAAGTGGGGCGCGCCGGCCTGGAACCGCCTCAAGTCGTACAACTTCCCGTCGCGCTACGTCCGCCACAGCAACTACGTGGGCCGCATCGACGAGTACCCCTTCGACCCGTTCACGGACTCCCAGTGGAAGCTGGTCCCGGGCCTGGCGGACTCCTCCGGGGTCTCTTTCCAGTCGGTCAGCCACCCCACCCGCTACCTCCGCCACTACAGCTACAACCTGCGCCTCGACGTGAACGACGGCACGTCGACCTTCGCCGCCGACGCCACGTTCACCCGCGTCGCCGGCCTCGCGGACTCGACGTGGTCGTCCTTCCGCTCGTACAACAACCCGACCCGCTACATACGGCACAGCAACTACGTGCTCCGCATCGACCCGATCTCGACGGCGACGGAGAAGGCGGACGCGACGTTCCGGGTCGGCTACTGACACGACCGGCCCCGCCCGGTGTGACCGGCCACTCCCTCCCCGCGCCCCTGTTCCCCGGGGCGCGGGGAGACGCGCGAACGGGCCTGTCTAGCAGGCGTGTTGGCGCGCCGGCGGTCCTGACGTCGTGCGGGCATCTGCGATGCTGTGCGGATGTGCAAAGCATGGCAAGGACACGTCATCGAGGGCACGCGCTTCATGGTCCCGGCGTACGGTGTGACGCCCAGGCACGTGCTGTGTGCGATCGGCGTGGGCCTGGATCTCGACGTCATCGGCCGCGTGGTCGAGGAGGCCGGCGGCGGGGGCTTCGAACTCGACGAGTTCCAGCAGGAGCCGGACCCCCGGATGCGGGAGTGTTTCGACGCCGCGCTCGACTCCCGCCAGGTCACCGGCGACGACGGGTTCGGCGAGAGCGACTGGGTCGCGGTGGACGCACACGACTCGGTCGTCTACGTCCTGTCGCCGCCGATCTCCCAGGCCACCGGCCTCGACGTGTCCCGCCGCACGCTGGCCGTCACCGCGGCCCTGCTGGCCCACGGGGCCACCGCGGTGAAGAACGAGTCCAGCGGGGTGACCTGCGGGCGCGAGCGGTGGCTGGCCCTGGCGAGCGAGGCGGCGGCCGCCGAGACCGTGGACGACCTGGCCCTCGCCCTCGTCCGGGCCTGGGTCGCGCCGGTGATCTACGACGGGGAGGTCTACTACAGCTGCGGCATGCACCTCCTGGGCGAGGCCGACGTGGAGCTGGCCCCCGGAACCACCGGGGTGCCCGAGCCGAAGCTGATGCTCGACTGGATGGCCACCATGCAGATCGCGTCGTACTACCTGCTGACGGAGCAGCCGGAGCACGGCGTCCAGAATGGCGAGGGCTTCCGCATCGCCCAGGACGCCCCGCGCTGGATCATGAACCGTGTGGAGTGCGAACGCTTCGAGGACGACGACTTCTTCCACAACCCGTACGGATACTGGCGCCTGAGCCCCGCCGACGTCCCCCGGAGGAAACCGAGGCTCAGACAGCGCACCCCGCGCACGGCTGCCCGACGCAGGGGGTGAGCACGGCGGGGGCGTGAAATCTCCGGGCCACGGGCCGAACGCCGCGCCCTGCTCCGGCGTCTCAGTACCGATCGCGGTCCCGCCCATCCGGGCGACCGCACATGGGGCGAAGAACCGGAGGGACACATGGCCGAGCGCACACCCGCCAGGCCCGGCATGATCGCGGCCGTGGCGATCGCCGTCCTGGCTCTCGGCGGGCTCCAGGGCTCGACGGCCGGCGCGCAGACCGTGGAAGCCGTATCGAGCCCTTCGACGACCTGTCACGGCACCCGCCCGGAGGGCAGCCTCGCCGGTCACATCAGGCCCGAGACCCCGGCGGACACCCCGCTGGACCGGACCCTGACGTACGTGGACGAGCTGGTCGCGGGTGCCCACGCCGACGTCTTCACGGGCCTCGTCGTCGACGAGGACGGAGTCGCCATGGACCTCTACCGCATGCCCTCCGCCGCCCTCGACAAGGCGGTCTGCGACGCGGCCGAGCGGGGCGTGACCGTCCGCCTCCACGACCGCGACATCAACGAGCGTGACCTCAACGCCCTCCTCGACCGCGTCAGCGAGGACATGACCCGCTGGGACGGAACCTTCGACCTGCGCGAAGTCGGTCTCGACGGCACCGGCCGCGTCCAGATCGGCGTGGACGACCCCGGCAAGGCCGAACCGATCCTCCGCAAGGCCTACGGCGACCACAACGCCAAGTACCTCGTCGTCGAGTACGCCCCCCAGGCGCACTTGCTCTGACCGCGCGATCTCCGGGGATGCAACACCCCCGGAGATCCGCTATAGTTGATCACGAGCCGCTCACCGGAAAAAGAAACACCCGGTAGTACTCGATGCGTTGGTGGTCCAAGGAAAGACGCCCCGCTTCCTGCGGGGAAATGCAGGTGCAAGGCCTGCCCGGCGCTCCAGTGCAAGAGCCCCACTTCGCTTCACGCGAAGTGGGGCTCTTGCGTTGCACGGGACTGACGGTGGCGCCCGCGATCCGGGCGACGCCACGCCACGTCCCCAGCCTGGCGCACCGAAATGGTATCGGCAGCGATACCATCTCTCCCGATACCATCTCTCGCGGGAGTCTCCGTCATGCAACGCTTCATCGGGCGGGACCAGGAGCTGAACGTGCTCCACAGCGTCTTCCGAGCGGTCGGCGAGGCCGTCGGGTCGGCGAAACCGGGTCAATGCGTCCTGATGCGGGGCAGACGGCGGGTCGGCAAGTCCAGCCTCGTCGAGGAGTTCCTCCGGCGTACCGGGGCGCCGAACCTCTTCTTCACCGCGGCGGGCGGCTCGACGGAGGACGAGCTGACGGAGCTGCTCGACACCGTCGCGAGATCCACTCTGCCGGAGAGCGAGGTGTTCGCGGAGGAGACCCCGACACAGTGGAACGCGGCGTTCAGACTCCTCGCGGAGATCCTGCCCGACGACAGCCCGAGCGTGGTCGTCATCGACGAGGTTCCGTATCTCATGGACCGTATCGACGCGTTCGAGGGCATGCTCCAGCGGGCCTGGGACCGCCTCCTCAGCCGTAAACCCGTACTGCTCCTCCTGGTCGGATCCGACCTGTCGATGATGGAGTCGCTGAACAGCTACGACCGCCCCTTCCACCAGCGGGGCCGGGAAATGGTCGTGGGCCCGCTGAACCCGGCCGACATCGGCGAGATGCTCGGCCTCCCCCCGGCGGCCACCTTCGACGCGGCACTGATCACGGGCGGTCTGCCGCTGATCTGCGCGGAATGGAGGCCGGGCGCGGACGTGTGGGAGTTCCTGCGCGACTCCCTGGACAACCCGATCTCGGCCCTGCTGGTCTCCGCCGAGCGCTCACTGGCCGCGGAGTTCCCCCCGCAGGCCATGAGCAGGGAAGTCCTCCGGGCCATCGGCAGCGGGGAGCGCACCTTCACCAACATCGCGCGCGCCGCCGGCGGAATCTCGCACACCACTCTCACCCGTGCCACGGACGTCCTGACGCAGAAGCGGGTGGTGGCGACCGAGCTGCCCCTCTCGCTGCGGCCGTCGAAGGAACGCCGCTACCGAGTGGCCGATCCCTACCTGCGGTTCTGGCTCGCGTTTCTGGATCCGCACATGGCGGAGATCGAGCGGATGCGGGGTGATCTCACGCTGACCCGGATCAAGGAGCGCTGGACGAGCTGGCGAGGCCGCGCGATCGAGCCCCTGGTCCGGGAATCCCTCGCCCGCCTCCTGCCGGACGGGCACCTGCCCGCCGCCCCGGCGATCGGCGGGTACTGGACCCGCAGCAACGACGTCGAGATCGACCTGGTGGGCGCCGACCGGCAGCCGGTGGCCAAGCAGCTGCTCTTCCTCGGCTCGGTCAAATGGCTGGAGAACTCCGCGTTCGACAACCACGACCTGGCCGCCCTGCAGAAGCACCGGGCGTCGCTCACCGACCGGCCCGTACCCCTCGTGGCGGTCTCCCGCAACGGGATCAGCTGCTCCGGACTCCAGGCCGCGTACGGCCCCGAGGAACTGCTCGGCGCCTGGCGCCGGACGTGAGTGGAGTTCCGTAAAGCGTTGTCATGGGGTCACGGTTTCAGCCCTGTGCAGCAGCCTGGCCAACAGCAGGGCACCTCCGGCTGCCGCCCCCACCGCTCCGACGGCCATGAAACCCCCGTGGGAACGCCACGACAGCACCGACCACCGTGACTGCGCGGAGAACAGCGACCCCGTACTCAGCCACGACCCGGTCGAGATCAGCGACAGGGACGAGCCGATCGAGCCGACCGACAAGGCGCTCCCGATCGAGCCGATGGACAGCGCCGAGCCGACGGATCCCACGGAGAGCACCGATCCGACCGACCCGATCGACAGCACGGAGTCCTGGGACCACAGCGACAGCAGCGAGGTGGACGAGCACGAGGTGGACGAGGAGGCGGAAGGGGCCGAAGGTTCGAACGGCTTCGTCATGGGGCCATGCTGCCCCCTCATCCCCCGGAACAGAGCCCTCCGCCCCGGGTCGCTCCCGGAAGTCGTGCCGATGGCGTCCCCGCCGAACGTTGTCGGCCCGTCCCGCGTCCCAGTGGTGCCCGTCGTCCCACCAGGAGGCCACCACCATGCCGACACCCGCCACCGTACGAGTGCGCCACCGCGCCCTGACCGCCGCCGCGACGGCCGGCGCGCTGCTGTCGCTGCTCTCCGCGTGCGGGGAGGAGCCGACGGAGGTGGCGACACCGGCACCCTCCTGGCAGGAGCCGTCCGCGTACCGGTACACCCTCACGTCGAGCGAGGGTGAACGGTCGCTGATCGGCACGTTCGAGGTGACGGTCCGGGACGGAAAGGTCGAGAAGGCCACCGGACTCGACGACAGCGCCCGTCGGGCGGTGGACCGGAACCTGTCCGAAGTACCCACGATCGCCGAGCTGTTGAAGCAGGTGGAGGCGGCGCGGCGGGACGGCGCCGACGCGGTGGACGTCGACTACGCTCCGAACGGCCGTCCGACCGCCATCTCCATCGACTGGGAGGAGGACGCGATCGACGACGAGGAGGCGTACACGCTCAGCGGCTACGAGGCGCTCGGCTGACGCAGGTCCCGGATGGTGCCGCCCACCTTGGCCTTGAGCTTCTTGAGCACGGGAGGCTTGGCGGAGATGGCCCACTGCGGACCGACCAGGTACTTACCGCCGTACATGGAGGCCGACTCCAGCCAGACCTCCTTAAGCTTCTCCTTGGGGAAGGTGGTGATGAGGTAGTCCCCCGCCGCGGTCTGGCACACGCCCTCGCGCAGTTCCTCCGCCTCGGTCCGGATCTTCACCTCGCACCCCGTCAGCTCGGCGATCACCTCGACCTTGGCCGGCGCGACGGCGGCGACAGGACTGGCGTCCCCCTTCGCCTCGTCCCCGCTGCACGCCGCCACCAGGGGCAGGACAGCCAGGCTCGCAGCCAACGCGACCCCACGCGACAGCTTCCTCACCATGCCCTGATCTCCGTTCGCGTCCCGTACCGAGTGCACTCGGGTAGGGGTACGTGCGGCGACGGGAGGTTACTCAATCCCGAGGGCCGACCTGGGCAGTCATGTCCCTGGCCACAACCGGACCCTGACTCAGCCACCCTGCGCCCCCACTACCTTGCACTGCATGACCAGCTCCGCAGGGTCTGGCCCTGTGCACTTCCGGCACGCCCCGTGAACCGCAGCATTGCTCGAACCGGCCGACCTTTTGATCCGTAGGATCGGGCAAGACCGCAGGTGAGAGGCTGACGGCACCGGATCTCGCTCGCTCAGGTGAGCGATCATGCGCGGCTGTGTGCCGTCGTTGCCGTTAGAGCTGCCGTCAACCTGGGCATTGACACCGCCTCTGACTGGTACACCCTTCGCAGCCCATTCCACCAGTCCGACGGCCGCGACTACATCGGTCCTCGGCGGGCGACCGAGGGCGACCCCTGCGAGTTACGACTCCCTCTGCTGGGTTCAAGGCGGCTCACTCCTAATGGCGCCGTAAGACGTTGGCTGTGTCTCCCGGTCCGAGCGCACAGCAGTCAGCCGCCTGATACCAGGAAAGAGATTGCGTCGTGGCTGGGGCGGTTGCATCATCACGGGCTTCTAATCGCACGCGCCCCCCCTGCAGGTCGGGACCCTGCCCGGGATGCGGCCTCCAGCTCCGCACAAGCCCCTACCACAGCTGCCCTCTGCCCCTTGGCAGAACCCTCCACAGCCAACTGCACCCGCCGGGTGTGCTCCTCCTCCATACGTACGGCCGTGCGGTGACGAATCCAGGCTCGCAGCAGCGAGGCCAAGGCGGTAAGTGTGGCGAGCGCCAAGACCAGAGCCGGGCTCGGAGCGTTCAGCGGTCCCATGAGGATCTCCCCAGTACGAGTTGGTGCCTGTCGGCGCTAGACCCGACTCTCTGAGGGAGCGTGAGTTTCCCTCTAGGGTGGGGAAACTTCGGGAAACGAGATCGCTGAGGCACTAGGGGGAAGCCGTGGCCGGAGGGCGCCCGCCGAAGGACGGCGGAGCAAACCGCTACCTGGAACTCGAAGAGCTAGCAGCCTGGTTCCGGCAGGCGATGGCTGACGCGGGCTACGAAAGTCCGAACGCAGTCGTGCGCGCTGAGATCGCGCACAAGAACGTTGTCTACGGCATCCACAGCGCCTCCCGCTTCCTGAAGTTGGAGGTCGTGAGGGCACTCGCTGTTGGACTGAGGCGCGATCCTGCCGAGGTCGAAGCCTTGTGGATCAAGGCCAAGGAGGCCATGGATCGCTCTGCTGCAGCTCGACAGAGCTCCGAGACGCCCCGCCTCACTACGTGGGCTCAGCTGCCGCTTCCGGAACTGGCCTTACGCAACCTGATGGAGGCGCAGAGCCGTGCTGTAGAACGACTGCCGTATGACAAGCTCGGAGTGGAGGAGCCGCCGCTCTCTGCTGTGTATGTACGGCAACGAATACGATTCGCAGCCCGAACCCAAGAAAGTGCACTCCGCGGGGGCATCCGGACACACGGCGACACCACACAACGGATGACAGAAGCCATTCGTGGCGATGATGTACAAGTCTTCGAGTCGCTACTATCTGCGCCGGAGGCATTGGCTAGGCACGAGCATGTGCTGATTACGGCAGAACCAGGTGCGGGTAAGTCGACACTCTCCAGCCACATTGCATGGACCCTCTCAAGGATATGGCTACGGCAGGAGAGCAGCCTCAACGCTCCGCTTGTTGAGCCTGTAATCCCCATCCGCATCCGGGCACGCACCCTTGTAGATCAGACCGGCTCGTGGAGCAGCGTGCTGTGTCAGGCGGCGCGCCGCAGTCTCGGCCGTAGCCTAATCGCTGACCCTGATCCAAACCTATTCGCCGGGCGGGTCCATGGAGCGAGGTGGCTGCTTATGGTGGACGGGCTTGACGAGATAGCCGACCGCGACGCGCGCATGGGGGTCATCCGCACAATTGCTCAACACACGCAAGCCGGCAGCAACTACCGGTTCGTAGTGACAAGTCGCCCACTGCCAGAAGCCGAACTTTCCCCACTGCGGGGTTCGCACATCGGCACGTATAGCATGGAACCCTTTGCTGCGGCCGAATTGCGGGATTTTGCTAGCAAATGGTTCGCAGCGCAGTACGAGAGTAATACGGAGCAAGCTCGGGCGGCAACTGACCGCTTCTTGAAAGAAACCGAAGACGGTCGCCTGCATGAACTCGTGCGAAACCCTCTCCTTGCGACCATCGCCGCAGTCAATGCCACCATCGACCGATCCCGGCCACTCCCTACTAGCCGCCTGAGTCTTTACCAGAGTTTTTGCGAGCACTTGCTGACACGCGGCGAGAGCGTTTTGGCAGCCCGCACCGAATTAAATCGCCTATATAGAGACGATCCCGAGAGACGCTCGTTCCACCTGTGGCTTGACCAGCATAAGTGGGAAATACTGGGCGTGCTCGGAAAGTGTCGCCTCGAAGGTGAGAATTCCCTATCAGAGACGGCTTTGAATTGGGTGCTAGAGCATGCCGAGAAGAACGTTCTCCTGCCAGGTTGGCAGACTGAAGTTCAGGAGTTCATACAAGGAACCGGGCTGCTGGTACCTGAGGAGGAAGACTACAGGTTTCTGCACCACTCTTTCGCTGAATTTATGGCTGCACAGTCCCGCGCGGTAGAGATTTCACCTGCTTTCCCGGAAGCAGAGGAATGGATCCGGCGAGCATTTAAAGACGACGAACAGGCTTACGTGATGTTCGTCTTCTGTCTGTGGTCTGAGCGCGCGGAGTGTACAGCGGATCGTATCGTAGACCAACTACTGACTGAAACTCGGGGCGGCTACGATCGCTTTTTGCTGGCCGGGCTGCTTTGGGCCGAAGGAGCCTCACTCCATGGAAGAAATCGAGTTCTGATACTCGATCACCTCGAAGCTATAGCCAGAAACGCCGAACACGATTACAGCGAAAAGTCTTTCAAATTGTTGGGAGGGCTAGGCGAACAGTCAGGCGCCTTGAATAGAGTTAAGGAAATTGCTTCCTCGAAACTCCTTGACCCCATGCGGCGACTTTACGCAGTAGAGGCGTTCAGTCGAGCTGGTGACACACAGGAAGCCGAGGACCTGCTCAGCTCGATACTGGATTGGATATACGGGGGAATTCAGCGAGCCGCCGAAGTTGCTTGTTCTATTAGCGAAGGGGCGCGAGAAGCAGTTCGCAGGCGGGCCTGGAGTATCGCAGACGGTCCGGACTCGAACGTGTTCCTCCTGTCCTATGCAGCATCAGCTCTCGAATGTCTTGGGCAGACACAAGAGGTAGCAGAAATAGCCTGCAGGGTAGTGAAAGATCCGATAGCCAATCCAGCAGAACTGGAGCGGGCCACAGAATCATGGGTAAAGGCTGTTCCAACTGACGCCTCGACTGTTAGCCAGCTAATTTCCAATCGGCCCATTGTTGATCAACGAGGGAGAGCAGTTGCTGCCAAGGTATTGGAGAAACTTGGCGAGTCGGAAGCAGCAGCGCGAATCGCCGGTGAGGTACTTAAATCGAGTACGCCTGATACCGTGGCACTCACATCAGCTGCTCTCACCTGGATAAAGGTACAGGGTGCAGAAGGACGATCCGAAGTTAGGGCCGTATTCGCGAAAAGCAGCGCAGATTTGGGTCACGATCTAGACACGCCAGCAGAACTTCTGCAGTCGATAGCCCAATTCTTGGAAGAAGGGGAGATTGAGACTTGGGCTCAAGATGTACTTGGCGAACACCCTTCGAGGATCTTGCACGGGGGTAAAGTAGTGTCGGCTTGGTTGGCAGCCGACGGTGGGGCAGCAGTCGATAAGATAATGGCGAGAATTGGTCGAGGTCACCAGCTTGAAGCATACTCAAGGGCGGAAGCGGCAGAATCGCTGCATAGTGTGGGAGCGCGAAACGAAGCTAGGGAACTCGCCGAGCTAGCGTTGCGCACCCCCAATCTCTCTCGGGCTCGCTACAAGCAGTCATGCGAAGTACTCACGGGAGTTGCTGGTGACGGTGTAGCCAGCCTGCTGCAGAGAATTTGGGATGAGTCATCAGGGCTAGGCATGAACAGCGCCTGGCTAAGTGGCGTACTGGAGTCGTTCACTGAACAAGAGGTGGACTTGGACATACCCCTAATGAATGCCACAGCTAGCCATTTCGCTCGAAACCTGATCGATCTCGGGTCCGCGAACAGCGGTGATGTTATCATCGCATTGGAAGCGCTCGGAGAGACAGAAGGAAGAGAGTCTTTTGCGTACATCGCGAAGACAGCAATTACGCATCCACGTATTTCCTGGGTGCACAAATGTGACGTCGCTCGGGGTCTAGCTGCGCTAGGTGAGACGCGTTACGCGCTGGAAGTGTGGCGACACGTGATTTCACTCCCGTATCCTCCTCAGAGAGGCGAAGTCGGGCTATTAATGGATATTCAAGACGCGGGGTTCGCCAGAGAGGCCTCCGCGTGGATTCGGGAACTTATTGACGATCCGGGTACTTATTCGCCCCGTCGTCTACTCCTACGCCAAATGCTTGCCTGGCTCACAGCAGCGGAAGAAGCGCGTCTTGAGTCAATTGAACTATCCTCAAAATCCCCCAATCTCCCTCATTCCCGCCTTACTAACTAACTCTGGTAGACGCTATCGGCAGCGTGGCTGAGGCTGGTGGGGGTGCAGCGAGGCATACGCGCGTGTAGTCGGCCCGGCACAGCGGGCGAGGGGATCCCAGCCTCCGTGGTCAGCGACCGCTTCCGGGCATCGAGAGCGGCACCGTGTCCTGGTGAGTGAGGAGGCCCGGGAAGGGACGTGGTCAGCTGATCACCTCCCGAACACCGCAGCTCCGCACCACTACCGCACCAGAGCGGGGAACAGCAGGGATCACGGTGAAAGCCGACGGCACCTACTAGAGCCCAGGTCAGCGCCCCGATTCAGCCTCGAATGCTCGCAGCTTCTCAAGCTGCGGCTGCGAGGGACACTTCTTCTAGCCATTCACCCGCTCTACTTGGACACAGGGCATCTCGTCAATGTGACGCGAAAAGCGTCGAACTGGCGCCCCCTCAGGGAGCGGTCTGGGATCCTGGAGACCAATCGAGAGGGGCCGAAGGCATGGAGTGGAAGACCCACGGTGAGCGGCAGATCTACACGAACAAGTGGGTGAACCTGTGTCTGGTCGACGTCCAACAGCCTGATGGGCGCAGGTGGGAGTACCACGTCGTTCGCCTCCGTCACCTGGCCGTGGCCGCCGTCGTCAACGACCGGCAAGAGGTGCTGATGATGTGGCGGCACCGCTTCATCACGGACTCCTGGGCGTGGGAGCTCCCCATGGGCCTGGTCGAGGAGGGCGAGTCGCCCGAAGAAGCTGCGGCTCGCGAAGTCCTGGAAGAGACCGGTTGGCGGCCTGGCCCCATCAAGCCCCTGATCTACGCCGAGCCGGCCAACGGCATCACCGACTCTCAGCACCACGTCTTCCGCGCGGATGGTGCGACCCACGTGGGACCGCCCACCGAGAAGAACGAGTCGGACCGCATCGAGTGGATTCCTCTCAGCGAGGTGCGCGGGATGATCGACCGTCGCGAGATCGTCAGCAGTGGAACCCTTGTTGGTCTGCTCTACGTGCTCATGGATGAAGCGATCCGCTGACCGGCGGGAGGACTGCCCGTAGCCGTGCCTCGAAGGCCAGGGCTACGGGCTCCTGCCTGTGTGGGGCCAACTGGTCGTAGAACTCCCTGAGATGGCCCGATACCCGCTCGGATGCCACCGCCGATGCGGACTCCAGAGCCTGCGTGGCGGTGCTGCACGCCTGGTCGACCTTTCCTTGGTCCAGCTGCGTACGAGCCAGCCAAAAGGCGTGGAACGCCCGGCCTCGCTGATTGGTAAGGGCCTCCCGGCGCAACGCATCCGCGATCAATGGCTCAGCCGTCGCCGCCTCGCCAAGGCGGCCGTGTGCGATGCCCGTGTCCACTATGAGCTTCAGTTCGTCGAAGTAGGTCACCCATGACGGGTCCGGGTCGCTCGCCTGGATCTGCTCGAACTGGCGGTGCGCTTCCCCGATGGCCTGGTGCGTCGCCGTATGGCTGCCGAGCGTGGCATGGGCGAATGCCTCCCGCATGGAGAGCATCGACAGGACTCGCGGCGTCGTACCGAAGGCTGAGCGGGCCTGATCCTGGGCGGCGGTCACGAGTGCCAAGGAGTCCGCGGGCTTGTCCTGGTAGGTCGCCTGCAAGCTCATGCAGGCCAGGACGTTGGCCATGAACTGGCGGTCGTCGATCTCCTTGGCCAGTTGCAGAGCCTCGGTGAAGTAGGCGCGGGCCTGGTTGTACTGGCGGGCGTCGAAGTAGGTCCAGCCGGTGAGGCGGGCCAGCTCGGCCGCGATCCCGTACAGGCCGTGCTGGATGGACGGCGGGCGGCTCTCCTTCAGCAGTCCGACCACGTAGCGGAGCTGGCCTACGACGGCCGGCCGCAGTGCCTCGCCGCCGTGCTGGTCGTCCCGTCGCCAGTAGTCCTCGATGGAGGAGCGGAACGCTTCTAGGGTGGCCGCGCTGAGATTGGTCCGCGTGGCCAACGCCAAGATGCTGTCGACGTCCGGGCCCGGCAGGGACGCGGGTGAGCGATCCTCGGGCTCTGCCACTTGCGGCGCCTCGCGCTCGGTCACCGTGAGAGCCTGCGGCGTCTCCCAGGCACGGCGGGCAAGCCCGAGCATGCCTCCTGGGATGCGCAAGCCGTCCGAGATGCGCTCGATCACGTCCATGTGGAGCAACTGGCGGCGCCCTGCGATCACTTCGCCGACTCGACTCGGAGTCAGGTCACATCGCCTCGCGATCATCGACGGGTAGATGCCCGCTCGGGTCTTCACCAGCCGGAAGACTCGGGCGAAGTCCCGCACCCGGCACGCCTGGATCATCTCGGGGTCGGTCAGCAGCCGGGCAGATAATTCCTGAGGCCGGTCGGCGTCGGGCATCGGGCCAGCTCCCACACTGTGAGGGCTACGCAACGTCGTGGATTCTCTACTAGCCGCGATATTACCCAAGTTGGGTAATCAGCCTGGCCTTTTGGCAGGGGTCCCCTGATCGCGATGCTCGTCTCCATGGCGAGCAATCAGCAGACCAGACCAGGCATCGGCCAGCTGGCGAAGGACCGTGCCACCGGACGTATCGGCGTCGTCATGGGTGAGGTCGGCGGCCGTGTGCAGATGCGGCCGGTCCGTGGCGGCAGGGAGTGGGACGTCATGCGGAACGACGTGGAGTCACTCAGCGCGCGGGAAGAGCTGAGCGTTCGGCTGGCTGCCAGGAACGGCAACAGCCGGGTCGGGCTGTGATGCGCGCCGTCGGTCGGTACGCCGGGGTTCTGTTCATCATCCGCATCGGCGGTCGTGCGGCTTGGTGATCGGTGTGGTCCTCGGCCTCGGCCAGTAGACCGGCCGCCCCGGGCGGGTGCTGTTACAGCTCCCCCGTCCCCGTTCGGGGCCGGCCTCCAAGCCCGCTCGCGATCGTCTTCGAGCCGTGCTCGGCGATCAGGGCGGCAAGTAAGTGCCCTGCACCACCTCACACCAGGAGATTGCAGATGACGGCAACAGCGAACGACCAGAGGACCGGCCGCGCGGTGGCGGGTGAGGAACTGTTCCAGAGCCTCGCCCACTTCGTGATCACCCACAACGGCCAGTCGCCCGAGCGTGCCGAGCGGATCGCGGACCAGGCGCTCGCGTTCGTGGTCACGGCGGCCACCGCGACGGTCCCCATGGTCCCGTCGGATGACGTGGACCTCGGCCTCCACGCGCTCGTCCTGCACACGAAGGAGTACGCCCAGCTGTGCGAGCGGTACGCGGGCCGGTTCCTGCACCACAACCCGAAGCCGGGCGGTGGAACGCGTGACCCTGAGCGGGTCGCTGCCTCGGCTCACGCCATGAAGGCGGCCGGGTTCATGGTCTTCGATGACCTGTGGACCGTGGACGGCACGAACCTCGCGCAATGCGACGCGGACTGCGGCCGACCCTACGGTCAGGACTGACCCACCCCACAGCGACGCGACCGGCCACAACTCGTGGCCGGTCGCGTGCGCCCGGAAGGAGAAGAGACGTTGTCCGGCCCAACCCCTGAACTGCCGATCGTGGTGCTCGACGCGCTCATGCCCACGGCACACCACCTGGTCATCAACCGCCGGGGCTCCACGGTCTGGGAGGTGGAGAGCCCACGGGGCCACTACGCCGTGAAGCTCGGCCACCCGATCGAGGCCACGGCCGACTGGGCCGCCCAGCCCTGGACCGCGCTCGCGCCGGCGCGCGAGGGTGCCGTACTCCATCGTCTCGGCCTCGACGAGATCGCCTACGGCGAATGGGAGCGCGGAACCTGGAACTTCCAGCCGTGGCACAAAGGCCCGGACCTGTACCAGCGGTGGGAACCCTGCCGTCGACCGGACTCGCCCATCGCGCCCCACACCGATGTTGCCCTCGGATGCGTCGAAGCGCTGGCCGAACTGCACGCGAAGGGCTGGGCGCACGGTGATGTGCAACCCGCCCACTTCATCATCGGGCCCGAGCGGACGCACCTGATCGACCTCGCCCTCGCCCGTGGCGGAAGCGTGCCCGAGGGATACGACTTCCCGTTCCGCGGCTGCCTGGTCCACTACGAAGCACCCGAGATCGCCCGCAGCGTGCTCGCCACCGGAGAAGCCGAGCCAACCCCGGAAGCCGACATCTACGCCCTTGGCGCGTCCCTGCTCATCTCCGCCACCGGCTGGCGAGCGGTCGAATACGCGAACAACGCTCCTCGCCCCGTGCAGAGACACGCCGTGGCGAACGGTCGGCGCCGCCCCGTAAAGGCCCCTGGTGAGCTGGGCGAACTGATCGACGCCATGCTCAGCCACGCCCCCGACGACCGGCCCACCCTCTACGAGGTCCGCGCGGCGCTCATCTGACATCCGTGCGCCGGGCCAGCCCTCAACCGGCCTCATCCGGGGCAGAAGGGTGCTCAGCGACGAAAGAGCCCATGCCCGGGGTCGTGGTGATCAGGCCTTCCGCGCGCAGGGCCGCGGTCACTTTGCGGACCGTGACACGTGCGACTCCGAACTCTTGTTCCAGTCGGACCTCGGAAATCATCGTTCGGGGCGGGTACTCACCGGTCGCGATCCTCCCTCTGAGGATCTCGGCGATCTGTACCCACTTGGGCCTGGTCGGGTCGAACTCCATCACAGGCCTGACTGTAGGCATCGAAAGACATTCGAACATAGGGGCTTACACTAGCTAATAGCTATATACAGGCATAGCCTTGCTAACAAAGAACCCCGGCGAGGTGGCAAGACCTCCCGGGGCATGGTCAACGCTGCGCTAGGAGCATCGACATGCTCGACCTTATCCGCCGTGCCGCCCGGCGGCTGCGGCTTCTGTTCATTTCCGGCACCGGCAGGCGGCGGGCCGGAGACCGGCTTGCCGTCGGGTCGCCCCTCGCCCAGTGGACCGAGGCGCACTCGACCCCCCTCCCGGCACACCGCTCCCCGTACGGCCTCGACGAGCGGTTCGATGGTGCCGCCACCGTCGCCGTACGCCCCTACCTCGCCGCCCACGAGCAACGGCTCCGGCGGCGGGAGTTGGCGATGGCGGCGATCGGGTTGGACATGCCCGGGGCGTGCTGGATCCATGGGGTGGAGGTCGCCTGATGGGGGGCGAAGCGGCCGGTGAGGTGCGGTTGTTGCCGTGGGGCGGGGAGGGAGGCAAGGCCTGCTATCTGGTCACCGACAAGGAGGGCGGGGCCGTGTCCCGGCTGGCTGATGTCGCCGAGAGAGTTCAGCTCGGGATGGGGCGGGAGCTGCTCGCTCATGCGGGGGAGATGTTGGCGGGCGATCCGCCCGGTGGTGAATTTCGTTTTCTGGCCGCGCGGTTGAGTGAGGCGCTCGCGGACGCGCTGCGTGTGGCCGAGAGTCGGGGGCAGCGGTTGCGACGGGGCTCGGGCGATGGCGCCGGGTCGGTCACGGGGTGAGGACCGCATGCGCGGCGGTGCGGATGCGGGGCTTCAGAGACGTGTCACGCTTTTCACAGCGCCGTGCCCGGATCTCTCGTACAGGACCCATCCGCAGTGACGAGACGAAGCGGCGACGCCCTGGCCTCGGCGGACGACGGCGGCACGTCGGACTTCGCCGTACGGAGACAGGCGTTTCACCGTCACGTCCACGGGACAGCTCGTGGCCGCGTAGCCGCAGCCGGGTCGTGGTGCGGGCAGACTGCGGCCATGCAGCTCCCCGCACCGGCCGTCACGGCCACCGCGCTGATCGAAGTCGTCAGGATCTCCGGGTTTCCCGGCACGCGGGACGCCCCGTACCCCGGTGAGGTGGTCGCCCACTGGGCCGGGGAGGAGGCCACCGAAGCCCTCGCCCTGGTCGAGAGCCTGCCCGGCAGCGCGCGACACCGCTGCGGGTTCTCGCCGGGGTGGGGTGTCCGGGCGTACGACGATGCCCTCGACCTGCCGTTGTTCGAGGCGGCGTTCTGCTTCACCTGCGACGAGGTCCGGATGCGGGGGTCCGCCGTGCCGCCCGGCCTGGCCACGCAGTTCTTCGACGCGGACGCCGAGCAGGCCCGGGCGCTCCTGGCCCGCTTTCGCGGCGCGGCTACGTAGCCGATTCCGTAATCTCACCGATCACGTGCGCGGAGGGCGGGCGGGAGGATGGGCCCGGTTCGCCGGACCAGTGGTGAGCAGTGATCCATGTGGAGGTAGTCGCGTGCGTTTGCGTTCCCTGGCCGCCGTGTTGACCGGTGCCCTCGCTCTCTCGGCGTTCGCCGTCCCGGCCGCTCATGCCACCGGTGACACGACGATCACCGATGTCGTCGTGAACGGCGGGGCCCCACTCGCTCTGGGGCCCAAGGCGCCCACGACCTTCAAGGTGAGCGTCACGGCGCAGGACAACTCGGGTATCGATGCGATGGACCTGCATGTGAGGCTGCCGAGTTACCTGTACAACGCGTCGGACCGGGGGCTCACCTGTACCGCGAAGAGCGCCACGACCTCGACGTGCACCGGGTCCTGGACGATCGACACGAGGAGTTTCTACGGCAACGGCCCGGCCGACGACCCCTGGTACGTCATCGCCTCGGTGGACGCCAAGGACGGCGACTGGATCTCCACGGACACGGCCGACACCTTCACCGTGCGACGGCTCGCCAAGCTGACCGTCAACGCCGCCCCGGAGCCGGTGACGAAGGACGCCAGGCTCACCGTGACCGGCAAGCTGGCCCGCGCCGACTGGAGCACCCACAAGAACGCGGGCTACTCGGGCCGCGCGGTGAAGCTGCAGTTCCGCAAGGAGGGCACCGCCGCCTACCGCACCGTGAAGACGGTGACCAGCGGAAGCGGCGGCGCGCTGAAGACCACGGTCAGCGCCACCGCCGACGGCTACTGGCGCTGGACCTTCGCCGGCAACAGCACCACCTCGGCGGCCAAGGCCAAGGGGGACCACGTCGACGTGCGCTGAGCCACCGTCACACGGTCGTACGGACGCGGCGCCCGGACCTCGTGAGAGGCCCGGGCGCCGCGGACGTTCACGCGCTCGCGCGTCGCGTCACGAAGCCGTGCGGTTCGTGCCCTTGCGTCGCGTCACCACGAAGATCACGCCGCCCGCGGCGACGAGGCCCGCCGCGCCGATGGCGATCGGGATGGCGTTGCCGCCGCCCGTCTCGGCCAGGTCGCCGGGCTCACCGCCGTTGGGGGTGGCGGCGGCCGGGGTGGAGTCGGAGGGGGAGGGCGAGGGGGACTCGTCCTTCGGGGGCGCGTCGGCCGGGGGCTTCTCGTCGGCCGGCGGGGTCGTGTCCGCCGGGGGCTTCTCGTCCGCCGGCGGCTGCTCCTCGGCGGGCGGCTGGTCGCCGCCCGGGGGCTGCTCCTCGGCCGGGGGGTTCTCCTCGGCCGGCGGCTGCTCCGTCGTGCAGTCCTTCGTGCCGCCGTTCCAGGCCGCGATCAGCTTGTCCTTGATGACCGGGCGGTCCGGGCCCTTGGGGACGTCGCCGTGCTCGAAGCCGTCCTTCGCGTCGAGCTTGCCGTCGAACTTCACCTTGCCCCGGTAGAGGTCGACCTGGCCGTAGCAGCCCGCGTCGGGGACCGCGATGTCCAGGGAGTCCGTCGCGCCCTGGGCGACCGTCACCGTGTCGAAGTCGACGAGGACCTGCTCGCCGGAGGTGGCGAAGGTCGGGCCGTGGGCGAGGTAGGACGCGAGGGAGACCGTGCAGGTCGTGGCGTCGGAGGCGGCGCGGACCTTGATGTGGACCTTGCCGTCCTCGGTGGGCTTGAGGTTCTGCTCGTCGAGCTTGACCCAGTCGGCGAACTTCACGCCGTCCAGCGAGAACTCGCAGCGGTCGGTCTCGGTGGGCGTGCCCGCGCCCTGGCCGGGGGCGTAGCTCTTCTTGCCCCAGCCCTCGCCGCCGGGCGTGTCCTGGGCGAAGGCCGGCGCGGACACGGCCGCGCTCAGCGCGAGAGCGGCGATGCCCGTCCCCACCATGCGGGTCACGATGACACGTCTCACTATGGACATGCAGATCCCATTCTCGAACTCGGAACGTACGGGACCCCACCCGGGGCGTGTCGGCAGGACGGCAGCACGAAGCCACGCCGGTCCGGCCGCGCCAGGGTGTGAGTGGTCGTAGAAAACACTGGGCTCAGGGGTCACTTGAGCCACAGAGTCTGCACATCGTTTACCAAGGGGTAGGGGCTGTCAACCTCGTGAAACGTCCGCCCGGCAGCCGGGTCCGGCCGCCCCTGGGGCCCACGCGAACCCTGCTCACCGCACATTTGGGACACAAAGGGAATCGGCGCCTCCGAGTTGCCACGAGGACCTCACGGGAACCCCAAGACCGGGTCGCCGAACCGCAAAGGGTTCACCAACTCACCAGCCATACCGGTGAGTTCATACGGGACGGATTTGACATCCCGCCCGCCGCTCCCGACTCTACGTACATGACATCCATTTTCATTATCGGCGTCAACGGTGCCGCCGAGGGCGAGCGGGGTGACGGTCCATGCGCGTGGCCTTCGTAGGCAAGGGCGGCAGCGGCAAGACGACGCTCTCCGCGCTCTTCGCCCGGCATCTCGCCCGCTCGGGCGCACCGCTGGTGGCGATCGACGGTGACATCAACCAGCATCTCGCGCACGCGCTCGGCCTCGACGAGGACGACGACTTCGGCGCTCCGGCGCTGAGTTCGCGCACCGGCGAGATCAAGGACCATCTGCGCGGCACGAACCCGCGGATCGTCTCGCGCGAGGCCATGGTGAAGACGACCCCACCGGGCCGGGGTTCACGGCTGCTGCGGCTGCTCGGGGACGACGAGATCCACGGCCGCCATGTCGAGCGCGTGAACGGGGTGCCGCTCATGGTCACCGGCGCCTTCGACGAGAGCGACCTCGGCGTGGCCTGCTACCACTCCAAGCTCGGCGCGGTGGAGCTGTATCTCAACCATCTCGTCGACGGACCCGGCGAGTACGTCGTCGTCGACATGACCGCCGGCGCGGACGCCTTCGCCTCCGGCCTCTTCACCCGGTTCGACATGACCTTCCTGGTCGCCGAGCCGACCCGCAAGAGCGTGTCGGTGTACCGGCAGTACCGCGAGCACGCCGCCGAGTTCGGCATCCCGATCGCGGTCGTCGGCAACAAGGTCACCGGCGAGGACGACCTGCTCTTCCTCAAGGAGCACGTCGGCGACGACCTGCTGGCGTACTGCGTGCAGTCGTCGTACGTCCGCGCGCAGGAACAGGGGCGGCCGCAGGGCGAGCTGGAGGCGCACAACCTGCACACGCTGACGCAGCTGAAGGCCGCCGTCGACGCCCGCACGAAGGACTGGGCCACCTTCCAGCGTCACGCCGTCGAGTTCCACCTCCGCAACGCCGCCGCCTGGGCCAACGCCGCCACCGGGCACGACCTGGCCGCTCAGGTGGACCCCGGGTTCCGCCACGGTCCGGATGCGCCGGCCGCCGCCGGGTCCGCCTCCGGCACGTCCTCCGCCGCGCCCGCCGCGGTCTCCCTCTGACCCCCTCTGACTCCCGCTGGCTCCTCTGACTCCCTCTGATCAGAACAGGAACATCCATGTCGCTCGACGTCTCCCCGCAGCTGCTCGCCGATGCCGAGAAGGGTGAGGTGCGGGAGGAGGAGTTCGTGGAAACGGTCCGTACGTCGCTGCCGTACGCGTACGACCTGATCGCCTCCCTCGTCGGTGAACTGCGCGCGTCCAGCGCCGAGTTCGCGGACAACCAGACCCCGCCGCCGTCGGAGCGGGAGCGTGGGCAGCTGCTGCGGGCGCTGTCCAGCGACGCGATCCGGGGGAGCCTGGAGCGGCATTTCGGGGTGGCGCTCGCCTTCCAGAACTGCCACCGGGTGGCGGTCTTCCCGCCGGAGGCGCGCGGCGGTGCGACGTATGTCCGCTTCACCTCGCTGCGGTCGCAGATCCTCAACCAGTCGCCGGAGTTCCGCGACTGCTGACGGCACGGCCCGGCCCGGCTCAGTCCCGGTCACGGGCCCGCCCTCGCTTCCCGACCGGCCTTAATCGGCCACCGGCCGCCCCCTCCGCACCCCTCCCGCGGAGGGGGCGGTCGTTTGGACACGCCGGAGCTTGGGGGGCGTACGGGGGCGCATTACCGGCGTACGGCTGCACGGGTGGTGAGGGGTACGGGGGTCCGTGTGTGTGGCTTGGGGGTGTCCGGGCGGGCGACTTCGTCCCGATCACGCCCGATCACTCCCGATCCCGCCCGTCCCGTGGGGCTCGCGCGACGGCGGTCGGCTGCTTGGTGGGCGCTTGGCGCGTGCCGGTCCGTGCGCCACGGCGTGCGGCCGTGTGATTTGCGCCGTCACAAGTTGGCCCACCTGCGATCACACAAGGTGAATAATGGGGCCCGAGGGCGTCTCAGCGACAGAGAGGGTCGCCGTGGGGACCGACAGGGACAGTGCCGTTTCCCGTCAGCGCTTCGACGTGGCCGATGCCGCGCCGTTGCTGATCGACGCGGACGGGTTCGTGACGAGCTGGACCCGGGACGCGGAGCGGCTCTTCGGGTATCCGGCGGCCGAGATCCTCGGCCGCAGCGTCCGCACGCTCCTGCTCGACGAGGACGGTGAACGCATCGGGCGCCTGGCCGAAACACATCGCGCCCTCGGCGGCTGGTCCGGCATCCTCACCGCGCGCCACCGCGACGGCCACCGCATCAAGGTGATGGTCCGGGTCGTCCCCACCCGCGAGGCGACCTCGCCGGGTCACACATCGGGTCACCCGACGGGTCACACGGGTGGCTCTGCGTCGGTGGGTGGGTTGGGTGCGGCGGGTGGTTCGGGTGCGGCATGTGGCTCGGGTCCGGGAAGCGGCTCGGGCCCGGCAGATAGCTCGGGCCCGGGAAGTGGCTCGGGCCCGGCAGGTAGCTCGGGCCCGGTGGGTAGCTCGGGCCCGGTGGGTAGCTCGGGCCCGGTGGGTAGCTCGGGCCCGGTGGGTAGCTCGGGCCCGGTGGGTAGCTCGGGCCCGGTGGGCGGCCCGGCGGCCCCGGTGAGTGGGATCGGTCCGGCTTGCGGCTGGGCTTCTTCCGTGGGCTCGGCCGGTTCCACCGGTGCGGCTGATACTTCCGTCCCGCCTGGTGCGGTGCCCGCGGTCGGCTCGACCGGCTCCCCTGGGCAACCCGGTTCAGCCGCCCCGCCCGGCGCGGCCCCCGCCGCCGGTTCCACGGCTTCCGCCCGTTCCGCCGAAACGACGGGTTCGGCCCAGGCGACCGGTCAGGCCGGCTCGACCCGGGCCACCGGATCCGCCGCTCCCACCGGGCCGGCCGGCGGTTCGACCGCCCCGCCCGGCACCCCCGCTCCCACCCCCGTCACCACCTCGCCACAGCCGACCTCCGCCTGGCCCGCCCCGCGCCCCGGCTACCCCGACATGGCCCACTCCGCCACGCCTCCCGCGTCGCCGTCCCGGCCCGTACCGCCGACCCCGCCCGCGCCCGGGATCGAGCACGCCCCGGCCCGGGAGACGGGCACCTGGCCGGCCGCCGGGACGCCGTCCCGGCAGGGCCCGCCCCCGCCCAAGCCCGCCCCACCCCGGGCCATGTCGCCATGGGCCGCGTCGTCCCAGTCCGTAGCGCTGCGAGCCGCGTCACCCCGGCCCGCGTCACCGGCGCCGCAGGCGACCCCACAGGCGACCCCGCATCCGCCCGCGCCCGAGGCCGGGCGCCCGGCCCGGGGGCACGGCACCTGGTCCGCCGCCCAGGGCTCCGGCAAGCCGGCGGTCCGGCAGAACACGTCCGCACCCGGTCTCCCGTCCCCGTCCGCCCGTCTGCCCTTCCCCCCGTCCCCGGCCCTCCCCGCACCCCAGCCCTCCCCCTCCCCCGACCCCCTCAAGGCCGCCCACTGGGTCGCTCTCGTCTCCGATGCCACGCAGGCTCCCGGCTGGGACATGAGCCGGACCGTGCTGGAGCGGATGACCGCGTGGTCGCCCGTGGGCATAGCAATCGTGGACACGGAGCTGCGGTTCGTGTGGTCGAACGCGGCCCTGGAGCGGTTCGGCGGCGGCCGGGCGCACGAGCGGGTGGGGCTGCGGCTCGCCGAGGTGCAGCCCGGCCTCGACGCCGAGCGCATCGAGACACAGATGCGGTCGGTACTGGAGACGGGCGTCCCGGTGCTCGACTACGAGCACGTCGGCAGGGTGCGGTCGGCACCGCACCGCGAGACCGCGCACGCCATGTCGTTCACCCGGCTGGAGGACGACCACGGGCGGCCGATCGGCGTGTACTACACGGTGGTCGACGTCTCGGAGCAGCATCGCGCCCGCATCCGGCTGGCCCTGCTCGACCGGGCAGGCGAGCAGATCGGCCGGACCCTCGACGTGGGCCGGACCGCGCAGGAGCTGGCGGACGTGGTCGTGCCGACGCTCGCCGACTTCGTGACCGTGGACCTGCTGGACTCGGTGCTGCGGGGAGCCGAACCGGGCCCCCTCGGCGACGACTCCGTCCTGCTGCGGCGGGTCGCCCAGCAGTCCGTGCACGCCGGGGTGCCCGAGGCCGTCCTGGAGATCGGCGCGGTCGCCTCGTACGCGGCCGGCTCGCCGCCGGTGCGGGCGCTGGTCGAGGGCCGTTCGTGGACGGAGCCGAGGCTCGACCCGCTGTCGGCCGAGTGGGCCAGGGCGGCCCCGGGCGGCCGGACGGTGCCCGCGGACGCGCTGGGGCTGCACAGCGTGATGATCGTGCCGGTGCGGGCGCGCGGCATCACGCTCGGCATCACCACGTTCTTCCGGCGCGACCGGCAGGACCCCTTCGACGCCGTCGACCTGGGCCTCGCCGAGGAGCTGGTCGGGCGGGCCGCCGTCTGCGTCGACAACGCCCGCCGGTACACGCGCGAGCGCGACGCCGCCCTCGTCCTCCAGCGCAGCCTGTTGCCGCGCCGGCTGCCCGAGCAGGACGCGGCCGAGGTCGCCGCCCGCTACCGGCCCGCCGACGAACTGACCGGCCTCGGCGGCGACTGGTACGACGTCATCCCGCTCTCGGGTGCCCGTGTCGCCCTCGTCATCGGCGAGGTCGCGGGCCACGGCATCGACGGCGCCGCCGCCATGGGCCGCCTGCGTACGGCCGTACGCACCCTCGCCGACCTCGATCTGCCGCCGGACGAGGTACTCGCCCACCTCGACGACATGGTCGCCAAGTCGGCACGTCAGGAGGGTGCCGAGCCGGGCGGGGGCGGCGGCCCGACGGTCGGGGCCCGCTGTCTGTACGTGGTCCACGACCCGGTGTCGGGCAGGTGCGCGATGGCCGCCGCCGGACCGTCGGCCCCGGCCCTGGTCGCCCCGGACGGCACCGTCACCTTCCCGAAGCTTCCCGAGGGGCCCGCGCTCGGCGTCGACCAGCGGCCCTTCGAGGCCCTGGAGCTGGAACTTCCCGAGGGCACCGTCATCGCCCTGCACACCGACGGACTGCTCGCCGAGGCCTCCCGCGAAGCCCTGTGCCGCGCGCTGGCCCGGCCCGAGTCCTCCCTCGAACGGCACGCCCAGCGCGTCCTCGACGCCCTCGCCCCGGCCCGCCCCACCGACGACGTCGCCCTCCTCCTCGCCCGCACCCGCCGGCTGCCCGCCCACCGGGTCGCCTCCTGGGAGCTGCCGGCCGACCCGGCGCTGGTGGCGGAGGCCCGCAAGACGACCACCCGGCAGCTCGGCGCGTGGGGGCTGGACGAGCTGGCGTTCACCACCGAACTCGTCGTCAGCGAGCTGGTCACCAACGCGATCCGGCACGCGGCCGGACCCATCCGGCTCCGGCTCGTCCTCGAACGCACCCTGATCTGTGAGGTGTTCGACGGCGGCGCCACCGCGCCCCATCTGCGCCACCCGCGCACCAGCGACGAGGGTGGCCGCGGCCTCTTCCTCATCTCCCAGTTCACCCAGCGCTGGGGCACCCGCTTCCTGCCCGAGGGCAAGGTGATCTGGGCGGAACAGTCACTGGCGGACCCGTCGGCGGACCCGTCGGGTGATCCACCGGCCTGACCCCGCCGCTCCCCGCGGGTACGGGCCGCCCACCGCCGTTCCCCGCGACACCGGCCTACCGCCAATCCCCGCCGTACGCCATGCGGGGACGCCTTCGCTCGCCCGGCCGGGTGAAATCGCCGGGCCCCCGGCCCTCTCCCGCATGCCCCCGCCTCCCCCGAATCTCCACATTCCCGGCATCACGCCACCCCCTCCCACCCCTCCCGTGCCCCGTTCGGCCTGATTAGTGGCGCTTGGCACTTCATATGAATGCAGGGGTCGGCTTCGGGCACCGGGTTCCGTCGCCTCGGCAGGACATCAGGAGAAGAGGGACGTGGCGTGAAGCGAAGAACTCCGGGGGGCGTGGGTCTGGTCCTGGCCGTCTCGGCGGCGCTGGTGCTCGGGCCGGCCGGCGAGGCGGTCGGCGCCGGCCCCGGCGCCAGAGGCACGGTGGACGGCAGGGCACCCGGCGACGGCAACGTGACCGTACGCGTCGTCAACGAGGTGGACGGCGACGGGACGTACGACCACGGCCTGGAGAAGGGCCGGGAGGGCGTGCGGGTCACGCTGACCGACGACCGGGGGACGGTGGTGACCCGGACCACCAACACCTATGGCGTCGCCTGGTTCCAGCCGTCCAACTCCCCGCTGGCCGGCGGCAGATACCGCGTCCAGGTCCACAACCCCGACCCCCGCACCCTGCAGCCGGCGATCGCCGGACTCGGCGACGGCCCGAAGGTCATGCGCAGCAGCGTCGGCTTCGTGGACGTGACCCAGAACCGGAGCACGACGTACACGACCGGTTTCTGGGAGCCCGGCGTCTACTGCCAGGAGAACCCCGACCTGGTGACCTGCAACCTGACCAAGGGCGACGCCCCCGACACCCACCAGGGTCTGGTGAAGTTCTCGGGGAACTTCTCCGACACCCACCCCGGTGGCACGGTCGAGCGGCTGACCAACAACACGCAGCAGGGCGCCGTGTTCGGCATCGGCAACGACCGGACCGGCAACACGTACATGGGCACGCTGGTCAAACGGCACGCGGCGTACGGGCCGGCGGGCGCGACCAACACGATCTACCGCCGCAACAGCGACTCCGGGGTGAGCACCTTCGTCACCCTGCCGGGCCTGCTCACCGAGCACGACGAGTCCGACGACTGGCTCCGGGACAACCCGGTCTACAGCAGGGTCGGCCGGGAGGGCATCGGTGACGTCGACGTCTCCGGTGACGGCAGGACCCTCTACGCGGTCAGCCTCAACGACTCCCGGCTGTACTCCGTGCCGATCCGCGGCAGCGGCGACCAGGTCTACCCGGGCACCTACCGCTCGCACGTCGTCCCCAGGCCCGCGGACTGCGCCGGGCACTGGCACCCGTACGGCATCGGGGTGCGCGGCGGGCGGGTGCTCGTCGGCGGGGTGTGCGGGGCGGAGAACACGGTGAGCAGGACCGCCCCGTGGGGCGACCCGTCCGAAGTCACCGCGCACGTCTACGAGTTCCGCCGGGGCTCGTTCCGCCATCTCTTCCACACGGCGATGAACTACCCGCGCGGCTGCGCCTACCGGTTCACCGGACTGCCCGCGAGCATCGACCGCTGCGCCAAGCCCTCAACCGTCGGCCGGCCGCTGAGCGCCATGTGGGAGGCGTGGAACCAGCGCGTCCCCGTGCCCGGACACCTCTCCTTCGTCTCCGCGCCGCAGCCGATCCTGTCCAACATCGAGATCGCCGACAACGGTGACCTGGTGCTGGGCTTCCGCGACCGCTTCGCCGACATGCAGGGGACGGCGACGTACCCCTTCAACGCGCACAAGAAGGGCCTGGTCAGAGCCATCGCCGCCGGTGACGTGCTGCGCGTGTGCGCCTCCCGTACGACGTACACGCTGGAGAACAACGCCCGGTGCGACGCGCTCTACGGAGCGCGGCCCAACAACGACGAGGGCCCCGGCCACGGCGAGTTCTACGCCGACTCGACCGCGCTCGCGGACGCCCACGAGGACCAGGTCACCCAGGGCGGCACGGCACTCCAGCCGTTCCGGAACAGGCTGTGGAGCACGGTCTACGACCCGTTCGACGACCACCCCTGGGAGCAGGGCGTCCGCCGCTGGAGCGCCGACAAGGGCCGGACCGAGGGCAACCTCACGATCCAGCGGACCTGGAGCGCGGACGCCAAGCGGCGCGCCCTCCTCTTCGGCAAGGGCAACGGCCTCGCCGACCTGGAGATGGTCTGCGACCGGGCGCCCGTCCAGATCGGCAACCGGGTCTGGTACGACGTCAACGGCAACGGTATCCAGGACCCCTCCGAGCCGCCGGTCAAGGGCGTGAAGGTGACGCTCGACCCGCAGTCGCCCGGCCCCGACCTCACGGCCCACACGGACGCGAACGGCGAGTACTACATCGGCGACGGGCAGGGCCTGAGGCCCAACACCACCTACCGGGTCTCCTTCGACCACCGCGGCGTCGACACCACCGTCCTGCCGGGCCGCCCGAGCCACGCCTCCCTCAAGTGGACGGTCAAGGGCGCCGGTTCGAACCGCGCGATCGACTCCGACGTCGACGCGTACGGCCGGACCACGGTCCGCGTCGGCGACCCCGGCCATGTGAACCACACGGTCGACGCGGGCCTCACCAAGTCGGTGCGGCTGACGCTCCTGAAGCTGGACAAGAAGTCCGGCAAGCCGTTGGCCGGGGCGGTGTTCGAGCTGTGGCAGGACACCAACGGCGTCCGCGGCCTGCAGCGGCACGGCATGCGCAAGGACCGGTTCGTCAACGACTGCGCCAGCTCACGCACCGGCCGCTGCTCGTTCGGCTCGCTCCTGCCCGGCACGTACCACCTGGTCGAGACCGACGTCCCCGAGGGCTACCTCAAGCCGAAGCAGCCGGTCACGGGGCCGTACGTCCTCACCCCGAGGAACGCCTCGGCCGGAGACGGGCTGCTCGTGAAGCTGCGCAACGTGCGGGGAGAGGCGTGCAAGGGCAAGAAGTGCTGACGCCTTCCTGAGTCCGGCGCCCCGGGTCCCGTTCGAGGACCCGGGGCGCCATGGTGTGCGGGGCCGGCGGGCGGGAGCCCGTTCGGCCCAGCACGACGTCTCCGGGGCGGGCCGGATGCCGTATCTCTGGGAGGGGGTTCGGCGACCGAGCGAGTGAGTGAGTACCGGAGGCCGCGTTGACGAGACGAAGGACACGGAAGACGGGGAAGGCGCAGAAGACCCGGATAAGCGTGGTCGCGGCGGTGTCGACCGCGCTGCTGGGCTGGACGTGGGTCCCCGCCGCCGCGTCGGCGCCCGCGCCGGAGTGCGCCACGCGCACCGGCCCCTACCAGTGGGACCTGGAACGCCATCTCCGGCTTCCCCAGGACGGCCGGCAGTCCACCGCCGACTGTGTGGCGATCCGCGCGTTCCAGCAGCGCACGCGGGTGAAGCCGGCCGACGGCTACGCGGGCCTCGCCACCTACCGCACCATGCTGGTCGTGCAGGCCCGCCCCGACCCCAACGCGGCCGGCAAGTGCCCCGTGCGGACGTACCAGGTGACGTGCGTGGACCTCGACCGTCAGCTGATGTGGGTGCAGCAGGGCAAGCGGGTGATCTACGCGCCGGTGCCCGTGCGCACCGGCAGGGACGGCCAGGAGACCCGCACCGGCTGGCACACGGTCTACTGGAAGAACCGCGACCACCACTCCGACCTGTACGACGACGCCCCCATGCCGTTCGCCCAGTTCTTCAACAACGGGCAGGCCTTCCACGGCGTCCTCGACGACCTCTTCAGAGGCGGCTCCCACGGCTGCGTGAACCTGCGCTACGCGGACGCCGAACGGCTCTGGAACATCATGCACGAGGACGACGCGGTGTACGTGTGGGGCGTCAAGCCGGGCACGGGCCGGTCCGCGCGGCCGCCGTCCGGACAGGGTTGAGCCCGCCCGCTCCGACCGTCAGAGGGGTGGATGCGAACATGTCGGTCAGGGCGCAGGGGCCGGCGGCGAGACCCTCGCCATGACCCGGGTGCCGCGGAGGAGTTGACGATGAGGCGCCCTTCGAGGCGTGGGTGGGTCGCGCTCGGGGCGGGGCTGGGTGCGGCGGTGGTCGCCGGGGTGCTCGTGGCGCGGGAGGTCTCCTCCCCCGCCCTCGGTGTACGGCCGGCCGCGCGCGCCGACGACCGGGCCTGCACCCGGCTGATCGAGCGCTACCCCGCCCGCATCGCCGACCAGTCCCGCGACCCCGTCTCCGTCACCGGCGTGGCCTCCTGGGGCGACGGGGGCGTGGTCCTGCGCTGCGGCCTGGAGCCCCCGCCCGAGACCGACGACCCGTGCGTGGAGGTCGACGGCGTCGACTGGGTGTTCCGGGAGACCTCCTCCGCCGGCTCCGGCTACCGCGTCCTCATCACCTACGGCCGCGACCCCGCCGTCCAGGCCTTCGTCGCCGACCGGATCACGGCGGTCGACGGCGTCCTGGTACACCTCAGCTCCCTGGTGGGACCGATCGAACGGGTTCGGGGCGAACAGTGCGAGGACGCCGCGCGCTGACCCCGTGGTCGGTCCGTCGGTGTGGGCCGGTGCCACGGTCCGTGGCCTCGTCAGGCGGTGTGGGGGCCGTGGGGCAGGCGGTTCGCGGGGGCCCTCGGCACGAGGCGGTCGTAGCGCCGGGCGCACAGGGCGAGGGCCGGCAGGAACTGCAGGTCGAGGAGGGCGGCGGTCATCATCACGAAGGCCCGGTCCACCGCGTCGGCCGCGCCGGAGCCGGCCGCCAGGAGGGTCGCCACGACGCAGAGCAGGCAGAGGACCGCGTACACCGAGACGTCGATGGTCGCGGTGCGCCAGCGCGACAGCGCGGGGAGCGTCCTGCGGACCAGCGTCAGCACGAGGACCGCCACCGGCACGAACAGCAGCCCGCCGCCGACGGTCATGTCCGGGCCGAGGTCGGCGGCGGACGGGCCCCCGGCGAGCACCCCCACGTTCAGCACGGCCACCCCCCACAGCCACGAGGGAAGGGTGACCGGCACCGCGTACACCACCGCCCGACGCCACGGCGTGATCATCCGCGCTCCTCGCATCCCCGTGGGTCACCGGCGGTCAACCGGTGACCACGGCACTGTTCCAGCCTTCTCCGACAGGCCGATCGGCGCACCCCGTAAGGGAGTTGCCTAAGCTGTGCGGCGATGAAGACGAACGCCCGCGCGGGCCTGTGCGTGCTCGTGGTCGGCCTCGCGATGGCGGGCTGTGCCACACCGAAGCCGTTGCCGGCCGGCGTGGAGCGGGCCGAGCGGGCGCGGCAGGGGGGCGGGGCGGGGCTGTTCAAGGACATCCCCGTGGCCGAGCGCCCCGTGGCCCCCGACTTCGCCGGGACGAGTGTCGGCGGAGAGCCCGTCCGCCTCTCCGACTTCCGCGGCCGGGTCGTCGTCGTGAACGCCTGGGCCTCCACGTGCGGGCCCTGCCGGGCCGAGGCGCCCGATCTGGACCGTGTGCAGCGGAAGTCGGGTGCACGGGGTGTTCAGGTCCTGGGCGTCAGCGCCGACGTGTCCCGGTCCCACGCGCTCGCCTTCCAGCGGGACCTCGGACTGTCCTACCCGAGCCTCCACGACCCCGGCGGCAAGCAGTTCCTGCGGCTGCCGAAGGGCCTCGTGAACCCGCGGATCCTTCCCTTCACCCTCTTCGTCGACCGCGAGGGCCGCATCGCCGGGGCCGTGCAGAGCAAGGTGTCGGAGAAGGACGTGCGGGGCGTCGTCACGCCGTTGCTGAAGGAGGAGTGGGGGAGCCGCCGGTGAGGACGTGGGCGGGCCGCAGAGCCTCGGAGGAGGAGTCGTCCTCGGAGGAGGGCTCCTCGTCGGAGGGCGCCTTCGTCTCGTCCTCCGTCTCGTCCTCCGTCTCGCCCTCCGTCTCGTCCTCCGTCTCGCCCTCCGTCTCGTCCGTCTTCTGGGCCTTCGGTTCCTTCTTCGGGGTCTTCTCGCCCTTCTTCGTGTCCTGCCCCTCCGTCTCCAGGACGTTCCTCAGGCGCTTCGCCCCCGCCGTGGCGGCGTCGCGGGTGGCCGTGTCGTCGATGCCGTAGAGGCCGCCGTGGGTGACGAGGGCGGCGGTGTCGCCGACGCGTACGGTCGCGAGGTCGAGGGTGAGGGCGCTGTCCTCGCCCTCGACGTCACCGCTGACGACCAGCCGCAGGCCCTGCCGGGCGTCGCCCAGGTCGCCGGGCAGCTCGACGGGGGTGACCTCGGCGCCGTACTCCCGGCCCTGGGAGCCGGTGATGGTGAACTCACCGCACTTGTCGACGAGTTGGCCAAGGTGGCTGAGCCGGGCGTCGACGTCGGCCCGGTCGTACGCGCCCACCTGGTAGCGCAGCTGGGCGCCGTACTCGTAGTCGTCGAAGCCCGTGACGGCCGTCCCGCCCCGGGGCTCGCCGAGGACGTCCTCGGCGTACACCCCGTCGAGGAGTTCCTGGCACTCGGGGAGGTCGGTGCGGCCCTTGAGGAGGCCGTCCCGCCAGGTCGCCGCGCCCTGGGTGCCGGCCCACGCCTCGCCGAGGTCGTCCTGGCGGAGCAGGGCGCTTCTGGCCCGGGCGTCGGTGAGGGCGGACGGGGCGGAGGGCGAGGACGAGGGGGAGGCCGTCTCGTCGACGACGGCCGCCTCGGGGAAGCCGCGCGGGTGTCCCGGATCGTCCACGAAGCAGCCCGCCGCCCCCGCGAGCATCCCGAGGGCCACGACCCGGGCGAGAACACGGTACGGACGACGCATGGCGGAGCCTCCCGAGAGCACGACGTTTGCGCTCCCACGCCAACACCGCCCGGGCCCGTCCACCACCGCACGAGGGCGTACGGGTGAGTCGCTCCCCCGTACGGCAGCCCCCGGTCAGCCGGACGGGGGGCTGGCGGACGGGGACGGGGTCGCCCCCGTCACCCCCACCCCCCGGACCCGCACGACCGCGCCCTCGGGCAGCCTTTCGAACAGCCAGCGGGCGTCCAGGGTGCGCAGGCCGATCCAGCCGGAGGTGATGTCCATGGTGCCGGGCGCCTTCTCGTCGTGGGCGAGGGCGGCGATCCAGTTCCCGCCGGCCTGCGGGCTCAGTACCGTCGGCTCACCCGTCCTCTCGGTCGGGCTCGTCCCGTCCGTCGCCTCGGTCGTGCCGCGTGCCTCGCCCGTCAGGGGATCGCCGTCCCCGGCCGGGGACAGGGTCACCACCCATTCCAGCTTCAGGTCGTAGTCGGATCCGGCATAACCGACCGTGTCGTCGGTGGTGACGAGCCTGTTGTACTTGCCGGTCACGGTCATCAGACCGGTCGGCGTCGGCGTGCTGTCCTTCCCGGCGGAGATGGGCAGCTCACGGCCGGCGAAGGTAAGGACGTGGCGGGAGAGGTCCACCACGGCCTCGGGCGCCGCCGACGCGCTGGGCACGTCACTGGCGGCCGTGGACGGGCGCTGCTGCGTGCCGTGGGAGACGGCGTTCAGGGTGAGGACGGCGGCCAGGCCGGCCGCCGCGCAGCCGCCCGCGACGGCGGCGGACGTACGGCGCCGGCGGCGCCGGCGGCCCGCGGTGGCGCGGACCTCGGCGCCGGAGCCGGGCGGCGGGACCTCGGCGGTCTCGGCCAGTTCGCGCAGCCGGACGGTGAGTTCATCGGACACGGCCGTCCTCCTTCTCACCCTCGCCGGGGGCCAGTTCGCGCGCCAGCGCCGCCCGGCCGCGGGACAGCCGGGCCTTGACCGTGCCCACGGGGGCGCCCGTCTCGGAGGCTACCTGTTCCACACTCAAGTCGCACAGATGGTGCAGAACCACCGCCATCCGCTGAGCCTCCGGGATCCTGCGCAACGCGTCGACCAGTACCGCCCGTTCGGGATCGGGGCCCGGCGCGTGTTCCGGGGGCGGATTGCGGCGCACCAGCTCCAGCCAGCGGCGGGCCCGCCGCCACCGGCTCACCGCGAGCCGCATCGCCACGGTCCGGATCCACGCCTCGGGCGCCCCGTCCGCGAGGAACTCCCGTCGTCGGTCCCAGGCCCGTACGAAGGCCTCCTGCACCACGTCCTGCGCCTCCCCGTGGTCCCCGGTGAAGGCGAAGATCTGGCCGGTCAGCCGAGGGAACGCGGTCGCGTAGAACGCGTCGAACTCGTCCTCGGTCATGCCCCCGCCATTTTTCCGAAGTCCCGTGCATCGCCGTGCAACCCGGTCGCCCCCGTCGTGCGTACAGGTCCCGTACGTACGCCACCCATCGAAACACACCACGGAAACACACCGCTCGAAAGAGATCTGGTCGTAAGACAGCTGGGGGGAACATGACCACGGGGAACAGCGGCTCGGGGAAGAGAGCCGCGAACGGCAGGACCACGGGGACGAGGCGGGCCCGACGCCTCGTCCACGCGCTCGCCGCGGCGGCCGCGTGCACGGTCGCACTGGCGCTCACGGGCTGTGCGGGGGCCGGGGCGGGAGTACGGGTCGAGGGGCCGAGCGCGATACCGAAGGCGCATGCCCGGGCGGACGCGGAGAACGGGGCGGGGGCCAAGGGGGACGCCGAGGCCGTGCGCGTGAAGCCGAGCCCCGCCCTGCCGAAGGCCTTCGAGGGCGTGCGCGTGAACATCGCCGACGGCCAGACCGTGGGCGTCGGCATGCCGATATCCGTCACCTTCGACCGCCCGGTCGCGGAGGCGGAACGCGCCGCCGTGGAAAGGCGGTTGAAGGTCACGACGGACAGCGGCGCCGAGGGCTCCTGGAGCTGGGTCAGGGGGCACGACCTCGCCGACGGCCGGCGCGTCGACTACCGTCCCCGCGCCTACTGGAAGCCCGGTACGAAGGTCACCGTCGAGGTGGGTACGGGCCTCACCCGGCACTTCACGATCGGCCGCTCGCTCATCGCCACGGTCGACGTGCGCAGCCACACCATGACCGTCGAGAAGGACGGCTCGACCCAGCGCGTCCCGGTCACCGCCGGCGCGCCCGGCATGGACACCTGGAACGGCACGATGGTCGTCTCCGACAAGCAGCGCCGGGTGTTCATGGACTCCAGCACGGTCGGCTACGGCGACTCGTACGCCGGCTGGTACGGCTACGCGGTCCACCTCACCGCCTCCGGCACCTACCTCCACGAGAACCCGAAGGCCAACACCTACGCGGGCCGGCAGAACGTCACCCACGGCTGCGTGGGTCTCGCGGACGACGGCACGGCGCGGCGGTTCTACGACCAGGTCATCCCGGGTGACGTGGTGAAGGTGACCGGCTCGAAGGAGACCGTGGCCGTCGGCAACGGGTACGGCGACTGGAACCTGAGCTGGGACCGGTGGAAGGAGGGCAGCGCGCTGAGCTGAGGCGGCAGAAAATTTCGTCCCACCGGTGTCATCCGTCCCGTACGCCTCCGGGGTTTCAGGAGTGTCAGACCAACGCACCTGAACCAACACACCTTTGGGGGTCGTCCGTTCATGACCATGACACGGATGCGCACACTCGTCGCCGTCGCAGCGCTGACCACGCTGCTGGCGGGGGCGTCGACGACGTCGTACGCCGTCTCGCGGGGGGAGACGGCGCACGGCGCCGCCACGGCGGTGGCGGAGGCGGCGGCCAGGAAGGCGCCGACTCCGCGCATCGTCCAGCCCGGTGAGCACGTCGTCGCCGCGCCGGGCTTCGAGTTCTGGATGACGGCGGAGGGCAAGCACTGGCTGGAGCCGGACCTGCCCGACTTCCCGCAGTTCCGCAGCGTCGTCGACGGCAACATCGACCTGTCCCGGCCCGGGGTCTCCCTCCAGGCGTCCGCCTTCGAGGGGCGCTACTACCTCTCCGGCATCTACTACGGAGGCAAGGGCACCGCCTCCCGCGTGACGGTCCGGACCAGCACGGGCCCGGTCCACGGCAAGCTGATCGAGCTGCCCGGGAAGCCGGGCTGGGGCGTCTGGTACGCCGTCGCGGATCTGCCCACGCAGGACGACGGGCAGGAGTTCCTGCGCTCCGTGACCGTCCACGACACCCAGGGCGGCGTCTACTCCCGGCTGTCCCTGGGCTGACGGCCGCGCCCGCGCCGAAGTGAGCGTGCGGGAGCGGGACTTGACCACCCCGCTCCCGCACGGCATGCTCCCCCGTTCCCGAGCCCGAGGACCGTCGTCGTGCCGCAGGAGAAACCCGGATCACCGGAAGCCGGCGACTTCGCCGCGTACGCCACCGCCGCCTGGCCGCGTCTGGTGCGCACCGCGCACATGCTGACCGGCGACTTCCACGAGGCCGAGGATCTCGTGCAGACCACCCTCGCGAAGGTGTACGCCCGCTGGCGGCGCATCCCGCGCGACGACGTCGACTTCTACGTACGGCGCTCGCTGGTCAACAACAACATCAGCCGCGTCCGGAAGAGACGCGTGGCCCATCTGCTGACGCCGTTCCTGCCCGAGCGGGTGCACGAGCGGCACGCCGGGCACGCCGATTCGATCGCCCAACGGGCCGCCGTCACCCAGGCGTTGGCCGCGCTGTCGGCCCGGCAGCGGTCCGTGCTGGTGCTCCGCTTCTGGGAGGACCTCGGCGAGACGGAGATCGCCCAGCTGCTCGGCTGCTCGCTCGGCACGGTCAAGACCCACATCCGCCGGGGCCTGCAGGCCCTGCGCACCCACCCCGAGTTCGCCGGCGCCGCCCACGCCGCCCCTTCGCCCGTCTCCGGAGCACGCCCATGAACCAGCCCACCCCCGGGACCGGCCCGGACACCACCGCAGGACGAGGGACAGGGAAAGGAGGCGGAACGGACGTGGACACGGCCGAGGACGGCGCGTACGACGCCGGCACCGGGCGGTTGCTGCGCGAGGCCCTCGCCGACGCCGCGTACGACATCACCCCGCGGGCCGTGCCGCTGTCGGCGATCGAGCGCGACGGCCGGGTCGTCCGGCGGCGGCGCCGGGCCGCCGCGCTGAGCACGGGCTGCGGACTGCTGCTGCTCCCGTTCGCCGTGGTGCTGGCGTTCCGGCCCGGCGGCCCGCCCGCGACCGTCCAGCCCATGGCCCCGCCGACGCCGGCCGTGAGCGCCTCGCCCACGCCCGACCAAATCTCCGGTCCGTACGCCGGGCAGACGCGCGTCGTCGAACCGGGCGAGCGCGTGGACGCCGGCAGGGGCACCCAGATCTGGCTGACCGGCAGGGGCAAGCACGCGTACGAGCCGGTGATGTCCCACCTCGTCGAGTTCCAGAACCTGCTCGACGAGGAGATCGACCGCAGCCGTCCGGGAGCCGAGCTGCAGGAGGCGGTCTCGGGCACCGACTACGCCCTCCTGTCCGGCCTCTACTTCGGCATCCGGACCCCGGCGGCCGGCGTACGGCTCGAACTCCGCGACGGCCGGATCTTCAACGGCACGGTCCTGCGGCTGGCCGGACACAGGGACTGGGGGGCCTGGTACGTTCTCACGCACCGCGAGAAGGGGGACTCGCACGCCGAACGCCTGCGGAGCCTCACCGAGAAGGTCACGGTGTACGACGAGAACGGCGCCGTCCTCGTGTCGCGGACGTTCGACGACTGAGTCCCGTCACAGAGGGGGCTGTGCGGGGGCCGGGCCGAGGGTGGTGGTGCCTGGGGCGGTGCGGTGGCCGAGGCCGGTGCGATAGGCGTCGAGGGCGGCCTCGACGCGGCCGGAGCGGCGGTACAGGTCCCCGAGCAGACGGCACAGGTCGGCCAGGTCCCCCGCGGCGCCCGCGCGTTCCAGCAGGCTCAGCGCCCGTACGTAGTGCTCCTCGGCGGTGTCCGCGTTCCGGGCGTCCTCGGCGATGATGCCGAGGAGGCGGTGGGCGGCGGCGGAGTGCAGGGCGCCGCGTTCGGAGCTGAGGTCGCTGAGGACCTCGCGGAGCAGCTCGGCGGCCTCCTCGGACTTGCCGCGGCGGTGCAGGACGTCCGCGAGTTCGACGGCGACCTGGCTGGTGTAGAGGGCGGCGCGCTTGGCGGACAGCATGCGGCGGGCCTCGCGCAGCTCCTCCTCGGCGCGGGCGTAGTCGCCGTTCTGGGCGTGGAGGTAGCCGCGCATCCAGTGGCAGTTGGCCAGTTCGGTGCGGATCTGAAGCTGCCGGTACAGCTCGGAGGCCTTGGCGAGCGAGGCGTCGGCCTCGGCGATCCGGCCCTCGGCGATCATCGTGCGGGCGACCGAGCGGTGCATCCGGGCGACCAGGGCGGGATCGCCGGACTGCGGGGCGAGGGCGAGCGCCAGCTCGGCGGCCTGGGCGGCGCGGGCGTGGGCGCCCATGTCCATGTAGGGGGCGATGACACCGGTGTAGAGGAGCAGTAAGGAATCGGGGTCGTGCAGGCCGTTGCGGTTCAGCTCGTCGAGGGTGGACTCGTAGAGGTAGCAGGAGTAACGGAGTTCACCGGCGAGGTAGTGGGCGGTGGCGCGGCCGCGCAGGGCGGGGACGCGGGCCGGCAGCGGGGCGTCGCCGAGACGCTGCTCGACCTGCTCGAACCGCAGCCGGGCGGCCTCCAGGTCCCCGGTCTCCAGGGCGCATTCCCCGAGGCCGAGCAGCGCGTCGGCCTGCTCGGCGACCAGTCCGGACTCCTCCGCCTCCGCGAGGACGACCGCGAACTCCTCGGCCGCGGCCTCCGTGGCGCCGCCGGCGAGGGTGCGCTGGGCTCCGGTCAGACGCAGCCGCAGCTCGGTGGCGAAGCCGGCGGGGCGGCCGGTGGCCAGCTCCTCGTAGCCCACGCCGAGCCGTTCGGCGATGTGCCGCAGGGCCGGTTCGGAGGCGCGGACACGGCCGGCCTCCAGGGTCGAGATGTACGCCGGGGTGTACGCCGGTTCCGCCAACTGACGCTGTGTGAGGCCCTGTTCCGTCCGCAGTCGCTGCACTCTGCGCCCGATGACCTCGGGATCGTCACGCTCGGCCGTACCTGCCATGACGTAAGCATGCCAGTAACCCCGCTTACGTCGGCCGCCTTACCCCAACTCCCCACCACACTCTTGCCGTTGACACGGCAAAGGCTTACGTCGCGCGACGCCTCGAACACCCTCGGCCCACCCGTTTGACCCGAGTGCCCCGGCTCGGGACTCAGTCGGCCAGGGCCGCCGCCGTCGCCCGTACGAAGGCCTCCGGGTTGTCGAGCATGACGTTGTGGCCGCAGGCCGGGACCGGGACGACCGTCACGCCGGCCTCCGTGAGGGCCCGCGTGCCCGGGAGCGGGCCGTCGGCCTCGGGATGGAGGTAGGTGCGGGGGATCTTCAGGTCGAGCAACAGCTCACGCATCGTGGGGCGGGTGCCGCGGGCCAGTCGGACGGCGCTGCGGTACAGCGCCTCGGGGCCGGCCAGCCGCATGGTCGACCACCACTGCTCCCCGGCCAGTGCGGCGAACTCCTCCCGGCCGCCCGCGAGGAACTCCGCCTCGGTGTACGCCGCGATGCCGTTGCTCCCGACGACACCGTGCGTGGGGGTGAGCGGGTCGAGATTGGAGTCGATCATCACCAGGTTCCGCACCAGCCGCGGGTGCCGTGACGCCAGCACGATCCCCACCGAACCGCCCATGCTGTGCGCGACCAGCTCGGCGCCGGCGACGTCCGCCGCCGTCAGGGCCCGGGCGAGCGCGTCGGCGTGTGACTCCAGGCCGTAGTCGAAGTCCGTCGGGCGGTCGCTGATGCCGTGTCCCATCAGGTCGACGAACAGCGAACGGCGTCCCGCGAGCAGGGGGTGGGCGGCGACCGCCGTGAAGTACGCGGCCGAGGTGGCCCCGAGCCCGTGCACGTACACCCGGCCGGGCTCCTCGCCCGCCCACTCCACCCAGCGGATCCGGTCCCCGGCGTCCGTCACCACGGCGTCGCGCATGTGTCTGTCTCCCCCTCGCCCGGGCCGGCGCCCGCGCCCGGCCCGCTCTCCCCGCGATTCTCCCGCCCACGGCTCCACACCGGCGGCGGTGGCCCCGGTGTCGAGGCACCCCCGGGCCGGGACGGGGAGTGCCGTCCCGGCCCGGGGGCGTGCGGTCAGTCGCCCAGGCCAGGCAGGAGGGAGACCATCCTGCTGCCGCTCCGGGCGATCAGTACGTCCCCGTGGAGCAGGGCCTGGGGCATGGCCCCGTGCTTGCCTGCGTCGACGTGTCCGCGCCAGATCCGCTCGCCCGTGTCCGCGTCGAGGCCGGACAGATCCCCGTCCGGGCCGAAGAAATACACGACGTTCCGGTGCGGCGACACCACCGGGATCGCCAGGTCGGACCAGTTCGCTTCGCTGTCGGGCACCTTGATGCCGACCGGCGCGGTCCACAGGGTCTTTCCCGTGGTGAGCGAGTAGGAGGACGCCTGGCCCGCGCGGAACACGGAGATCAGACGGTCCCCGACGAGGGCCCTGGCGACCGGCGTCCCCGGGATCGGGTGGAACAGCGGGGTCTGCCTGCCCGAGCTGTCGACGACGGTCAGCCTCTCGGTCCTCGCTTTCCGCCCCTCCTCTTCGAAGACCACGCTCGACCGCTCCGGCACCGTGGTCAGGACGATCCGGTCCCCCCAGATCCCGACGATCTGCTGCCTGTCGGGGAGGGACGTGACCTTGGTGGTCCGTCCGGTGGCCGGATCGAGACGGAGGAACTCGGTCAGGCCGGGCTCCTTGGTCTCCGGCGAGCACAGCAGATAGGGGACGCCGCTCAGCGCCACCCGGTCGCACCAGATGCCCTTGCCCCAGCTGTGGCGCCACTTCACCTTGCCGGTCCGCGGATCGAGGGCCGACAGCTTCCGGTCACTCGGGGTGTTGGCCAGGACCGCGCCGTCGATGAGCAGGGCGGCCTGGTCGTCGCGGTTGTCGCTCGCCAGCTCCACCGACCACAGCACCTTGCCGCTGTCGGTGTCCACCGCCGTCAGGTCGGTGCCGGGGGCGTAGTTCCCGTCCTTCCCCTGCTCGGCGGTGTGGTTGCGGAAGGCGTAGAGCACGCCGTCGCGCACGCCGACCGGTCGGCTCAACACGGACACGGGCCCGGAGCCGTCGCCGTTCGCCTTGAGTGTCCACAGCCGTTCGCCGGTGTTCGCGTCGAACTTCGCGGCGTCGTACTTGTACCCGGCGCAGTACAGCGCCGAGCCGTCCACCAGGCAGCCCCGGTCGACGGCGCCCCGGGCGTCGGTCCGCCACGGCTGCCAGCCCTCGGGCGACGCCGCCGGCCGCGCCGGCCTGTCCTGGTCGGTCGACCCGCCGCCCCCGAAGCCGAACACCGCTCCCACGGTGATCGCGGCCACGGCCGCCGCCGTCCCCGCCACCTGCGTGAAGCGGCGCCGCGCGCGCCGCCGCACCACCTTCTCGACCAGATCACCGGGCGCCCGTACGCCGTCCAGGTCGACGGCGTGCAGCGTCTCCCGGACCTTCTGCTCCACCTGCTCCGTCGTCATCCCCGTGCCCCCTTCGGCGTAAGACTGAGCTGCCGTCCCTCTTCCTCCACGGGCCCCGCGGGCCCCAGTTCCGGTACGAGTGCGCGGAGTTTGGCGAGTGATCTGTACGCCGTACTGCGCACGGTGCCGACCGGGCACCGCAGCAGCGTCGCGACCTCGGCCTCCGGCAGGTCCTCGAAGTAACGCAGGACGACCACGGCCCGCTGGCGTTTCGTCAGCCGGGCGAGCGCCGCCCACAGCGCGATCCGCAGCTCGGACTCCGCCCCGGCGTCGGCGTCGGTACCCGACTCGGGCACCACGGGCACCGTCGTCTCCGCACGGTGTCCGCGCAGCCGCCAGCGGTTGACCTGCTGGCGGTACATGACCTGGCGCACGTACGCCTCGGGCTGCTCGATGCTCGACCAGCGGCCGTAGACCTTCATCAACGCGATCTGCAGCAGGTCCTCCGCTCCGTGCCGGTCACCACCGGTGAGCAGCACCGCGAGCCGCAGCAGCGCGGTGGAGCGCATCGCTACGAACTCCCGGAACTCGTCGTGACTCGACGCCTTCATCAACCCTCCCCCTCCTCGGCAACCCTCACGACGTGCCGAGCCACGCACGGCTATCCCTCTTCGAGGGAGATTGTGCGTCCGCACCGGGGAGATCCGTCAGAAGGCCCTAGTCGCACACCCTTCTGTACGGCGCGTCCGGTACGTACGTGTCCCACTCGCTCCTCGTCAGGTCCTCGTTCCCGGCACGGGCGCAGACGTGGGCGATGGCGCGGGTGGGGTCGACGGGGTGGCGGTGGAGGGGGACGTGGCCGCCGCCGGCGTAGAGGGTGGCGTTGTCGGGACTGAAGGCGAGGGAGTCGATGGGCTCGCCGGGGGAGGGGAGCGGGTCGCCGAGGGGCTGTTGGGTGGTCGTGTCCCAGAGCTGGATCGTGCCGGCGTCGCCGCCGACGGCGAGGGTCTGGCCGTCGTGGCTGAAGGCGAGGGCGCTGACCGCCTCGGGGGTGTCGCCGAGCGGGGCCGGGAAGACGTTGCGCAGGACTCCGGCGCGGCGGCGCAGGGTGCCGTCCCACAGGGCGACCCGGCCCGTACGGTCGCCCGCCGCCACGCGGCTTCCGCCGGGGCTGAAGGCGACAGCGCTGGTGTGGTCGCCCTGGACGAGGTCCAGGGCGACGCTCCGATCGGTACTCCGGCGGTAGACGCGGTTGTCGCCGACGATCATTTCGGTGTCCGGGGAGAGGTTCAAGCGGGTGCCCGCCAGACCGGGCCCGGTGGCGACCTTCGTCCGGCGACGGTCGGCCGTGTCCCAGTGTTCGGCGCTCAGCTGGCCGGCGGCCGAGGTGCGGGCGGTGAAGAGGGTGCGGCCGTCGGGGGTGAGGGCGAGGGAGGTCACCGCCGTGCCGGACTCGGTCGTCGCCAGGTCCAGCGCGGTCTGTTCGCGGTCGCGGTTCAGGTCCCAGATGGTGAACCGCTGGGGAGCGGCCTGCAGGCCGGGTGCGGAGACGCCGTAGACGAACCTGCCGCCGTCGGGGCTGAACGCCATCTGCGGGACGGTGTCCCCAGGGTCGAGCGGCTCCCCGACGCGGGAGCGGGACATGAGCGGGGGCGGGGGCCGCAGGGTGCGGACGAGGCGGCCGTCCTCGGTGTCGCGCAGTTGGAATTGGTAGCCGGCACCGGATCGTTCGGCGGTGGCGAACACCCGGCCGTCCGGGCTGAGCAGCACGCCCATGGGCCGGTCGCGCCAGGCGGAGGTGACGGTCGTCACCAGGTCGAGGGTGTGAACCGTACTGCCTTCCAGGTAGCGCAGGACGGGCGAGCCGGGGTCCCAGGCGAGGCCGCCGTGGAGCTGTTGGTTGTTCAGGGGGTGGCGCAGGACGGGCGCGGCGGGGGCCGACAGCCGCCACACCCGGATCTCGTCGGCGGCACCGGCGGTCGCCAGGAACCTGCCGTCCCGGCTGAAGGACGCGTACCGCACACCGGGATCGTCGATCTCGGCGACCGGGCGTCCGGAGTTGATGTCCCACACCCGGACCCCGTCCTCGGAGACGGCGGCGAACCGGGCTCCGGCGCCGAACACCAGCGCCGAGCCGGCACCGCATACGCCCTGGGTCCGCTGCCACGAGCCCGGCAGCACACGTCCGGTGCCGATCTCCCGGACCTGCGGGGCCTTCCCGGCGGGGCACACGGCCACCAGTCGGTCGTCGGCGCTCGGCACCACGTTCGCCGGACCGGCCTCCCGCGTCTCGAACAACACCTCGCCGCCCACCACGGACCGCAGCCGTACGCGGCCGGGCCCGGAGCCGGAGCCGGGGCTGGTGTCGGCCACGACATAACCGCCGGCGCCGAAGGCGAACGCGTGGTGGCCGGGCGGCAGGGGCTCGCCGTCGGTCCAGCGGTCGGCACGGGTGTCCCACAGACGTATACGGCCGTCGGTACCGGCGATCGCCAGGATCCGGGCGTCCGGGCCGGCCGCCTGGACCTCGCCCTCGGGGAGGCGGCCGGAGCCGGTGCTGCGGCGGGTGGCCAGGTTCCAGGTCTCCCAGGCGCGGTCGTCGACGCTGAGCAGGGTGCGGCCGGAGTCGGCGAGGAAGCGCTGGGAGTGGTAGCCGGTCGCGGGGTCGCTGAAGGAGTCCGGTTCGGGCTGGGTGAGGGAACCGAGGAGAGCCCGGCGGGTCTCGGGCAGCGGGGCGATGCGCCAGGAAGCGGCGCCCAGCAGCAGGGCGGCCCGGGGGTCGGTGGTGCGCAGGCCGTCGGCCACCGCGGCGATGCGACGGGCGGTGTTCTGCGTGTGCTGTCGCCGGTTGTCGTCGTGCTCCCGCCAGGCGGCGAGGCCCACGACCAACGCCACCGCGAGGACCGCCGAGAGCGCGCCGGCCAGTGTCCGGGACCGGCGGGTGGAGCGGGCGGTGGCCCGGCGCTCCGCCTCACGGACTTCGAACGCGGCGGTGAGGAAGGACCGTTCCACCGGCGCCAGAGCGGGGTCGCCGTCGTGGTCGGGAAACATCTCCTCGGCACGGGCCAGGCGAGTGCCCCGGTACAGGGTGCCGGGGTCACGGCCGTGCTCCAGCCAGGCGCGGACGGCCTCGGTGAGCTGCCGATGGTGGCGCAGTCGTTCGCGGTCCTGATCGATCCAGCCGTGCAGCCGGGGCCAGCAGGTGATCAGCGCCTCGTGGGCGAGGCGGACGCTGTCCTCGTCGACGGTCAGCAGGCGGGCGCGGGCCAGCCGCTCCACCACCACCGGTGTCTCGGGGTGCGCGCACCGCTTGAGGTCGGCCCGGGGGAACGGGCGCCCGGTGTCGGCGGTGCCCCTCCCCGGCTCGACCAGCCGCAGCAGCAGCAGCCGGGCGACGGCGGCCTGGGGCGCGGACAGCTGCCCGTACACCTCCTCGGCGGTCGCCGCGATCGCGCCGTTCAGTCCGCCGGCCGCCTCGTACGCGGCCGTCGTCAGCATGCGGCCCTTGCGTCGCCGCCAGGTCTCCAGGAGGGCGTGCGAGAGCATCGGCAGCGCGCCGGGACAGTCGAGCACTTCGTCGACGATCGTCGTGGCCAGCGACCGCTCCACCAGGACGCCGGCCGCCAGCGCGGGTTTCACCACCGCGTCCCGCAGTTCGTCCGCGGTCATCGGGCCGACCGGCAGCCCGGCGTGACGCAGCGCGTCGGCCAGTTCCGGGTGGTCGGCGCAGCGCGGGTAGAAGTCGGAGCGTACGGCGATGACCACCCGTAGCCGGGACGCGGGGTCCCGGGCGGTGAGCAGCAGGTCGATGAAACGGGCCCGCTCCGCCTCGTCCCGGCACAGGGTGAAGACGTCCTCGAACTGGTCCACCACCACCCAGCTCTCCGGCGCGCCCTTCGCCGGTGTCAGCAGATGTCCGTACGTCTCGGCCGGTCGGGCACCCGGCGTGAACACCCGCAGCACCGCCGCGCTCTCCCGCCGCGCGATGGCCTCGCGGACCCGGGGGACGACCCCGGCGCGCAGCAGCGAGGACTTGCCGCTGCCGGAGGCGCCGACGACGGCGGCGAAGCGGTGCGCGGTCAGCAGCTCGCACAGCTCCGCCACCAGCCGGTCGCGGCCGAAGAACAGCTTCTGGTCGTCCGGTTCGAAGCGGGCGAGGCCCCGGTACGGCGGCGGCGCGTCCTTCTCGTCGTCCACGGGAACCGCCGCGGCCGCCGCCTCGGCCTCCTTCCAGTACACCTCCCACTCGCCGGGGTCCCCGCCGCACGCCTTCACATACCCCTGGACGACCGCCAGCGAGGGCAGCCGCTCCCCGGCCGCCGCCTGGGACAGGGTCGTCGCCGAGAATCCGGCGTCCTCGGCCATCGCCCGGTACGAGGGGCCGCCGGCGGCCCCGCGCAACTCCCGCAACCGGTGGGCGAGCAGCTGGACGGGTCCGGCCGCCGGGTCAACGGCTCTTTCCGGACGTCCCATACACCTGACCACTTCCGAATCATTACGACATTTCGGAGATTTCCTACACTCACGGCATTTCTCGATACGTCGAGTAAATCCGGGTCAGGGCATCAACATACGTATCCCGACTGACCAACCGAAATCCTGCGGCCGCAAAGTGTGGCGTTGATGACAGCGGCGGTACGTGCCGCCGAACAATCCGGAACCGTTGGCCGGATTTGATTGCCCTGGTGAGAGCAGGTGTCGATCAACTCTCCGCTTGCCAGTCTCTGTCCCGTCAAGCCGGATCAGCCGGCGTCCCCGCCGCTGAGCAGCCTCTGCCCCGCAGAGCCGGATGACCGGCGTCCCCCGCGCAGAGCAAGTGGAGAGAACCGCTGATGTCCCAAGCACTGAAGAGCAGGAAGTCCCGCCTCGGCCGCCTCGGGCGTTTCGCGCTCGTCGCGGCCAGCGCCGCCGCGCTGACCATCGGGCTGACCACCAGCGCCCACGCCGGCGTACTGACCCCCCTGCCCGAGAGCACCACCACGTTCCAGAAGACCTTCCAACCGGTCTTCGACTACGACACGGACAGCTGTCTCCCGGTCGCCGCCATCGACCAGTGGGGCAACCTCAACGGCGGCCTCGACGACAGCGGAGCCATCACCGGTAAGTGCCGCGACAACCACCTGGGCAGGGCCAACGTCTACTCGCGGGCCAAGTGCAACAACGGCTGGTGCGCGATCGTCTACACCGAGTACTTCGAGAAGGACATGACCTGCACTGGATGCACCAGCACGTCGCACCGCCACGACTGGGAAGCCGCCGTGATCTGGATCCGGCAGGGCGCGGGCACGCCCTCGTACGCGTCCGTCTCCGCCCACGGCAACTACACGACCAAGAACTGGAGCGATGTCCCGAGGGACGGGGTCCGTCTCAAGGTCGTCTACCACAAGGGGAGCAATGTGATTGACGTGGGGTCCCACTCCTTCCGCTTCGCCGGCTGGGGCGAGACCGCGGAGGCCTGGGGCGACGGCGGCTGGGACTTCCCGCCCCTGGTCACCTGGACCAGGTTCCCGGCCGGCCACAACGGCGTGAACCTCCAGAGCCGGATGCAGAACGCCACCTGGGGCTCCGCCAACTTCCCGCTGAAGGACGGCCGCTACAACAACGAGCTCAACGCGGCCAAGAACGGCCCCGCCGCCGGCATCCCCTTCGACGTGTGGGCCGCCGGCTGACGGACACAGGAGCGGACGCGGAAAGGATCCGGCCCCGACGGCACTCCCCCCGCCGCCGGGGTCGGCCCCTTCCCTCACGTAAACCCATTGAGTTCTCCGCCACCCCCTGTGACCCTCTTGTCAGTGGCATGACTTAGTCTTCGCACACGCTTCACACGCGTCACACGCGCCGCACAGGTCGAACACACCGGCCCCGCGCGACGACGCGCCCATTTCTTTCGTTCCCCGGGGGGTTCGACACCGTGCGTATGCGCACTCTTCCGGCTGCCACCGCGCTGGCAGTCCTCTTCAGCTCCGCCGCACTCGCCATCGCGCCGACGGCGTCCGCCGACAGCACCAAGGTGCTGCCGGTCGCGTCGAGCGCCGACATCGTGGTGGACGGCGTCCACCAGCGGGTCTTCATCAGCGACCCCAACAACGGCAAGATCGTCGTCACCGACTACTACGGCATCGTCCGCAAGCAGTTCACGAACCTGCCGGGCGTCCAGGGCCTGGAGCTGTCCGCCGACTCCGGCACGCTGTACGGGGCCGTGCGCGACGCCGACACGATCGTGGCCGTCGACACGGCGACGGAGACCGAGTCGGCCCGCTACCCGGTGGGCGACGCCCCGGTGGGTGTCGCCGTGGCCGGCGGCAAGGTCTGGTTCGGCTACGGCGCGACCGGCGACGGCGAGCTGGGCTCGCTGGACCTGTCCGGCGAGGAGCCCGTGGTCGCCCTCGACCAGGACACCACCCGCCTCTGGTACTACGCGCCGATGCTGGACTCGGTCCCCGGCTCCGGCACCCTGGTGGCGGGCGAGCCCGGCGGCAGCAACCTGGCCGTGTACGACGTCTCGTCGGGCACCGCCACCCGTACCGCCGCCGCGAGCACGAACGGCGGGAACATGGGCGACCTCGCCGTCACCCCGGGCGGGCAGCACGTCGTCGTGGCCAGCGGCGCCCCGTACCACCACCAGGTCTTCAAGACCTCCGACCTGACGCCGGACGGCACCTACGCCAGCGACACCTACCCGAACTCGGTCGCCATCGCGCCCGACGGCACGGTCGCGGCGGGCATCGACGGCATCTACGAGCCCGACATCTACATCTACGAGCCGGGCTCCACCACGTCGATCCGGGAGTACGACTTCCCGAACACGGGCAATGGCAGCGGCGGCGACGAGCTGCCCGACTCCGGCCTGGCCTGGGCGCCGGACGGCTCCCGCCTGTTCGCGGTGACGTACAACGACGAGGGCGTGTACTCGCTGCGCACACTGGACGCCCCCACCACGGCGCTCACGTCGATCACGGTCGAGGCCCCCGCCACGGCCACCCGCGCCAAGAAGCTCACGGTCAAGGGCAAGGTCACCTCGAAGGCGGCGTTCCCGGCCGGGGTGAAGCTGACGGTGACCCGCACCGACCTGGAGTCCCCGTCCGGCAAGGCCCTCGCCGCGGTGACCGTGGCGGCCGACGGCACCTACAGCTTCTCCGACACCCCGCCGGCCGGCGGCAAGGTCAAGTACACCGTGAAGTACGCGGGGGACGCGGACCACACCGCCGCGTCCGCCTCCGACACCGTCGAGGTCTCGCGGGCGACGCCCACGCTGACGCTGGACAAGAACCGCAAGACCTACGCGTACGGCGCGGACGTGAAGTTCACCGCGCACCTCGGCACGACGTACAAGAACCGCAAGGTCGAGATCTGGGCCGACCCGTACGGCTCCGACCGGCCGAACAAGCTGGTGAAGTCGGGGACGGTGAACTCGCAGGGGAACCTGTCGGTCACCGTCGACCTGAAGCGTGACACCAAGCTCTCGGCGAAGTTCGCGGGCGACTCGCGCTACAAGGCGAAGACCGTCACCAACACCGTCTACACCAAGGTCAAGATCTCGTCGTCGATCTCGGGCCACTACAAGACCCGGACGGCCTGGGGCCAGAAGTACCACTACATCCGCAAGTCCAAGGACCCCGTCCTGAAGACCGTGATGACGTACTACCCGAACCGTCAGCAGCGCCTCCAGCTGCAGTTCAACATCGACGGTTCGTGGCAGGACTGGGGCGCCGAGTACTTCGCCCTCGGCACCTCCGGCGGGTCGGACATCACCCTCACCGGCACCCCGACCACGAACGTCCGCCTGCGCTTCCGCTCCGAGTACCACGACACGACCTCGGGCGACAACGTCAACACCACGACGTACGGGGCGTGGAAGTACTTCATCTACACCAGCTAGACGCACACGGGGCGGCCGGTCCGAGCGGTACCGGGCGGCCGTAGGCAGCATCACGGCGAGCGCCGTCGGCGGATCCACGGGTCCACCGGCGGCGCTCGCCGCTGTCGTGGGACGAAAGCAAGGAAGGAGTCATTCCGCATGAATCCCCAACTGCTCTCCCTTACCTGCCGGTACGTGTGACGATACGGACTCCGCCGAAACTTGAGATCTCAATATGAGGTCACGGCCGCAAAGGACCAGGACATGACCACCCCTGTGCCCTCCGCCCCATCAGCAGTCCCCTCAGCGACTCCGGCCCCACAGTCCCCGCCGACGGGCACCCCGGGGCCCACCGGACGCCTCCTCGTCGTGGACGACGAGGAGGGGATCAGGTCCATGCTGACCATGGCGCTGGAGTTCCTCGGATACCAGGTGACCGCCGCGGCGACGGGCCGGCAGGCACTGCAGGCCGTCACGCGGTACGACCCCGATCTGATCCTCCTCGACGTCAACCTTCCCGACCTGGGCGGCTTCGAGGTGTGCCGGACCCTGCGCGACCGGGGCAACGCGGTCCCGGTCCTCTTCCTCACCGGGCTCGGCGGCGTCGACGACCGGGTGCGCGGGCTGGACATGGGCGGCGACGACTTCGTCACCAAGCCGTTCGAGCTGAAGGAGGTCGCCGCCCGCGTCCGCGCCCTGCTGCGCCGGGCCGGCGGCGGCCACCCCGCGCCCGACCGCAACCGGCTGCGCGCCGGCGTGGTCCAGCTCGACGCCGACGCCCATCAGGTCTGGGCCGCCGACCGCCCCGTCGAGCTGACCACCACCGAGTTCGCCCTCCTGCGCTACCTCATGGAGAACCCCGGCCGCGTCCTGTCCCGGGGCCAGATCCAGGAACGTGTCTGGAACCACCGCGACGAGGGGTCCGGGGTCGTCGACACGTACATCTACTACCTGCGCCGCAAACTGGGCGAGCCGGGCCAGTCCCTCATACGGACCGTCAGGGGCGTGGGCTACCAGCTGTGCACGAACTGAGCGACGGAACGGGGGCCTCGGGGGGAGGGGCGGGCAACGACGACGAGGGCTACGGAAAGCTGGTCGGATGAGCGGGTTCACCGGGCTGGGCGAGAACATCAGGGCGGCCGGGATGCTCGCGCCGACTGACACGTGCCGACGGCCGCACCCCGGCCGGCCCCTGCCTCCCGTCGAACAGCCGATCCGCCCCCATCACGCGGGCCGGCGCACCGTCGGTTTCTGGCTGATCGCCACCCTCACCACGCTGGGCGCGGTCGCCGCCCTCTCGGCCCACACCCTCGCCCAGCATCTGGCCGCCCGCACCGACCAGGAGATCATCAGGGCCGGTGAACTGGGGGGCGCACTCGGCGGTCCGGGTGCGGTGCCGGGTGCGGGTGCGGTGCCGGGCCCGCTCCTCGGCAGGAACGACCTGGTTCTCGTCCTCGACGCCGACGGCAGGGTCGTGGAGCGCCACCCGGGATCCGAGGGACTCCCCGCGTTCCCGGCGCTCTCGCCCGCCCGGCTGAAGGCGTACGCGGACCGGTCCAACCCCTCGGCTTTCGGGGAGAGTTACCGGGCGAAGGTGGTGCGCGTGCCGGAGACGGACCGGAGGCACAAGGGCGGCTACGTCGTCACGGCCAGGTCGACGACGGAGGACCGGCGGGCGGTCGAGCGCCTCCTCCAGGTCGAGACGGCCGCCGCCCTCCCGCTCCTCGCCACCGTCCTGCTCGGCGCGCGCCGGCTCGGCCGCCGTGAGGTGCGCCAGCGGGAGGACACCGAGCGACGGCTGCGGGAGTTCATGGCGGCCGCCGGGCACGAACTGCGCAACCCCCTGACCACGATCTCCGGTTACGCCGAACTCGCCCGGGTCGGCGACCCCGCGTACGAACCCATGCGGCAGGAGGCGCTCGGCCGGATCGCCACCGAGGTCGGCCGGATGAGCACGCTCATCGACGAACTCGTGCTGCTGACCCGCCTCGACCTCGGCCAGCCCCTCCAGCTGACCTGCGTGGACCTGGCCCAGCTGTGCCGCGACGCGGTCTCCGCCGCCCGCGACTGCCACCCCGACCGTCCCGTGCGGCTGCTGCTCGCCCCCGGGGACCACACGGTCACCGGCGACCCGCTGCGGCTGCACCAGCTGGTCGCCAACCTGCTGGCCAACGCGCGGGTCCACACCCCGCCGGGCACCACGACGACACTGGGGCTCGGCACGGAGGACGGCCACCGGGTGATCGAGATCCTGGACGACGGTCCCGGAATCCCGGACGACCTGCGCGCCCGGCTGTTCGACCCCTTCGTACGCGGTGAGGAGACGCGGGCCGCCGGAAGCGGGCTCGGCCTCAGCATCGTCGCGGCGATCGCGACGGCCCACGGCGGGACGATCACGCTGGAGCCGTCCCATCCGTCGCACCGGGGGGCGTGGTTCAGGGTGCTGATCCCGGCCTCGTCCTGACCCACCCCGTCCTGACCGGCCTGTCCTGACCCACCCGTCCCAGCCCACCCGTCCTAGCCCACGGGTTGTGACAGGGGGTGGACTTTGCGGGCGGCTGGGGAGTTTCTGATCATTCTCTGATCGAACTCCGATCCGTTCCGGAACGGTGACCGCTTAAGTGATCAACGTACGGTGTCCACCTTGTGCAGTGCGGTGCGGCCTCGTACGACTCCCCTCCGAGGTCGGCCCGGCATTCGCCCTGATCGACGGCTCATCGATCTACGACGAACGGACGACGGCTCATCGACCGGCTCGGCTAACCGGGTACGTGTTGGGCCGACCTCAACTCGCCTTCTCCCTGCCGCAGTTCGGCCAGTCGCTGCCGGGCGTGCTCCAGGGCCCCGGCGCGCCGCCCCGGTACCCGGCCGCGCAACTCCACGAGGACGGCACCGAGTTCGAGGGCTCGTCCCGCGTCCGTGACCAGTCCCCACTGGTGGTGCGCCCGGTCGACCGCCGCCTCGACCACGGGGTCCCGCGCGAGCCGCCCCGCCGCGAGCCGCGACCCCGCGACCCCCATCCAGGCCTCACAGCTGCCGGCCGCGTCCCCCGCGAACATCGCCAGGTCGGCCCGCACCTCCCGCCAGTGCAGCACCTCCTCCGACCCGTCCCCGAACTCCCGCAGCGCCCCCTGCTCCCACCGCGCGGCCAGCCCGGCGGCCTCGGAATGCCGCCCGGCCTCGACGGCGACGGCGATGGCGCTGTGGGGGTCGGCGGCCACCGGCGCGACCACTGGGTCGACCACGGGAGCGGCCGCACCGTGCGGCACCCGCGCACCGGGCACCGTGGCGTCCCACGCCAGCACCAGATCCCCGTAGCCCCCCGTCCGCGCGAGCACCTGCTCATGGAGCGCTCCCGGCGCCGGCCGCTGCCCACTGCGCAGTATCGTCGCCAGCGCCTTCATGTACCCCGGTGCGGCAGGCCCGCGCCGCACCCCGCCCGCGGGCGGCGCGATCCGCCCGTACAGGCTCACCCCGACACCGGCCGACAGCGGCTGCCCCGCCAGCTGCCGCCACACCTCCGCGTCGGCGTGCAGATCGACGAACAGGGTCGTGGATCCGGGCGCACGCAGCCGCAGTTCCTCCACGATCCAGTGCCAGGGGAACGCCGTGTACCGCACGGTCGCCGGCGTCGTACGCGCCAGCGCCAGATGCACGAGCCGCTGTCGGCGGTCGAGTTGGAGCTGTCCCGTGAGGTACACGGTGAGCGGGCCCGGCGCGGTGGCCGCCGCGCGCAGCCGGGTGAGGACGGCCTGCGGCTCCAGCGGATCGGCCAGTTCGACGACGTTCGCCGTCCCCGTGCCGGACAGCACCTCGGGTGTGACGGCCGCCAGTACGGGGAGCACGGAGGCCGCGTCCACGAGGCACCCCCTGCCCATGGGCGAGGCCGCGAGCAGCAGCACTGTTCCGGGCATCGTTCCCTCCCCGTCGATCACGTACGCCAGTCAGCACGGTAACCGCTGCGCGTGCGAACGGGGAAAGGGGCAGGGGAGGAGGGGGGCGGGACCGGTCACGGCGGGGCCCCGGGCCCCCTGCGCATCGGCTCCGACGCCCGGCGCACCGCGAAGATCGTCGTGTCGTCGTCGAGGCCGCCGCCGGTGTGCGCGAGGACGCCGTCGCGGACGAGCCGGACCAGCGAAGCGGGGTCGAGCGCGGGCGGCCCGGCGGCGAGGGCGCGGGTGAGGTACTCGCGGAGAGGGAAGAACTCCCCGTTGCCGTCGCGGGCCTCCGTCACGCCGTCCGTGACCAGGAGCAAGGTCTCCTCCGGAGCGAGCCGGACCGTGGCCGTCCGGGGTGTGCGCGGGGCCAGCCCGCCGAGGCCCAGCGGGAGTCCGTCGCGCAACGGCAGGAAACGGACGCCGTCGGGGCGGACCAGGAGCGGGGGTTCGTGGCCGAAGTTGACGATGTCCACGGTGACCGCGTCCAGCCCGGTGAGGTCGGGCCCCCAGTCGGTCCGTTCGCTGCGCAGTTCGGGGAAGTCGAGGAGGACGGCGGTGGCGAAGCGTTCGGAGTCGTCGCGGCCGACGTGGGCGCAGTACCGCACGTGCCGCACCATCCGCGTCTCCAGATGCTCGGCCACGGTGACCGGGTCGGCCTCGCAGTAGGCGGCCTCGCGGAACGTGCCGAGCAGCACCGACGCCGCCTCCACCGCCGCGAGCCCCTTGCCCTGGACGTCGCCGACGACGACGCGCGTGCCGTACGGGCTGGGCTGGATGTCGTAGAAGTCGCCGCCCACGCGGGCCTGGCTGTCGGCGGCGAGGTAGATCTCCGCGTGGTCGAGGCCGCCGACGTCCGGTGGCAGCTGGCGCAGGAGGATACGGCGGGTGGTGTCGACGACGGCCCGCATGTGCAGCATCCTCTCCTGCCCGCGCAGCCGTACCGCGCAGGCGAGCACGGAGAGGATCCCGCCGAGGGCGACGAGGACGAAGTCGGGCAGGCCGGTGCGGTACTGGTGCGGCCAGGAGTTGTCACCCACGACGTACATGAGCATCGAGAGCGCCGCGAACAGCGCCGTCGTCCACACCCCGCAGACGGCGGCGGCCAGGCCCGGTACGAGCACCAGCCAGGAGATGACCCGGAAGTCGCCGCCGGTGAACCAGTCGAGCGTCGGCACGGCGAGCAGCAGCACCAGCGGCGGGAGCCAGGTGATGTCATGCCCGCGGACCCGCAGCGGCAGCTGCCGCTCGGCGGGGTCCGGCTCCCGACGCACACGCGGCCCCGGCATCCGCATCCGCATGCCCCACAGCGAAACACGCCCCCACGCCCGGCGCATCCCGGCCACCCGCCCCGAGGCGTCGGCGGCGCCCCCGGCCCCGGCCCCGGCCCCGGCACAGTCCTCGTCGTCCGACTTGCCACGGGGTGCTCCCAGGTGTGGTCTGGTAGTCGGGGCGGAGAAGCGCGGGGGCGGGTAGAGAGGAGTGCTCCCATGGCGCAAGCGGCACCCACTCCGGGCCGGCCGGTGATTCCGGGCAGGCCCTCGGCTGCGGGCAGGTCGGCGGCGCAGGCCACGCCCGATGTGTTCAGCGAGCGCACGCACGTGCTCGCGAACCGGATCGTGCCCGTGGTCCTCGGCCTCGTCTACGGCTACTGGGCCGCGGCCCTGACCCGTGACGCCGGCCCCATCACCGGCTGGAACGTCCTCTTCGGCCTCGTCGTCGCGTTCGTGTTCGCGGCGCTCCACACGGCCGTACTGGCCGTGGCCCCCCGGCTGCGCCGCGAACTGCACGCCGCTCTCTGGGCCGCCTTCGCGGGCTGCGCGTTCGGGTTCCTGTACAGCCAGGCGTCCCAGCACTCCGTGCTGCGGTCCGTGGGCATGTCCCTCGCCGTCGCGGCGGGATTCCTCGCGGTGAACTTCTACCGCTACTACACGCACGAGGACGCGGCCGGCCACCGGCTGCGGTGAGCCGGTGGCCGCTCGGTCCGTCAGGTCCGTCAGGTCCGCCCTTGCGGTTCTCAGTCCTGCGTCCACTCCCAGGTACCGGAGGCCGTGAAGGTCCAGGTGAACGAGACGGACCCGTTCCGGTCGTCGTGCCCGTGCCCGTCCTGGCAGGGATCGCAGTCCTTCCAGCGCGGGCACGGGTCCGTGCACGCGGGGACGGACCGGCCGTGGGTGTCGACGTACACGGCGCTCGCCCAGCCGCGCGCGTCCGCGAGCCAGTACCAGTCCCGGTCGCCGGACACCTTCTGGCCACGCACCACGCAGTCGACGCGGGTCTGACTGCCGGGCGCGAGGAAGCCGACGACGCGGGAGTGCGTGGTCGGCTGTTCGCGGAGGTTCAGATCGCCGCGGGCGACGATCGTGCCGCGGACGGAACCCTCGTGGTCCCGGTGCGAGCGGTCCGCCGCGCGATCCACCGCCGCGGACGCCGTCCCGAGCGCCGTCACCGTCAGCACACCACCCGTGATCCCGGCCGCGACGAGGCCCCGCAGGACCGACGTACCCGAATTACCACGCATGCTCGGCCTCCTCAGCACCCCCTCACCACCCCCTGTCACCTCCCTTCCAGGTAACACCCGTTCGGGTGAGCGCTCCACCGGAGGACCCGGCCCGGTGGCCCCGTTCGGCTTGTCCTGCGGGGCCATTCGCAGTCACCCCGGGCGGGAGCGCTCGCGCGCTGCCGGGAGGGGGTCTTGCCTTGAGGGGTGTCCCCTCGTGCCCGCGGCACCCTGTCGGCCGCGCTGACCGTGCTCGCCTGCCTGCTCGCGCCGGTGGGCGCGCTCGCGGCGTGGGCGACGTACGAGATCGCGGACCGCACCCGGTACGAGGCCGTCATGGCACCGCTGGCCGCCGACCCCGCCGTCCAGGAGGCGCTCGCGGACGCGGTCGCCACCGGGATCCTGCGCGAGGTGCGGGTGGGGCCACGACTGCGGGGACCGGTACGGGACTTCACGTACGACGCGGCGCATTCCTTCACCCGGACGGAGGCGTTCCGCACGGCCTGGCACCTGGCGAACCTGGAGGCGCACGACGCGGTGCTGACGGCGGTGCGCGAGGAGGGCACGTACGGCGGGGACGGCGGCGGTGGCGGGGCCCGGTCGGTGACGCTCGACCTCGCGCCGATCGGCGAACGCGTCAAGCGTCAACTCGTCCGCGACCACGTGCCGTTCGCCCATCGCATCCCGGTCGCGCACACCGAGGTCGAGGTGGTGTCGGCCACGGAACTGGTTCAGCTTCGGAAGGGATATCGCGTGCTCGAAATCGCCGCGTTCTGGCTCCCGGTCGGCGCGCTCGCGCTGGCCGCCGGTGGCATCCTTGTCGCGACACAACGCCGCCGGGCCGTCTGCGCGACGGGCCTCGGCACGGCTCTCGGCGGGGCGCTGCTCGGCGTCGCCGTCGCCCTCGGCCGCCACCTCACCCTGGCCGACCTGCCCCCGGACGTCTCGCCCGCGGCCGCGGGCGCCGTCTACGACGCCCTGACCGCCACCCTCCGCAGCGTCACCTGGGGCCTGCTGGGCCTCGGCACCACCGTGGCCGCGACCGCCTGGCTCACGGGGTACCTCGTACGACTTCGGCGAGCGTCCGCAGCGCCCCCGCCAGCTCCGGCGGAGGAACCGACGCGAGTCCGAGCCTGACGCAGTCGGACGCGGGAACCGCGGGGGCGGCCCGCACCGCCGCCCCCGCCCGCCGGCCGGCCCTCACCAGGGGCACGGCGAACGCGGACCCGGGGGTCACCGCGACCCCCCGCCGCGCCGCCGCCGCGCGGAACGTGTCGGCGCGCCACGGCTCCGGCAACTCCCACCAGGCGTAGTAGGCCCGCGGATCGCCCCGCACGGCGAACCCCGCGAGATGCTCGGCGACCAGTCGCTGCCGCGCCGCCGCGTCCGCCCGCTTCGCCGCGACCAGCCGTCCGACGGTGCCGTCCGCGATCCACCGCACCCCCGCCTCCAGCGCGAACCGTCCCGCCGCCCAGCCCCCCGAGCGCAAGGCCTCCGCGGCCCCTCGGCCCGCCCCTCCGGCACCACCAGGAACCCGACCGTCAGGCCCGGCGCCACCCGCTTGGACAGCCCGTCGACGACGAACACCCGCTCCGGCGCGTACGCGGCCAGGGGCGGCGGCACCGGCGCCCCCGCGCCGGGGTCGCCGTCCACGAGGAAGGACCAGATCCGGTCCTCGATCACCGGCAGGTCCAACTCCCGTACCACACGCGCCAGTTCAGCCCGCCGTACGTCTCCAGCCGTCACGGACGTCGGATTGTGGAGCGTCGGCTGCGCGTACACCGCCGACAGCGGCGCCGACCGATGCGCGGCGGCCACGGCCTCCGGCCGCACGCCCTCCCCGTCCGTCGCGAGCGGCACCAGGGTCACCCCCAGCCGCCCGGCGATCTCCTTGACCAGCGGATACGTGAGCGCCTCGACGCCGACGCGGCCCCCGGGCCGTACGAGGAGGGCGAGGGCGGCGGCGATGGCCTGGCGGGCGTTGCCGGTGAAGAGGAACCGGTCCGGGGCCGGGCGCCAGCCGGCCGTGGCGAGCAGCCCGGCGGCGGCCTCGCGCGCGGCGGCCGTCCCGGTCGCCGGGGCCGTGCGCAGCGCGTCCGTCAGCACGTCGGGGCGCAGCAGCGGCGCGATCCCGGCGGCCAGCAGTTCCGACTGGTTGGGCGCGGAGGGGTAGTTCAGCTCCAGGTTCACGGGAGCGGTACCGGCCGGCTCCGCCAGCGCCCTCCCGGCCGACCCGGGCGGCGCCGCCCGCACGAACGTCCCGCGTCCGACCTCGCCCACCACCAGCCCGCGCCGCACCAGCTCCGCGTACACCCGCCCGGCGGTCGACCCGGCGATCCCCCGCCGCCGCGCGAACATCCGCTGCGGCGGCAGCCGGTCACCGGGCCGCAGCCGTCCGGCGGCGATGTCGTCCGCGATGCGATCGGCGATACGCCGGTAGTCGGCCACGACCGTCCCCCACCTCCCGCTCGCCCTGCCCCGGCCTCCTCACATTGCACCGAGGGCAAAGATCTTATTGCACCGACCAGTCGGGCGACCCTAGGGTCGTGTCCATGACCACCTTCCTCGCATACGAGGACAAAGGGGAAGCGGGCCCGTCCCGCTCCCTCCCTCTCGTCCTGATCCACGGCCACCCCTTCGACCGCACGATGTGGCACCCCCAGATCACCGAGTTCGCCGCCTCCCGCCGCGTCGTCGCCCCCGATCTGCGCGGCTACGGCGCCTCCCCCGTGGTCCCGGGCGTCACCCCGCTGTCCACGTTCGCCGAGGACATCGCCGCGCTCCTCGACGACCTCGGGATCTCCGAGTTCGTCCTCGGAGGCCTCTCCATGGGCGGCCAGATCGCGATGGAGTGCTACCGCCAGTACCCGCACCGCGTCCGAGGACTCCTCCTCGCCGACACCTTCCCCGCCGCCGAGACGCCCGAGGGCCGGCGCGACCGGAACGCCATGGCCGACCGGCTGCTGCGCGAGGGCATGACGGGGTACGCCGACGAGGTGCTGTTCAAGATGGTCGCGCCGTACGCGGACGCGGAGGTCGCGGCCCATGTGCGCCGCATGATGACGGCCACCGACCCGGTGGGCGCGGCGGCGGCCCTGCGCGGCCGCGCCGAGCGCCCCGACTACCGGGATCTGCTCACCCGCGTCACCGTGCCCGCCCTGGTCGTCGTGGGCGCCGACGACGAGTACACCCCCGTCTCCGACGCCGAGGCCATGCACGCCGCCCTCCCCGACTCCACCCTCCACGTCGTCGACGGCGCCGCCCACCTGCCGAACCTGGAGCGGCCGGACGCGTTCGACAAGGCGCTGGAGGGCTTCCTGGCACGGCTGGACCGGCTGGACCGGCTGGACCGGGGGAGGCCCCCGGGGCCGTGATTCACCCGTTCGGCCTACACCACATGCGGCGCCACCCCCGCCGCGTGAGCATGCGGGTGAGCTGTCCATCCGTCGGAGGAGGCCCTCATGGCCCAGCACAGCACCGCACCGCGTTCGAACCCGACGTCGCAGGAGACGTCGGCGCACCACCGGGACGCCCGCTCGGAGTGGGCCCACGGCGGGATGGTCTTCGCCGGTGTCCTGATGATGGCCATCGGCGTCATGAGCGTCCTCAACGGCATCGCGGGGATCGCCACGGACGACGTGTACACGGACATCGGTGACTACGTCTTCAAGTTCAGCCTCACCACGTGGGGCTGGATCCACCTGGTGCTCGGACTCGCCGTCCTGGCCACCGGCTGGGGCGTCATGCAGGGTCAGACCTGGGCCCGCGCGGTGGGGATCGCCCTGACGTCCCTGTTCGCCATCGAGTACTTCATGTTCCTGCCGTACGCGCCCATCTGGTCCCTCATCTGCATCGGCGCCGCGGTGTTCGTGATCTGGTCCCTGGCGAACTCCCCGGACTCCCACGCCCGCGGGTGACCCACCCTGCCCGACCACGGCCGAGCGAGGGCTGACCACGCAGTTCCCCGCGCCTCGAAGGGGGGCGCGGCTGACCACGCAGTTCCCCGCGCCTCGAAGGGGCGCGGGGAACTGCGCGAGAACCCCCACCGGACCGCACCGGACAACGCAACCTTCTCCCCGCCCCACCCGTCCTTAAAAGGACCCCGCAACAAGAACGAGAGGCACCGGCCCGTGGAGAGCGCGACCATCGAGCGGCCGGAGCCGATGCCGGACCCGGCACCGGAGGCAACCCCGCCCCCACCCCCGCGCAAGCGGCACCGCGGCAAGGCCGCCCTCGCCACCCTGCTCCTCCTCGGCGTCACCCTCGTCGTCGCCTCCCGCGCGGCCGACGTGGACGCCTTCACCCCGGTCCCCCAACTCCTCGCGTTCCTGCCCTGGCTCCTCGCCCCCACCGCCCTCGCCCTCCTCCTCTCCCTCGCAGCCCGCTGGTGGACCGGCCTGACCTGGGGCGTCGTGGTCCTCGGCGCGCTCGCCTGGTACATCGAGCCGTACGGAAAGGCGACCGAGCCGACCGGCCCGGTGCTCGCCGAGGTGCGCGTGATGACGTCGAACGTGCAGTTCGGCCACGCCACCGACGCCCTCGTCAGGGCCGTACGCCGCGACCGCCCCGACATCGTCTTCGTCGAGGAGTGCGAGGTCACCTGCTCGGCCAGACTCCGCGACGCCCTCGGGGACCTGAGCGGAAAGACCCCGCTCTACCCCCACCGCCAGTCCGTCGAGGGCTACGGCTCCACCGGCTCCGTCATCCTCAGCCGCTACCCCCTGAAGGCCGCCGACCCGATCCCCGGCTCGATGGGCATGCCCGCCGCGGTCGCCGACATCGAGGGCCGGCCCGTACGGCTGCAGCTGGCGCACCCCATGCCGCCGCTCCCGGGAACGCTGGACACCTGGCGGCAGGAGCTCGACGCGCTGCGGGCGTACGCGGCGAAGGACACCCGCACGCCGACCATCCTGGCCGGCGACTTCAACGCCTCCCAGGACCACGCGGCCTTCCGCGCCATCCTCGACACCGGCCTGAGCGACGCTGCCCGGCTGACCGGACAGGACCGCAGACCGACCTGGCCCTCCGCCACGACCCCGAGGTTCGGCGCCCAGATCGACCACGTCCTCGTCTCGCGCGAGGACTTCTCCGCCCGCGAGGTCCGCTTCGTCAAGCTGCCGGGCACCGACCACAACGCCGTCACCGTCGACCTCGACCTGCACCGCCGCACGTGAACCGACGGGCACACAGGCTCCCCGGAACCCCCGGAACCCCCCGGTCATAATGGGCGCATGTCCCGCCCGTTCCCCATCGGCCTCGCCCCGCCCGACTGGCTGGTGCGGAACCTCCGGCCGCAGCCGACCCCGGTCAACCGGCCGGCCGTCGCCCGCGCGGCGGTCGCGCTGACGCTGCCGCTCGCGCTCGGACTTGCCGCCGGCCGGCCCGAGTACGGCGCGCTCGCCTCCATGGGCGCCCTCTCGGGCGTCATCAGCGACACGGCCGCCGCGTACCGGATGCGGCTGCTCAACATCGCGGTCCCCCAGCTGTTCGCCGCCGTCGGCATCACGCTCGGCTCGCTGGTGTACGGGCAGGGCTGGATCACCGTCGCGGCGCTCACCCTGGCCGCGCTCGTCTCCGGGATGATCTCGTCGATCGGCGCCGTGGCCTCCGTCTCAGGGCTGCTCCTGCTCCTCAACTCGGTGGTGGGCGCGGGTCTGCCGATGCCGGGCCAGTGGTGGCTCGCCCCGGTGCTGATGACCGGCGGCGGCCTCCTCGTCCTCGCCATGGCCCTGCTCGCCTGGCCGCTCAGGGCGGGCGTACCGGAACGGGACGCCGTCGCGGACACCTACCGCAAGGTCGCCGACCTGCTCGCGACGACCACCACGGACGATCCCGCCGGCCACACGGACGCCTACGACGCGGCCCGGCACATCGTCACCCAGTCCCTCAACCAGTCCTACGACCTGGTCCTCGCCCGCCGCGCCCGCCACCACGGCCGCAGCCCCGAACTGGTGCGGCTGCTGGCCCAGTTGAACGCGATCACCCCGCTGGTGGAGGCCGCCCCCGCGGTACGGCTGTCCGGCCGGCCGCTGCCCGCCGAGATCCCGGTGGCCGTACGGCATCTCGCGGAAGCCGTCGAGACGGGGTACTCGGGGCCGCTGGGGCTGCGGCTGCCGGAGCCCCGCAGCGAGATCGGGCGGGCCGTCGACCAGGCGCTGCGGCACGCCGCCGACGTCGCCACCGAGAAGTCGCCGGACGCGCTGCGAAAAGCCGGCGACCGGTCCGGAGGCCCCGCCCCGCTGGGCGTGCGCGCCGCCCGGGTCGCCCGCAACGTCGCCCTGTCCGGTGCCTCCTGGCGCTACGGCCTGCGGCTCGCCCTGTGCATCGGCATCGCCCAGGCCCTGGTGTCGCTCGTACCCGTACCGCGCTCGTACTGGGTGGCGCTGACCATCACGTTCGTCCTGAAGCCGGACTTCGGGTCGGTGTTCTCGCGGGCGCTGCTGCGCGCGCTCGGCACGGTCGTGGGGCTGGTGGTCGCGGCCGGGATCCTCGCGGAGGTGCCGCGCGGCTGGTGGGACGTGCCGGTGATGCTGCTGCTCGCGCCGCTCATCCCGGTGTTCACCCCCCGGGGCTACGGCTATCAGACGGCCGCCATCACCCCGGTGATCCTGCTCCTGTCCGACGTCCTCAACCACCAGGGCACCGGTCTGCTGGTGCCGCGTCTCGTCGACTCCCTCATGGGCTGCGCGATCGCGCTGGTCGCCGGCTATCTGCTCTGGCCGGAGAGCTGGCACGCCCGGGTCGGCGCCCGCCTCGCGGACGCCGTCGCCGACACGGCCGCGTACGTCGAGGCGGCCTTCGGCGCGGAGCCGGCCGACCCCGCCGACCGGACCCGGATGCGCCGCCGTCTGTACCGGGACCTGTCCGCCATCCGTACGGAGTTCCAGCGGGCCCTGACCGAACCGCCGCCCATCGGCCGGCGGGCGGCCGCCTGGTGGCCGCTGGTCGTGGCGGCCGAGCGGATCGTCGACGCGACGACGGCCGCGCGGGTCCGGATCAAGCAGGGCGCGCAGCCGCCGTCCGCCGCCGAGGTCGACCGGGTCGCGCTGCAGCTGCGGGAGCTGTCGGACGGGCTGCGCAGGACCGAGACCCTCTACGAGGTGCGCTCCGACCTCAGCGGACCGCCCGGGAGCGTGCTGGAGCCGCTGCGCCAGGAGGTCGCGGCGGCGCGGGCGATCACCTCGCCCCGCTGAGCAGGTCAACCGGGCGCAGGGCGCCGAATCGTTACGTCATCCCCGCACGGGTGACTGAGGGCGAATGCGCAGCCGAAAAGCAGACATGATCAATCCTGTTCAACCGCCCTACCTATAAGGGGATTTTTCATGCGTCGCACCGCGACCGTCCTGCTCGGAACCCTCGCCCTCGCCGGCGCCGCGGCCCCCGCCGCCCAGGCGATCCCGGACCCCGTCGCCACCGTCACCTGCGTCACCGAGACCCCGGCCGGCGTGACGGAGCTGGTCGACCCGGCCGTGCTCGCCGACCCGGCCGCCCTCGTGGACCCGGCGGGCCTCCCGGGCGTCAGCTGCCTGGCTCCCTGAACCACGCGGCACCGAAAGACGTGCGGGCCGTCCTCCCCGACAGGAGGACGGCCCGCATTCGCATGTGTGCGAACGGGATCAGACGCCGATGTCGTCGCCGTCCGCGCGCCACACCGCGACGACCGCCGGGCGGACGTAGGTGCCCGGGCCGTCGGGCCAGGTGCTCTTCGGCTTCTCGACGGTGGCCCCGTCCAGCTCGCCCGGGTGCTGGACGGCGACCAGGACGCGGCGGTCCTGGATGATCGGGCCGCAGGTCTCGGCGCCGCTCGGGACCGTCAGGAACTGCTTCAGCTCACCGCGCCGCTTGCCGCGCGTGGCGACACCGAACAGACCGTCGTGCGAGCCGAGCTGCGAGCCGTCGGTGGAGATCCACAGGTTGCCGTGCGGGTCGAAGGCGACGTTGTCCGGGCAGGAGATCGGGCTGACGTGCTCCTTGGGGAAGCCGGCGAAGTAGGTCGCCGGGTCCTCGGGGTCGCCCGCGACGAGGAACAGCAGCCAGCCGAACGTCGTGCTCTCGGGCCGGTTGCGGTGCTCGGTGAGTTCGAGGACCTGGCCGTGCTTGTTGGCGTTGCGCGGGTTGGCCTCGTCCGCCTTGGCGTTGGAGCCGACACCGCGGTTGGTGTTGTTGGTGAGGGCGACGTAGACCTTGCCGGTGACCGGGTTGGGCTCGATGTCCTCGGGACGGTCCATCTTCGTGGCGCCGACCTTGTCGCCCGCGAGCCGGGTGAAGACGAACACCTCGTCGGCCGTCATCCCGTCCACGTGCGAGACGGCACCCTTGGCGGTGGCGGTGGCCAGCGGGATCCACTCACCGGCGCCGTCGAACTCGCCGTCGGCCGGCAGCTTGCCCGTGCCGTCGATCTCGATGGCCGGGGAGTCGCCGGTGAGCCTGGCGACGTAGAGCGTGCCCTCGTCGAGCAGCGAGAGGTTGTGCTCGCGGACGACGCGGCTCGACCCCTTCTTCATCCGCTTGCTGCCGACGAACTTGTAGAAGTAGTCGAAGCGCTCGTCGTCACCGGAGTAGACGACCGGACGCCCGTCCGAGGTCAGCCGGATGGTGGCCGCCTCGTGCTTGAACCGCCCGAGCGCGGTGTGCTTGCGCGGCGTGGAGGACGGGTCGTAGGGGTCGAACTCGACGACGTACCCGAAGCGGTGCACCTCGTTCGGCTCCTGGGCGACGTCGAACCGCTTGTCGAACCGCTCCCACTTGCGCTCGGTGGCACCGGTGCCGACGCCGTACCGCTTGTCGGTCGGACGGCTGCTGTTGGCGAAGTACTGGTTGAAGTTCTCCTCGCCGTGCAGCGTGGTGCCCCAGGGGGTCGTGCCGCCGGAGCAGTTGTTGAGGGTGCCGAGGACCTTGCGGCCGGTCGGGTCGGCGGAGGTCTTGAGCAGGTCGGAGCCGGCGGCGGGGCCGGTCAGCCGGAACTCGGTGGTGGCGGTGACCCGCCGGTTGAGCTGGTGGCGGGGCACGGCGGTGAGCTTGCCGGTGCGCCGGTCCTCCTCGACGACGACGGCGGACAGACCGTGCGCGGCCCAGGCGACCTCGACCTGGTCGCGGGTCGGGTTGGCGGCGTTGTAGCCGCGGAACATCAGGATCTCGTCGGTGTACTCGTGGTTCGCGACGAGCAGCTTGCGGTCGCGCTCGCCCTGGAGCGGGAGCAGCGCGAGGAAGTCGTTGTTGTAGCCGAACTGCCCGGCCTGGGCCTTGGCCGTCTGGTTCTCGGGGTCGAAGGCGGGGGCGCCGCGCAGGATGGGCTCACCCCAGCGGATGACGACGTTCTGCTCGTACCCCTCGGGGACGGTCACGGTGTCGGCGGTGTTCGGCTCGACGGCGGTGAACCGCAGACCGCGGGCGGCCTTGTTCTTGCTCCTGGCCGCCGCGTTCCTGGCGGCCTCGGCGGATTCCGCCGTCGTGGCCGCGGCGGCGGGCTGGGCGCCACCCAGCGTGACGGCCGTACCGGCCGCGCCGGCCACGGAGACGACGGCGGCGGCCCGCATCACCGAGCGGCGGCTCAGCGCGCTCGCGATGACGTCACCCACATAGGCGTTGGCACTGGTGTTCGGTACCTCGTGGAAGCAGGCGTCACCACAGCGGAACCGGCAGGTCAGGGCGGAACGGCCGCCGGGATGCGAGCCGATCATGGGCAGCAGCTTGCGCACAGCGCGCTCCTCGATGCTCTTTGTACATTTTGGTGTGAGCGCGACGCTAGGGGGGCGTGCGTTCGAGCACGGGGACGCGAGGTGAACAAGGGGTGAACCTGCGGCGGTCCAGGCGGTGTTGACAGCGCGGGGTGGCGGGGATAGTGAAAGCGCCCCGCCCCACCCCAAGATCGCCACGCCCGGCCGCTAACCTTACGTGTCCGTCCTGGCCAGGGATTGACGGCTTCAACTCACCCGAAGGGTTGCGCACATGGGCATTCTCTCTCTTCTGCGGAATGCGTTCAGTCGCTCACGCAAGGGGCGCGACACGGATTCTTCGCAGGAGGCGGAGCGGGTTTCCTCGCCGGAGTCGACCGACGGCTCCGCGCCGGCCGAGCCGAGGGTTCCGGCCCAGGCTGCCGAGCCCGAGCCCGCGGCGCCTACGCCGCCCACCTCCGTCGCCGACGACCTCGTCTCCGCGGCCTTCGACAACGTCACGGTGCCGAAGCCGCGGGGCGGCGAGCGCGAGGCGCAGGAGACGCCCGCGCCCACCACGGAGGCCGACGCGAAGGATGCGGCCACGGAGGCCGAGGCGAAGACCCCGGCCGCGGACACCACGGTGACTCCCGACGCGAAGACCCCGGCCGCGGACACGGTGGCGACTCCCGAGGCGAAGACCCCGGCGGCGGACACGGTGGCGACTCCCGACGCGAAGACCCCGGAAGCCGAGCCGACGCCGGCCGCCGAGCCCGAGCCGACGGTGGCGGCTGCCGTCGAGCCCCAGCCCGAGGTGACGGCTGCCGCCGAGCCCGAGCCGACTGCCGCGCCGGAAGCCGCCGCCGAGGTGGAGGTGAAGGCTGCCGCCGAGGTGGCGGCCGAGCCGGAGCCGGCGATCGAGGCCGAGCCTGCGGCTGCGGCAGACGAGGGGGAGGCCGCGGCTGCGTCCGTGGCCCCGGCCGCCGACGCGGAGGCTTCGGCCGTAGCTGAGACCGAGACCGAACCGGTGGCCGAGCCGGAGGCGGTGACCGAGGCCGAGTCGGCGACTCAGGCCGAGCCCGCCGCCGAGGTGGAAGCCGAGGCCGAGGCCGAGTCGGCGACTCAGGCCGAGCCCGCCGCTGACGTGGAAGCCGAGGCCGAGCGCGAGTCGGCAGCCGCGCCGGAGGCAGCCGCCGAAGCCGAGCCCCAGCCGACGGCTGAGCTCGTTGCCGAGGCCGAGCCCGCCGCCGAGACGGCAGCTGAGGCCACTGCCGAGGCCGACTCCGAGCACTCAGCCGCCAAGGAGACCGAGCCGGAGGCGGTGGCCGAGGCCACCGAAGCCGAGCCGGTCGCCGCAGAACCCGTGGCAGAGCCCGCCGACGCACCCGTGGCCGAGGCGGCGCCCGAGGCCGAGCCCGAGCCCGTAGTCGAAGCCAAGGCCGTAGTCGAAGCCGAGGCGGAGGCTGAGCCGCAGGCCGAGCCGCAGGCCGAGCCGCAGGCTGAGGCCTCTGCCGAGCCCGAGGCCGCATCCGAGGCCAAGGCCGAGCCCACTGTCGACGCGGCACCCGAGCCGGAGGCCGCGCAGGAGGCCGAAGCCTCCCCGGAGCCGGTCACCGCCTCCGAGCCCGAAGCCGCGCCGGAACCGGAAGCCGCACCGCAGCCCGAGCCCGAAGCCGCCTCCGAGCCCGAGCCCGAAACTGCATCCGAGCCCGAAGCCGCGACCGACCGGGAAGCCGAAACCGAAGCCGCACCCCAGCCCGAACCCGCACCCCAGCCCGAACCCGCCCCCGAACCCGCGGTCGCCGACGGCGAGGGCGCCCCGCAGGTGGCACCCGCGGCCGACGACGAAAGCCGCACGGGTGGTGCGGGTGGGAGAACGGGCGCGGCCGACGGCGCAGCCGAGGCCGTGCCGGCGGCCACCCCAGGCGGAGCCGACCCCGTGCCGGCGGCCACCCCAGGCGGAGCCGACCCCGTGCCGGCGGCCACCCCAGGCGGAGCCGACCCCGTGCCGGCCGGCCTGCGCACCGCCTACGACGCCGCCGGAGCCGTACTCGCCAAGCAGGACCTCAAGGACGCCCGCGCCAAGGTGTACCTCGTGCTGGACCGGTCCGCCTCGATGCGCGGCTACTACAAGGACGGCTCCGCCCAGGCCCTCGGCGAGCAGACCCTCGCCCTCGCCGCCCACCTCGACCCCGAGAAGACCACCGTCCCGGTCGTCTTCTTCTCCACCGAGCTGGACGGCACCGGCGAGCTGACCCTCGACGCGTACGAGAGCAAGGTCGACGACCTGCACGCCGGCCTCGGCCGCATGGGCCGTACCAGCTACCACGTGGCCGTCGAGGAAGTCCTCGCCCAGCACCGGAAGGCGGCCCCCGACACCCCCGCCCTCGTCGTCTTCCAGACCGACGGCGCCCCGGACGCCAAGACCCCGGCGAACCAGGCGCTCGCGGACGCGGCCGGGAACCACCCCGCCGTCCACTTCGCGTTCGTCGCGTTCGGCGACCCGGAGAACAAGGCCTTCGACTACCTCCGCAAGCTGAAGACGTCCACCACGTCCCACTTCCTGGCCGGAGAGACCCCGCGCGAACTCACGGACGCCGAGGTCTACGAGGGCATCCTGGCCGCCTGGCGCCCGTAGCCCGGCCCCCGTCCCACCGTGCCGCCCGCTTCTCATCCCCTAAAACGGGAGGCGGGCGGCACACCCATGTCGGCTACGATTTCAAGGTTCGCGAAGCAGTCAGAGAACCGACCTGGGAGCAGCCCCCGATGGCTCGACACCTCATCACCAGCGCCCTTCCGTACATCAACGGGATCAAGCACCTGGGCAACATGGTGGGGTCCATGCTCCCGGCGGACGTGTACTCCCGCTACCTCCGCCAGCGCGGCCACGACGTCCTCTACATCTGCGCGACGGACGAGCACGGCACCCCGGCCGAGCTCGCGGCCAAGGAGCAGGGCCTCCCGGTCGACGCGTTCTGCGCCCAGGCACACGACGCGCAGAAAGCGGTCTACGACGGCTTCGAGCTGGCCTTCGACTACTTCGGCCGCAGCTCCAGCCCGCAGAACGCCGAGCTGACGCAGCACTTCGCCCGCAAGCTCAACGAGAACGGCTTCATCGAGGAGCGCGCGATCCGGCAGGTGTACTCGCCCGCCGACGGCCGCTTCCTGCCCGACCGGTACGTCGAGGGCACCTGCCCGCACTGCGGTTACGACAAGGCGCGCGGCGACCAGTGCGAGAACTGCACGCGGGTCCTGGACCCCACGGACCTGATCGAACCCCGCTCGGCGATCTCCGGCTCGACGGACCTGGAGGTCCGCGAGACGAAGCACCTCTTCCTCCTCCAGTCGAAGCTGCAGGGCGAAGTGGAGGCGTGGATCGACCAGGTCTCGAACGAGTGGCCGCAGCTCGCCTCCTCCATCGCCCGCAAGTGGCTGACCGAGGGCCTGCACGACCGTGCGATCACCCGTGACCTGGACTGGGGCGTCCCGGTCCCGGCCGACACCTGGCCGACGCTGGCCGCCGAGGGCAAGGTCTTCTACGTCTGGTTCGACGCGCCGATCGAGTACATCGGTGCGACGAAGGAGTGGGCGGACGCGGCCCCGGAGGAGAACCGCGACTGGAAGTCGTGGTGGTACGAGCCGGCGGGCGCGTCGGACGTGCGCTACACCGAGTTCATGGCGAAGGACAACGTCCCCTTCCACAGCGTGATGTTCCCGGCCACGGAGATGGGTGTCCGGGAACCGTGGAAGAAGGTCGACCAGCTCAAGGCCTTCAACTGGCTGACGTACTACGGCGGGAAGTTCTCCACGTCGCAGAAGCGGGGCGTCTTCACCGACCAGGCCCTCGACATCCTCCCCGCGGACTACTGGCGCTACTTCCTCATCGCCAACGCCCCCGAGTCGGACGACTCCTCGTTCACGTGGGAGCACTTCACGGCGACGGTGAACAAGGACCTGGCCGACACCCTGGGCAACTTCGTCAACCGGGTCCTGTCCTTCTCGAAGAAGCGCTTCGGCGAGGAGGTCCCGGCGGGCGCGGAGGCGGGCGAGCCGGAGACGCGGCTGGGCGAGGAGATCGCGGCACTCCTCGCCGAGTACGAGACCCAGATGGAGGCCCTCCAGTTCCGCAAGGCCGCGGCGGCGCTCCGCGCCCTGTGGTCGGCGGGCAACTCCTACCTGGAGGAGAAGGCCCCCTGGCTGGAGATCAAGACCGACCAGGAGGCCGCAGCCCTCACCCTCCGTACCGCGATGAACCTGATCCACCTCTACTCGGTGGTCTCCGAGCCCTTCATCCCGGCATCCTCGGCCACCATGCGCGCCGCCTTCGCCCTGAAGGACGACACGGCCGCCTGGGTGACGACGGAGGAGGCCAAGGCCCTCGACTTCGTCCCGGCCGGTACACCCTTCACGGTCCCCCCGGTCCTCTTCGCGAAGCTGACGGAGGACGACCTGGAGACGTACAAGGAGCGCTTCGGCGGCGCGCCCGAGCAGTAGTCACCGCACATCTGCGGCCACGGGGTGGCCGGATGCCGTAGCGGTAGGGCATCCGGCCGCCTCTCCCTGCTCGCCCCTGCCCCGAGGGCGTGGCGCCGGTGCCACCGGACGACACCCCTTCGGCGGCACCGGACCGCCGACGGCTAAGCTCCCGCCTCATGCCCGACCTGCCGAGTTTCCACGAGGCCACCGTCGACGCCGTCATCGGTCATGCCGGAGGCGCGACACTCCCCTTCAAGCGGGCGAACCGGGAGACGGATCACGCGACGGCCTTCTGGTTCAACGAACTCGTGGAGAGCGGACCGGACGGCGACGTGATCAGGCAATACCTGGTGACGGCCGGCGACATGACCCGGATCGACCTCGCCGAGGTGACCCTGCGCCCGTCGCTGGGCATCCCCGAGCCGAGCGCTTCCAGGCTGGCGATGCTGGACTTCGCCGAAGGATGGATCCACCTCGGCACCCTGGGCGTGGCGGTCCTGCCCACCTCGGTCCTGCACACCTACGCCGAACGCAAGGGCTGGCGCTGGAACACCGACGAGATAACCGACGGCGTCGCGGCCCAGAACGAGGACATCGCCCGTATCGGCAAGGGCCCCGTCCCCGCGTACGCCCTGTGCCACGACGTGGACCCGGAGAACGGCGAGCGCGACCAGGCGGTCGTGATCGGCACCCTGGCCCGTGCCGACGACGGAACCATCCGCTGGGCCGGCGAACTCCCCCGGGGCTGCGTGGGTGCTCCGGTGTTCACCGCCCTCCCCCAAGAAGTCTCGGGGGAGGGCACGAGCTTCAAGCTGATCTGTGCGGGAGTGGCCTTGCCACCCAACGACCACGGCTTCGGCCACCACCCGGTGACCACGTTCGACGCCATACGCGAGGCTCTGCGCACCGTGCCCGTCGAGACGCCCCCGCCTCCCACGCCGTACGCACCGCAGACTCCGTCCCCCTCGGCGCCGACGGCCCACGCGCCGCGGAAACGCCGCTGGTGGCACCGCGGAGGCTGACGACCACGCGGTGCCGTGGCGGACGTTGCGAGCAGTCGCCCGCGTGCCTCACTCCTGGGTCGGCACGCACAGGACGGGGAAGCTCGACAGGTGCAGCAGCTTGTGCGGGGTCGAGCCCAGCAGGGCCCCGCGCATCGGGCTCTCGCCCCAGGTGCCGACCACGATCAGCCGTGCCCGGTGGCGCGTGGCGGCGTCGATCAGCGCCTGCGCCGGTTTCTGGTCGATGATCTCGACGGTGGTCGGTACGCCGGCCGCGTCCGCCGCCGTGACGGCGTGTTCGAGTGCGAGGCGTCCGGCCTGGTGCAGGGCCTCGCGATGGGTGCGGTACTCGTCGCCCTTGCCGCCCGGGGCCGCCGCGCCGTACACCAGCACGAGGGGCTCGCCGTATCGGCCGGACACCTCGATGGCGACCCGCAGCGCGCGTGCGGCGCCCGGCGACTCGTCGTATCCGAGAACGATCGCCATCAGGAGTCCCTGCCTTTGCCGTGGACGAGGTCGGGGTCGGCCACGCCCGGGCGTTCCGACCAGAAGGCGGGTGTCACCAGGCGCAGGACGACCATGAGCACCACACCCGTGAGCGCGATGCCGATGCCGATGACGAGCGGCGGACCGAGGCCGAACCACGAGACCCCGCTGTAGGAGTTCTCGGGGTCGGACATGTCGGCGACCGATTCGACCAGCAGCCAGGCGAGCAGTCCGGCGCCGGCCAGCGGGCCGAGGCCGATGAGCAGGAAGTGGCGGACGCTCTCGGTCAGATGGCGGCGGTAGTAGACCGCGCAGGCGACGCCGGTGAGCGCGTAGTAGAAGGCGATCAGCAGCGACAGCGCGGTGAGCGAGTCGAACAGCGCGTTCTCGCTGATCTCGTTGACGACGACGTACCAGGCGATGGCGATGGCGGCGACCCACCAGGTGCTCACGTCGGGCGTGCGGAAGCGCGGGGCGATGTGCCCGAAGTACGCGGGGAGCGCGTGCCTGCGGGCCATGGACAGCGCGGTGCGGGACGCCGGGATGATCGTCGTCTGCGTCGACGCCAGCGCGGACGTCGAGACGGCGAGCAGCACGACCCAGTCCCAGCCACCCATCACCTCGCCCGCGAGCAGCGCGAAGATGTACTCCTCGTCGTCGGCGTTCTCGGTCAGGTAGGCGGTTCCGGCGTAGGCGACGACGGCGTAGCCGACCGACACGTACGTCACCAGCAGGATGACCGTCGACCAGATGCCCGCCTTGCCCGGAGCGGTGGCGGAGTCCTCCACCTCCTCGGTGAGGTTGACCGCCGACTCCCAGCCCCAGTAGATGAACACGCCGAGGAGCAGGGCGCCGGTGAGGGCCGCGCCGCCGGGCCCGAAGGGGTCGAGCCAGGTGATCGACGGGTCGACGGAGTCGAGGGTGCCGGTGTCGGCGTAGACGCGGTAGAGCGCCACCACCGCGAAGGCGAGCAGGCAGACGACCTGAGCGAGGATGAGGACGTTCTGCACCTTGGCCGAGACCTCGGTGCCGATGACGCAGACGGCCGTCATCACGAGGATGAGCAGCACCGTGAGCAACTGGCGTACGACGTCGTCGTCGACCCAGCTGTCGAGGCCGAAGGCGAGCAGGGCGAAGCTCACGGCGACGTCCGCCAGCGAACCGACCACCAGGACCCCGGTCATCGTGATGGCCCAGCCGCCGAGCCAGCCGGCCCACGGTCCCATCGCCCGGGTGACCCACGAGAAGGTGGTGCCGCAGTCCTGGTCGACCTTGTTGAGGTAGTAGAACGCGGACGCGATCAGCAGCATCGGCACGAACGAGGCGACCATGACGCCGGGGGCGTAGACGCCCACGAGCGCGACGACCGGGCCGATGACCGCCGCCAGCGAGTACGCCGGGGAGGTGGAGTTGAGCCCGATGACGAGCGCGTCGACGAACCCGATCGCGTCGGGCTTCAGCCCGCCCGGCGGCCCCTCGGGCGGTCCGCCCGGCGGGCGGGCGGCATCAGCGGGATCGGCGGTGTCGTCGTCGGTCATCTTCGGTCCCTCGCTCCGGCTGCTTGTGGGGTTGATCCAGACAACAGGGAGATAAGGGACTTTCTACGCTATGTACGCGCGCTCGGGGTGTCCTCGCGCATGCCCCACGGCGAGCCGTACTCCGTCAGCAGGTCGAGGAACGGCCGGGGAGGCAGCGCTTCGGGGCCGAGGACGCCGCTGCCGAGCCAGGCTCCGGAGGCGATGAGTTCGAGGGCGACGACGGGGTTGACCGCGGTCTGCCAGACCACGGCCTGGGAGCCGTACTCCCGCATCGACCACTGGTTGTCGACCACGTGGTAGAGGTACACCTCGCGGGGCCGCCCGTCCTTGGTGCCCTTGACCCAGGTGCCCGCGCACGTCTTCCCACGCATACGGTCCCCGAGGCCTGCCGGGTCGGGCAGGCAGGCGGCGACGACGTCCCGCGGGGAGACCGCGGCCCTGCCGTCCTTCGTCCCGACGGTGACCGGGTCGGTCCGGTCGAGCCCCAGCTTGTGCAGGGTCTTGAGCACGCCGATGAACTCGTCGCCCAGGCCGTACTTGAAGGTGACCCGCTCGGCCTTCAGCCACCGGGGGACCAGGAGCACCTCCTCGTGCTCGACGTTGACGCACTCGACCGGCCCGATGCCCTCGGGGAAGTCGAACACCTCCGGCTCGCTGAAGGGCGGTGTGGTGAACCAGCCGCGCCCCTCCTCGTAGACGACCGGCGGGTTCAGGCACTCCTCGATGGTCGTCCAGATGCTGAAGGAGGGCGCGAAGTCGTAGCCGTCGACGACCAGATCGGCGCCGTCCCGGATGCCGATCTCCTCGATCCCGCCCTCGTCGAACAGCTCGTCGGCGGCGTAGCGGGCGAACACGTCCGACAGGCCGGGCTCCACCCCCATGCCGACCAGCGCGAGCCGGCCCGCCGCCTCCCACTCGGCGGCCCGGTCGAACTGCGCGTCGCCCAGCTTCACGCCGCACTCCTCGTAGGGGCGGCTCGGGTGGGGCCGGGACAGGGACATCGCCATGTCGAGGTAGTGCGCGCCGTGCGCGAGCGCCGCGTCGAACAGCGGCAGGACGAACCGTGGATCGGTGGCGTTCAGCAGGACATCGCAGCGGTGCTCGGCCAGCACGCCCCGCACGGCGTCGGCGTCCGACGCGTCGAGCCGCACCGCCGTGAACCTGCCCGCGCCCTCCCCGACCGCCGCGACGGCCGACTCCGCCCGGGTCACGTCGTAGTCGGCGACTACCAGATGCTCGAAGAACGCTCGCCGGGCCGCGATCCGCGTGACGGCACCGCCCACACCGCCTGCACCCACCATGAGAACTCGCACAGCGCAGCACTCCTTCGTCCGGTCCGCCCTACTCGTCCCGTCGGCGGGCGGATTTCCCCGCCGGTTCGGTGGGCCGGGATAATGTCAGCCGAATTCTTCCGTGAAGCACCTGATTCGGCCATTGCTCACGCACCGCACGATCGATCCCGAAAATGCCCGCCCCACACGCCGACACGGGGAGAAGGTGCGAGGCTGCCGTTCGGGGCACATCGTCCAGCCCGGGTGTCGCCGCTCGTTCCACACCTAGACTTCTAGCGCCCGTACCCCTACGGCCGGTACCGACAGCCCGGACAGCAGTGGACAAGCTCCGGACAGTCACCGTATGCACCGGCGTCGTCACTGTTCACGGTAGGCGCGCACCGCCACTCTCAGTGAGGTGAACCAGGAAAAGTCCACCCAACACGACACCCCCACCCGCCACTTCAGCGTTCTGCTGTCGCCCACGCCACGCGGCGCCCGCCTCGCCCGGCTCCTCGCCACGGAATGGCTGCGCACCTGGGACCCGCCGTACGGCGTCCTCGACACCGCCGAACACCTCGTCGCCGAACTCGCCGCGAACGCCACCACCCACGGCCGGCTCCCCGGCCGGGACTTCAGCCTCGTCCTCCACACCCGGGACAACACCCTCCGCATCGAGGTGACGGACACACGCGGCGACGACCTCCCGCGCCACCGCCGCCCGTCCCCCGACGCCGAATCCGGACGCGGCCTCCTCCTCGTCGAGGCCCTCGCCGACCGTTGGGGCACCGAACTCGGCCCCGTCCCCCGCAAGACCGTATGGGCCGAACTCGATCTCGACACGGTCGCGTTCGAGTCGTGAGCCGCAGGTAAGCCCTGGTGAATGACGCAACGGCAGCCATGACGTGACGCGCTCGACCGCTTCCGCTCGCTGCATCGGATCGTTCCAGCCGGCTCTCCCGCCGCCGGGTCTGCGCCTAACCCAATGGCCGACTGTCAGTCCCTCGTGCTTCGATCGGGTCGATCAGCGTGGACACGCCAAGAAATGGGCGGGTCTGCGCTGCTCTGACCATCCACAGGGGGTACGACGTGAGACCGAGAATCATGCTGGCCGTGGGGGCTGCCTCGCTGGCGCTGTTGGGCAACAGTCTGACCGTGGCGCAGGCGGCGGACGATCCCGCAGCCGTACCGGAAAGCTCGCTGAGCACGGAAGTGGACCTCGCCGACCCGGCCGCAGACGAGCTGCCATTGGCTGAGGAAGACACCGAGGGCGACCCGGAGTCGGAGCCGTCGGAAGAGGACATGGCGCTGGGCATCGAAGGCACGGCCGATGAGCCGGCGGCGGCACCGGATACCGCCGAGGACGGACAGCCCGTCACGATGGAGACCGGTACGCAGACGGCGTGCGGCGAGCAGACGGAGACGGGCGCCGAGGAGGCGCCCGACGGGCAGTTCGTGGCCTGCGTATCGCCTCCGGCGCCGGCGGAGGAGCTGACTGCCGAGGAACAGGCCGCACTGTCGCGCAGTGATGCCACCGCCAACCCGTCCGCAGGTGAGGCGGCTGCCCTGGCTGCCGCAGCGGCCCGCGAAAGCGTCGACCGGGAAGCCCTGCTGCAGGACACGACGGATGACACGGCATCGGAGACCGAACCCGTCGACAGCCCGGACGCTCTCGCCGCCGCGGCCAAGCGCTCGCCGTGGAAGGAACCCAAGTGGTGCATCGACGAGGGCGTGGACTCGACCTGGTACATGCAGCGGATGCGCAGTTGCGGTATATGGCGCGGCAAGGTCTACGCCAAGGACGTGCGCACGGGCCGCGTGGTCGGCAACATCAAGTTCCTCTTCATCGGATACTCCTTCACGGCCCGCGACTCCAAGACGTGGGCGACACAGGTCAAGCTCGTGGAGGTGTCCCGGTCGGGGAAGGCCGTGAGCGGCACGAAGGCGTACGGCAGTGCTTCCTGCGTGGGCAAGTGCAAGGTGACGGACAAGGACTTCCCGGCGCAGACGATCAGTTCGAGGGCCGAGCCCTTCGGTCAGTTCTTCATGAAGTCCACCATCGACACCAAGGCGTCCAAGCAGCGGGGTACCGGGCGGAGCATCGCCACCATGCGGTTCCGTAACTCTGAGTGGCTCGCACCGTCGGAGCCCCTGAAGCTCTCCACCCTGGAAGTCCGGTGCGACAACGCCCTGCCCGGTGCGCCGAAGCAGGTCGGCTGTGTGAATCTCCGTGCTGTGCCGGTGATCAGTTACAGCACGACGGGGCCATGGCCGCAGATAGCCAAGCACATCAAGGACGCCCAGGCCGACGGAAAGCCCGGCAAGTACGGTACGACCGACTACCTCACGCGGCTCACGAACAAGAAGAAGATCGACAAGAACCGCGGCAAGGCGTGTCCGTCGAGCCTGGAGCGCCCACCGGGCAAGTCCTGCGACGAGTACCCCTTCGCCAGCACGTGGCAGGGTGCCAAATACAGCGGCGGTCCGTTCAGCCGACGCATGGTCAACGACAAACAGAACAAGGGCGCCGGTCGCGCGCTGAAAGGTTTCTACGCCTACAGCCGCGTCCTCGAAGGAGACCGGTACCTGGTATGGATCAGGTAGCCCCCTGACGGATGAGACCGGAAGACAACACCGTGAATGAGTCAGTCCACACCCGAACCGCTCTGGTGCACGCCGAGTATCACCTCTTCCAGATCTCGGATCCGGAGGGGACCGTGGCCGATGACCTCGACGCGTCTCACAACGGGCTCGTGTCGGCCATCGACGGGGCGATCGAGGTGTCGACCGGAATCCACACCGGCAACGTCCAGGTGACCGTAGAGCTTCATGCCGTGAAGCCCGAGCCCGCTGCGGACTGGGAGGAGATCGCCGAGATCTCATGGCGATCCCCGTCCGGAGAAGCGCTCGTGGCTCCACTCATGGACGACCCCGTGGACCTGCCCTCGCTGGCCTCGCGAGGACCGGGCCACTACCGGTTGCGGGTCCATGCCCGGGGCAGGGACACGGCTGTCGACCAGACAGTGGTGGATGAGGTCGTGGAGTCCTATCTGCTCCAGAGCTGGCCCGCGGCACACCAGGACGCTCTTCTGGTGAGGGCGACCGACGCCTACGGGGCCCACCTCCGGGCCCAGGAGGCCGACGACACCATCGTCATCGACCACGAGGACTCTCTCGACACCCAGACCGGCCGGGAACGCGACATCCTGCGCCGGGCCGATCGCGGCGATTAGCCCTGATCAACAGCCCGCGTCTTCGGTCGAGGCAGCTCACGACATAAGCTGCCTCGACCGAAGTGCGGCAAGGTCCTTTCAGGTGCGCCGATCCCTGTATCACCGCGTCGGACACCTCAGCGCCCTGCTGTCGCTATGCCGCTCGGCGCCCGGTCGCCGCTCGACCTCGCTGCACCAACCGGCATGCAGCCCGCGACCCGGCCTCCCACCGAAGCCCAGAAACCTGAACTCCGGTGCCACAGGCGCTCTTCCCAAAGAAACACGATGGGGAAAGAAACCCCACCAAACCCCACCCCTCCCGCCCACGGCGTCCGCTCACTCGGTCGAGTGAACAACACCAACTCGACTGGCTTCGGGACAGGTTGCCTGCTCTACGCTCAGCGCGGCACCACACAACCGCCGCATCCACACCACAGCGGCAGCCACACAACCGCAGACATGCGACGGCCCCCGCCGGGACGGCAATCCCAGTGCGAGGGCCTGACCACAGAGGAAGCAGTACCTTCCCGATGGATACGCAGAACCCTAGCGTGCACCCGCACGCCCAGACCCGTCCTACGGGCAAAAACCACCCGCGCCGGAGCACCCACACAGGCGGCGTGATCCACGACAACTCCCGTCACTCCACTCGCTTCACGGTGATCGGCAACCACCTCGCCCAGCACCCGGAGCTGTCCGCGCTGGCCATCGGACTCGCCGTCCACATCCAGTCGCTGCCCACCGGCACCCCCGTCGACATCAAGACCCTCGCCGGCCGCTTCCCGGAGAGCCCCGCCCGTATCGCCACCGGCCTGCGCGAACTGGAGACCCACGGCTACCTGCGCCGCACCCGCGAACGCACCGAGGGCGGCCGGATCGTCACCCGCACGGTCTCCTGCAACCAGCCGGGCCGGCACGGGGACGCGCCCGCCGACGCACCCAAGCCCTCGGCCGGGGCCCCGGCCCGCCGGGCGGCCGAGCAGCGGAAGAAGCCCCCACGCCGCGCCCTCCTCGCCGTACCCCAGCCCGGGTACACCTCCCCCGCCCTCCTCCAGACGGCGACCGACGTCCTCGCCGGCCTCCGCCGCGAAGACCCCCGCCTGCTGCTCTCCGCCACCGACGCCGAACACCTCGCCCCCGGCGTCGCCGCCTGGCTGGAGCGCGACCTCACCCCCACCGCCGTACGCGACGCCCTCACCAGCGACCTGCCCGCCGAGCCCCTGTACCGCCCGGCCGCCCTCCTGGCCCACCGCCTCACGGACCGGCTCCCACCCCTGCCACCGTGGCGCGCCCCTGCCGCTGCCGAGCCCGCGTCCGCGCCCGTCCAGTACAAGGTCCGGAACTGCGACGGCTGTGACCGCGGCTTCCATTCGCCCGCCCCCGGCGCACGGTGCCGCGACTGCCGCGAACGCCCCGGCGGGAATTCCGGCCCGGTACACGGTCCCCTGGAAGGGGTGCGATGAGCGGCGAGAGCCTGCTCGCCCCTCGCCGGACACTCTGGCCGGGGCACCCTCTGGAGGACACGATGAGCACCCAGGCCGATCACGGACATGAGCTGATCCCCCGTCCCGAGCAGACTCCTGACGCCCTGCGCGCCGCCCTCGCCGTCGTCGAGCCGGGCCGTCTGGAAGAGATGCAGAGGACGAAGGACGAGGCCTTCGCCAAGGCCGTCGAGTGGCAGTCCCTGAGTCCGGTACATAGCTGGGTCCTCGCCTGGGCCAGAGACATCGAGATCGCCCGCCGCCCCGAGCTGTCCGCCCGCCGTGCTCACGCGAAGAGCGACCTGGAGCACGAGGATCCCGTGGTCGCGCAGGAAGCCCTACGAGAGCTGGGCGCCGTACTGGACGAGGCCATGAAGGCAGTACGCGGGTGAGCTGGAAGTGGGAGTACGCCTTCGGCGCGGAGGAAGCCGCCCGCACCGCTCCTTCCGGCTTTCTCCTCGCTGTGGAACGCAAAGCGGACGAGCTCGTCAGGGCCGCGGAGGCCCTCCACGTACACGACCGGGCCCATGACGGGATCGACGGATCGACCCTCAGGGCGGGGACATGATCGTCCCGGGCGGGATGTTCACGTACCAGGTCGTCGTACGCAGCGAGCGGGTCTACGTCGTCCAGATCACCTATCTGGGATTCTGAGACACGGCGGCTTTCGCCCGCGGCCCCCCGGCCGGCTTCGGGCGCTCTACCGACGCGGGCATCTCGACGAACCTCTGCGAGGCGCTGGCGAAGATCGCCGGGGAGGAGCGGCGGCCCTTCTCGCCGGCCTTCGACTGGTCACCCGAGATGCCGATGGAACGGGACTCGCCCCCGGTGTCGCCGTCCTTCGCGGGGTGGTCACACGGCTGAGCGGGCAGGGCGACCGCCAGGCCACGATCTACGGTTCGCTGCTCCACGAGGACGCGTCGCGGGTGCGCAGCGTGCGTGTGGAACTGCGTCCTGCGTGACCCCTCCACGGTCGAGCCACTCGTAGAGGGTTTCCGCTCGACGTGATGCGCCGCCCGTGATGTCGGGCGGGGCGGACGACCTGATCGGCGGGGCGGCCGCGCAACCCACGGGGCCCGGGGGGCGTGCTCGCTCCCCGGGCCCCTCTGCGCGTGTCCCGGGCCCCTTCCTGATCGGGCCCGGGACACCTTCCTGGCCTCGGGTGGCGCCCCCAGCCAGGAGTCTTTCGGTCCGGGACTAGGACAGAACGCCGGCGCCCGTGGCCGACGTGCCCGCACCCGTCAGGTCGGTCAGCAGGTTCGTCACGGAGGTCTGGAGGCCGGCGGTCAGGGCCGGGGTCCAGTTGACCGTGGTCTTGAGCTTCTTCGACGAGTTCGCGGTGTTGTACGCGGCGACGAGGTCGGTGGCCTTGCCGTTGACGATGTTGCCGGTGCCGGCGAGCGAACCCGTGCCGTCGCCGCTCAGCAGCTTGGCGACCTTCGCGTCGGCCGGGATCTTCCAGACGTTGCGCTCGGCGACGACCTGGGCCTTGGCGCGGGAGTCGATGCTGTACTTGGGGGCGTAGCCGTTGACCGTGGCGGTGTCGTACACGTTGTTGTAGAGGTGGATCTGGCCGATGCGGGCCAGGGGCGCCCGCTGCACGATCCCCTTCCACAGGTTGTGGTGGATCGTGACGCGCAGCTTGCCGGTGGAGTCGGTGTCACTGCTGCCGATCAGCATCGTCTTGTCGTGGTTGAGGAACTGGTTGCGCTCGACGGTCACCAGGTCCGAGCCGTTGGTGATGTCCAACGCCCCGTCGTGGACCTGGTACTTGCGGCCGTAGTACGTCGCCTCCGTCTTGTCGAAGGTCGGCGCGTCGGTGAACGTGTTGTGGTCCGCCCAGACGTTGGTCGCGCCGCGCAGCGTGACCGCGTCGTAGTTGGAGTTCCACTCGCCGGACGAGCCGTCGGTCGGGTCCCACTGCGGGAAGCAGTCCTGGGTGTCCGCGAAGGTGAGGTTGCGGATGATGACGTTCTTGACGTTCTGGACCGTCAGGCTGCCGCCGAGGATGCCCGCCTTGGTGCCGGGGACGCCCACGAGGGTGGTGTTGGCGGGCACCTTGAAGACGATGTTCTTCTTCTGCTTGGTCTCGGCCGCCTCACGCGCGGTCTCCTGCGTGCCCTTCGGCGCCTTCTTGCCGTACGTCGACGGGTCGAAGGCCTTGAGGTAGGCGGAGAGCGAGTAACCGGTGCCGGAGGCGTAGTCCGCGCAGGTCAGCTTCTTGCCGGAGTCGCTGGTGTTGGCGTCGATCGTGCCCTTGATCTTGATGATCCGGGGCGTGGTGTCGGTGGCGGAGCCCAGCGCCTTCACAAGCTGCGCCCGCGTCGACACCGTGAAGGTGTGCGCCGCGTCGGCCTTCGCACCACCGGTCGTACCGGAACCGGAAGCCGCCCAGCCGTCCTTGGCGGGCAGCACCTGGTGGTAGAGGTCCACGGGGTTGGCGCTGGCGTTCATCACGAGGACGCCGGCGCCGACCGCGGCGGCCACGGCGGCGGCGGAGACCACGAGGGTCCGGCGCGTGCGGAGGGACCGGCGGTGGGACGGGCGCGGGGAGGCAGAGGCCACGGATGAGTCCTTACGTAACGTACGTGGTTCGGGGGAACACGTGGTTCGTGTGGAGCCCCCGTGAAGGGAGTTCCGACTCATGTGTGGTCGCCGGGTTTTGAAAGGTTGCCGCCTGATTCTGAAAAAGAGAGAGGGAGTTGGCGGCCGCCCGGGGGTGGACGGCCGCCGGTAGGGGACCAAGTCCCCGCGCTCCTACCGGACTACGCCGTCGGCGGTTGCGGCAGTGGTGCCAGCGGGACCCAGGGCTCGTCCCAGAGGAAGCCGCCGTTCGTGTCGCCGTGCGTCTCCCATACGGCGCCGCCCGTGGTCACCACCTTGACCCAGGCGTCGTTGCCCTGGGCCGAGATGGAGATGGAGCAGGCGTTCGCGGGGAAGTCGGGGGGCTGGTTCAGGGGCAGGTCGTCGTCCGTGAGGTCCTCCCACACGTAGACACCCTGCGGCGGCTGCGGGTTGATGTTCCGCACTCCCACGTACGCCCGCCCACCGCTGAGCACGGCACTGAACTCCCTCGAGTTCGAGGCGGCGTAGCTGTCGATGTCGGAGCACGGCCCCGGTTCACCCTGCGGACCCGCATCACCTTGCGGACCCGCTGGTCCCGCCGGACCCTCTGGACCCTGCGGACCCTCCGGACCCGCCAGACCCTCTGGACCTTGCGGACCCTCCGGACCCGCCGGACCTTCTGGACCCTGCGGACCCTCCAGACCCGCCGGACCCTCTGGACCCTGCGGACCCTCCAGACCCTGCGGACCGACCTCGCCCTGAGCCCCGGTGTCACCCTTCGGTCCGGGCGGGCCCGTGGGTCCGGTCGGGCCGACCTTGCACCGGTCGGGCCTGCTGTCGCCGCCCGCTTCAACCTTGGGCTGCGGCTTCGGCTTCGGCTGTCGACAGGGGTCGCCGAACGAGGACGTGTCCGCGAGCGACAGGGCGGCCGTCTCCGTGCCGGCGGTACGCGGCGCGGCGGACGCGGAGTTCGCGGCGCCGGTGACGAGTAGGCCGAGGGTGGCGAGGGCGAAGGTGGTGCCGACCAGCCGGGCACCACGTGCCGGGAGCGGGCCCAGCACGGGCCGCTTCCTGGGTTCAGAACTCATGCGCTGCACTCCTTGCTCCGGATCACTTCGGACGATGCGCTGGGAAGCGGGTCGAAGCTTCCCTGGACGGCATCGGATCGCGGAGGCAACGCCTTGAGATCCCAGCGGCACTATTAACAGATCAGCCCAACACGGATACGCGTATGGGTGCGTCCGCAAGGGGGGACTCCGGGCGGGGCTGCGGCGGGCCGTCGCCCCGGCGAACGGGTGAGGCGCCAAGGGCCCCATGACCCGGACATCCACACGACTCGGGGGCCGAGCCCACGGCGGCCCTGTTGCCGTGCGGCTGTTCGTCTGCTGTGCACGCGCTACTTGATGTGGTCCAGCACCTCCTGGAACTCCTTCGTCGGGGAGAACTCCACGAGTTCGACGTCCTCCAGGGCCTCCGGGGAGTGGCCGGGGCTCCAGTAGTAGGCCTGTCCCGCCTCGTAGTAGTCCTCGCCCTCCTTGGTGCGCATCCGCAGCCGGCCGCTGACGACGAAGCCCCAGTGGGGGCACTGGCACAGGTCGTCGGGGAGACCCTTGAGGGCCGGGGTCATGTCGATGCCCTGGGGGAGCTTGAGGAAGGCGACGCTCATTCCGCCGCCCATCTCCTGGATACGCACCTCCAGGCCGTCGCCCTCGATCTCGACGGGGGCTTCCGTCCGCGTGACTGCCGTCATGATTCCTCCACGGCCGATCCATCGCGGGGCCTCGGGAACCTCCGTACGAGGATCCGCTCTCTCGGGAGCCCCGCCACTTCCAGTCTGCGGCCGCCCTTCACCCACCTCCAATCGGAGGTGACATGCGTCACGGCCGAATTGCGCCCCGATGCTGTCGATCGCCCGCTTTTCCGGGGCGACAACCGCGCCCTTCCTCGTACCTAACGGCTATTTCGGCCACGGGGTGGCTAATCGAACCGATCACGAGGATGCGTGGCGACAGTTCCGGCCGTCGAGGCCGACCGGCCTTGTGCCTGGTCCCGGGCGGGTGTTGCCGTCCGGACGGGTGCGCCGAGAGCCGGGGTCGCACACCCTCACGCGCCTGCGGAGCGTCACCGGAACGCCACCTGCGGTAGCACACACGTTCGTTGCCTGGTGCGTTCGACGGTCCCCATAATGACCGGGCTCGCCAGGGCCACGGCCACGGCCGCCGAGGTCGCGACGCCGTCGGACCGAAGTCGGACCAGTCAGTGAGGCCATGCATGAGCAGTCACCGCCGGAAGAGGAAAGCCTCGAAGGCCCCGAACGCCTCCAAGGCGGGGCGCCCGGGAGCGAGACGCCGCAGGGCGGTCATCGCCGCGGCCGTCGTGGTGGCCGTGGGAGCCGTGGGCACCACCGCCGCCCTCCAGGCGGGCGGTGACGGACCGGGCGGCTGGCGCGATGTGGCCTCCTCCTGGTGGGGCGGGCAGGAGTCCGGCCCCGCACCCGACGCCACACCGTCGAGTACGCCCTCCGAACGTGAGCGCACCTCCGTCGCGGACGCCCCGGCGACCGCCACCCCGTCCCGCACGCCGAGCAAACGCCGTTCCAGCCCCACCCCGAGCGCGTCCCCCTCGAAGAAGAAGACCAGCCCGCCCGCCGAGAAGCCCGCGGACACCGTCGACAAGCGGGCCGAGCCCGTGAAGACCCCGAACCCCGCGAAGGCCGAGAGCACTCCCGCCCCCGCCGCGACCAGCGCGGACTCCGGTCCCACGGACCGCGTCCTGGAACTGGTCAACGCCGAGCGGGCGAAGGCGGGTTGCTCACCGGTGACGGTGGACGCCAAGCTCACCAAGGCCGCGCAGAACCACAGCCAGGACATGGCCGACCACACGAACATGTCCCACACCGGCTCCGACGGCTCCTCCATGACCGACCGCCTCGCCCGTGTCGGGTACGCGTACAGATCGGCGGGCGAGAACGTCGCCGCCGGGTACGGCACCGCCGACAGCGTCATGGACGGCTGGATGAACAGCCCCGGCCACAAGGCCAACATCCTCAACTGCGGCTTCAAGGAGATAGGCATCGGCCTGGCGGGCCCGGGCAACTACTGGACCCAGAACTTCGGCACACCCGCGTAACCAGAACCCGCCCGCACAACCGAACGTCGGCCCGCCGGCCCTCGTCTCCGTAGCGCGGGACCCCGTTCGCCTCGAAAGTGAACGTTTCACCGACACTCGAAAGAGTGATCCCCCGTCAAGGGCCGTAGTGGGCGTCAGGCCCCTTCGACTGCGGCACACGCGGCTGGATCACTCAGCGCACTCATCCCATGGTCGTCGGACCGGAAAACCTTCCGGTGATCACCGACGCGATGATCCGTGCCCTGCAGGAGACGGACGAGAGGGCAGCCGACTACTTCGTCGAGTTCCTGGAGATCAACCTGCGGGGCACGCCCGCCGGAGACAAGTGGAGGGAAATCATGAGCTTCGTCACCTACTTCCCCGGCCGGGGGACCGTTCGCGAGACGGCCTACCTCGAAGGCAAGGCGGAGGGCAAAGCCGAGGGCGAAGCCAGGGGCGAGGCCAAGGGCGTGCTGCGCGTCCTGGAGGTGCGGGGCATCCCTGTCTCCGACGACGTCCGTGCACGCATCACCACCTGCACCGACCTCACCCTCGTCAGCGCCTGGCTCGACCGCGCGGGCACGGTCGAGCGCGCGGAGGACCTGTTCACCGACCGTACGGCGGAGACCTCGGGCTGACGCCGAGCCCCGGCACCCTCCTGGCCCCGGCCTAGCCCCGGCCCCCGCCACCCCCACCAGGCGGCCCCCCGAAACCACCCTCCGGCGCCTCGCCCGCCGTGATCGTCGTGAGCTTCTTCGCCGAGCCGAGCTTGCCGGAGGCGGCGAGGCCGCCGGTGTCGGAGCCGGAGGTCGTGCCGCCGGAGTAGACGGTGTACTCCTCGCCGCTCTTGATCGCCGCCCCCGAATACACGACGTTCTGGATGGTCTTGGAGGTGACGTACGACGCCACGACCGTCCCGTCCGCGTCGACGATGTGCAGTGTCGTGCCCGCCCCGACCGACGCGTCCAGGGTCGCCGACAGCCAGCCCTGTTCCGATTCCTCGCCCGGGGCGACGACCATGCCCGCGCTGCCCGAGGCGAGCAGCGTGCCGCCGCTGACGGTGAAGCTGCCGTTGACGTCGAGCGCTCCGTTGCCGCCCCGCTGGGGGCCGTTCACGACGATCGTGCCGCCGGTGATCTCGGCAGTGCCGTTGGAGTCGAAGCCGTCACCTTCGGAGTCCAGGACGAGCGTGCCGCCGGTGACCTTGGCCGAGTAGTCGCCGACTCCCATGCCACCGCCCCCGCCGGGGCCCCCGCCCTGCGTGTCGCCCTCCGAAGTCGCCTCGCTCCCCGACGCGTTGACCCCGTCGTCCTGGGAGACGACGTGCGTGGCGCCGCCCCGGACAAGGATGTCCTTGCCCTCCAGACCCTCGTTGGAGCCGGTGATGTCCAGCGTGCCCTCGCTGATGACGAGGTCGCCCTCGGCGTGGACGCCGTCGTCGCCGGCCGCGAGGGTGACGTCGGCGCCGGCGAGGTGAACGGCCGCGTCACCGTGCAGCGCGTCGGCGGAGGCGTTCACGTCGACCGTGCCGCCCTCCAGCACGGTGATCACCCCGGACTTCAGTCCGTGCGCGGAGGTGTCGTCGGAGGCCTCGGCTCGCACGGTCAGCTTGCCGCCGGTGACGACCAGGTCGGTGGCGGCGTCCACGGCGTCACCGTTCGCGGTGACCGAAACGGTCCCGCCCGACACGGCGATGTATCCGGTGTCCTCCTCGTCCGCGTTGTCGGACCTGAGCCCGTCGCCCTTGGCCGTCACGGTCACCGTGCCGCCGTCGACCACCAGGTAGTCCTTGCCCCGGATACCGTCGTCGGCGGCCTCGACGGTGATGTTCCCACCCTCGACGACCAGGCCGTCCTTGCCGGCGATCGCGTCGTTGCCGTTCCCCTTCACGGTCAGCGAGCCGCCGCCGCCGATCGTCAGATCGCCGGCGCTGTACAGGGCCGCGTTCGCCTCGGCGTCGTCGGCGTAGGAGTCCGTGTCGCTCAGCCTGTTCTCGCTGCCGTCCGCGAGGACGACCACGAGCCGCTCCACCTCGGTCGCGGCGATCGCCGACCCGGAGGAGCTGGAGATGTCGACACCGTCGAGGACCAGCCTGACGGTCGCCTCGGGGGCGGTGACCACGACCTGCCCGTCGTCGAGGGACCCGCTCAGCAGATAGGTCCCGCCGGCGGTGATGGTGACGGTGGACCCGTCGACGTCCACACCCTTGCCGTCGGCGGAGGCCGCGTCACCCTTCAGGTCGATGGCCACGGCATCCGACTCGTCGTACTCCGTGTCACCGTCCTCGGCGTGCGTCCTCTCGTTGTCGGCGAGGACCGCCGCCGCGTCCTGTGTCCCGTCCACGGCCGCCGCCGCGCTCGCACTCGACGCGGAGCCGGACGACGCCGAGCCGGAATCGGTGCCGGAGGAGCACCCGGCCAGCGCGGCGGTCGCGAGGACGGCGGAGGCGAGAGCGGCCGCCGCCTTCGTACGGAAACCCCGCACCCTTCTCGCCCACGCGTTCCCACGGATCTTCGTACGACTGCCCGTACGGCGGCTCGTACGACTGCTCGTGCGGCTGTTCAAGCGGGCGTTCGTGCGGAGGTTCATGCGGGGCTCCCGTTCGGGGCAGGTGCGGTGGGGAAGTGGCGCCGCAGGACGGGCAGCCAGCGGTTGTCGGGCAGGTCGGGCCGGAGCGCGGCGAGCCCGGTGCCGTACTTGGAGACCGGGCAGGGCCGGTGTCCGAGCGACCACAGCAGCCGGTCGGCGCCCGAGCCCGCGCGCCCGGACTTGGTCTCGACGATGGTCCGCTCGGGCGTGCGCAGTGCGGTGCCGTCGGGCAGCGCCCAGGTCAGGTCGGTGTCGACGGTGACCCGGCTGCCGCTGTCCGGCAGGAAGAGGGTCGTGCGGAGGTAGCGCGTGGTGAGCGCGGGCACCAGGCGGAGGCCGTGGGCGTCGATGCCGGCCTCGCCCAGGACGTCGTCGGCGTACGCGCGGGCCTCGGGGGTCAGCCGCCCCGGCTCCCCGTCGTACGGGACGCGCTGCTTGACGGTGGTGCCGCGCGGGCCACGCGTCTTGACCTCCAGGAAGTGCCGGCCGGAGGCCAGGTAGGTCCGGACGCGCAGCTTGAAGCGGCGCCGACGGCCGCGGGCCGCACCCAGATAGCCGTCCATCTCCGGGGTGTCGAAGTACACGGACCGGTACGCGAACCGCCGTTCGCCGTCGACCTCCAGGACCTGGGCTCCCCCGGCCCCGGCCGCGCCCGGCCGTGAGAGACCCCCGCCGTCCAGCCCGCCGACCACGAGGGGCAGGTCGGTGAGGGGCAGCATGTACTTGCGGTCCAGGCGGGTCAGCAGTTCGGCGCGGTCCACGAGTTCGTCGAGGCCGATGGGGCGCAGCGCCCCGACCACGTGGGAGAGGGAGTCCAGGGCCGTCATGCGCGCACGCCCTGTTCCTGCCCGACGCCCTGCCCGACTCCTTCCCCGACGCCCCGCCCGGCCTCCCGCGGCGCACGCGTACCCGTGCCGGTGACGACGTACCGGACGTCGACCAGGGTCATGTCGTTGACCAGGTCGACGCTCTGCACGGACAGGTTCACCACCCGTCCGCCCAGCAGCACTTCGAGGTGCGCGCGCAGGGCGTCCTCGTCGGTGTACGCGGCGTCGAGGCGCAGGCTGCGCTGGCGGTGGCGGCCGAAGAGTTTCGGGTGGTCGCCGACGTACAACGTGGCGACGATCAGCGTCATGAGGAGGGCCGGCAGGGCGTCGACCTCCTCCGGCAGACCGGCCAGCAGTCCGAGGGCGAGCGCGGCGAAGTAGTAGGCGATCTCGTGGTGCGCGATCTCGTCGGACCGCAGCCGGATGATCGACAGGACGCCGAACAGGCCCATCCCGAGGCCGATGCCGACCGACGATGAGCTGAGCGTCATCGCGACCGCGAGAACACCGACGTTGACGCCGAGGAAGGCGGCGACGAGGTCCCGGCGGTGGTGGCGCGGGAAGTAGACCGCGAAGGTCAGTACGGAGATGGCGGCCAGATCGGCGACCACGAGAAGGGTCTGGTCCATGTCGAAAGACGATCCGGGGTGAACCTTTGAGCTTGCTTTGCCTTCGCTTAACTGAACTTGAGAAGTCGGGAAAGCCAACGCCCGGCGCACCTGGTCCACTTCGGTCGCTTCTTGTGAAACGACTGTGGAGACCCGCGAGTACGTGAGCTTTCAAGATTGTTACCGCTGAGTCGTCTGTGACATTGGGGTCCTCGGGGGATCGAGATTCTCAAATCGATCGACTTGGATCACAGTTGACGAACCATCGCATACGCCCGAGAGCCGCGGTCACCCTGCCGGCACCGCTGCTCGCCGGTGCCCTGATCGTCTCGGCGGTCATGGCTCCCACCTTCGCCGCCGAGTCCGGTTCCCCTACGGAGACCGGAAGCCACGGCGACGACACCTACATCGTGAAGCTCGCCGACGCGCCCGTCGCCGCCTACGAGGGCGGGCTGCCCCGGCTGAAGCGGACGGCGCCCACCGCGGGCGAACCGCTCGACGCGGACTCCGCCACGGTGCGCACGTACGTGGCCCATCTGGACGACCGCCGGGAGCGGATCCTCGCCGCCGTGCCCGGGGTGAAGTCGCTCTACGACTACTCCTACACGTTCAACGGATTCGCCGCCGAGCTGACCGGCCGCCAGGCAGCGAAGCTGAGCGCGACACCGGGGGTCGTCTCGGTGACACGCAACACGTTCGCCCGGCTGACGGACGCGCGGCCTGACCACGGGCCGGGGGCGGACACCGGCGACCGGGCGGAGACGTACGTACGGGTCGAGGCCGGGGACCATGCCGAGACCGATGGCGGGACCGAAGCCGACGCCAAGACCGATGGCGGGACCGAAGCCGACGGCGGGGCCAAGGTCCCGGCACCGGCTCCCGGCCCCGCGCCCGGCCTCGCTCCCGGTGCCGGTCCGGCGGCCCAGCGGGCAGCGATCACCGGGCCCGCGAGAAGACCACCGGCAACCTCACCGGAACGGACCAGTCCGCCTTCTGGTGAAGCCGGCACACCCGCGACGCGGCGGTGAAGCACCGCGTCCACGTCCCCGACGGCGCGGCCTTCACCCGGTCCGGCCGGCAATACGCCCTGTGGAGCTGGAAGGTCGGGCAGGGCACCCCGGCGGTCACCCCCACCGTCACCCCGGCCCGGCAGGCCGTCTCCGCGGGCGACCACCCGAAGGTCACCGTGGCGTGGCCGGGCGCGGCCCGCGGTGAACGGCACGTCGGCGTCGTCGAGTTCGGCGACGGGTCGGCGACCGTGGGGCCCACACCGCTGACGGTCACGCCTTGGCCGACATCCCGCCGACCGCCCCGCCCCGCCCCGCGCCGCCCCGCGCCGCCCCGGCGACCGGACCGCCCGCGCACCCCTCGGGGTCGCGGGCGGTTCGCGTGCGTGAGCGCGATCCGGCTCCCGGCCTCCGCCCCTGCGCACTCCGGCGCGAGCGCGCGGCGCCGAGCGACCGTACCGTCGGATGCGGGGCACGCCGGACGCGCGCCCCAAACCCCTGCCGCCGCGGTTTCCCCCGATGGGGTGGCAGAGCACTCCTTGAGCCGTCGCGCGCTCCGGCGCCTGCCGTACAAGTGTCGGCGACAGCAAGGAAGTTGACGGGAAGAGGGGTACGGGTCCAGTGGTGGGACGAGGTCCGATGGCGGGACAGGGTCCAGTGGCGGGACGGGACAGGATGCGGGCGACGGCGGCCGTGGCGGCAGCCCTGCTGGCACTCGCGCCGGGCGCGGCACAAGCGGTGGGCCCCCGGCCCCCGGCCGTGGAGACGATCACAGCGACGGGGACGGCGGGGACGACGACCGGGGCGACCACCGCCGGGTCGGTGGCCCCGGCGGCCCGTCCACCGGAGATCGCCGGCTTTCTGACGATCGTCAACGAAGCGCGAGCCGACGTCGGCGTTCCCCCGCTCGTCTGGGACGAGTCCCTCGCCACGCACGCCCGGCGCTGGGCGCGGGTGCGGGTCGCCGACTGCGAGCTGATCCACTCGAACAGCCGGTACGGCGAGAACCTGGCCAAGGGGTCGAGCCCGCGCTACTCCCTGGCAGACGCGGCCCGCCTCTGGCTCGACGAGAAGGACGACTACGACCGCCCCTCCAACGCCTGCGTGAACGACCGGGAATGCCTGCACTACACCCAGGTGGTCTGGCGCACCTCGACACGGGTCGGCGCGGCCAGGGCAGGGTGCCGGAACGGCTGGACGTACGTGGTGGCGAACTTCGATCCGCCCGGCAACTGGCTGGGCCGACGGCCGTACTGACCGGGGAAAGTCCGGCGGGGGCCGTGATAATCCCTCCATGGCCCCACGCCCGCCGCTCCCGCACCCCACCGCCTTCGAGGCGCACCCGTGACCGACCTCCCCGACCAGCTCCGCCGCCTCCTCGACGACGTGCTGGAAACCGGTGTCCCGTACGCCCTCGCCCTCACCGGCGATCACGCGGCGCAGGCACACGGACTGGTCGAGGCGCGGCCGCCCGGCCGGGACCTGGAGGTGGCGACGGAGCACGCGGCCCCGATGGAGCAGATCGCCGCCGCGGTCCGGGTGGGCCTGGCCGAGCGCGGCTGGCTGGTGCACGCGGTGGAGACCACCCCGCTCTCCGCCCGCCTCCTCGTCACCGATCCCGTCACGGCCGAGGAACGCACCCTCGACCTGCTCAAGGAGACCCTCTGGCATCCGCCGGTCCGGACACCGTGGGGCCCGACGCTCTCCCTGGAGGACGTGGTCGGCACCAAGGTCCGGGCCGTGGCCGACCGGGGCACCGCCCGCGACCTGATCGCCGTGCACGCGGCCACCGCCCACTGGACCGTCGCCGAACTGGAGGAGCTTGCCCGCCGCCAGACCTCCGCCACGTCCACCACCTTCGACCTCACCGACCTCCAGTCACGCCTGGAGGGCACCGAGTGGCTCGACGACCGGGAATTCACTCGCCACGGCCTGGACGCCGAGGCCATCCTGGGTCTGCGCCGCTGGGCCCAGACCTGGGCCGACGACATCGCCGAACGCCTCCTGGAAGAGGAGGCCCTGGCATCCCCGCCGGAGGAGGACCCCGAGTGAGCAGACGCCGTTACGTCGCCCGGGGCGTCCCCGGCGGCTACCGCGTCTACGACAACCGCCGCCGGGGCTGGTGGGGCGACCTCTACGAACTCTGCCCCGACGACCTCCTGACCGAGCTGAACGGCGGGAAGGACCCGCGGCGGCTGGGCGCGCTGATGAAGCGGTACCGGGCCGAGCGGCGGTAGCCGCCCCCGCCCCGGTGTCACGTCACCGTCAGGATCACCACCGTCGTCACCATCGCCGCCGCCGCGAGCGCCGCCGCGGCGGCCGCCGCGGTCTCGGCCATGCGGCGCAGCGCGGGATCGGCCCAGTGCCGTCCGGCGACCTCGGCCATCCGCCGCCTCGCGGGGGACTTCTCGGTGCCGGCGTCCGGGAAGGCGAGGGGGTGCAGGTCGCCGTGGTGGAGGAGGCTGATCAGGGCGGCGGTGCGGGGGTCCGGCTCGGCACCCTCCAGGACCACCCGGGCCAGACGCCCGCGCAGCGCGGCCTCCACCGTGCCGTCGGCCTCCGGGTAGCGCGTCGTCCGGAAGACGAGCAGGACACGGCGCTTCTCCTCCCGGATCAGGCCCTTGTCCAGCACGCCCCGCAGCGCGGTCTCGTACTCCTTCGCGCTGTGCTCGTGGATCCACTTCCCGATGTCCTCGGGGAACTCCGCGTCCGCCGCGTCGTCGGACAGGGCCCGCTCCAGCAGGGCGGCCGTCGCGATCGCGTAGGGCGTCCGCAGGGGGAGCCGGGCCTCACCGGAGGAGTCGTCGAGGGAGAGAAGGAGGATCTCCTCCCCGAGAGTCGTGGTGGCGGGGACGGAGGCGGACGTGGACGCGGTCGACGTGGTCATGATCAGTACGACGTCGGAGGGAGGCCTCCAGTTGCGAACAGGCGGGTGGATGCCCCCGCCGCCGGGTCCACCCTGTCCCGCGCACCCCGCTGGGGCAGCCCGCTCCGGCCGACCGGGTCGAGCGGCCTGCTGATCGCGCTCCGGACCGTCGACGGTTCCTCGGCCCGGCCATCGGCCCCCGGCACCGTGTCCATGCCCAGCGCCGCGCGGGCCGCCCCCACATGGCGCAGCCCCTCGACCGCCGTGCGCGACACCCTCGCGTACTCGTCGGGCGTGCGGGCCCGGGCCAGCTGGGCGCGGGCGGTGCGCAGGCTCTCGGTCGCCTCGGTCAGGGACTCCCCGGCGGCGCCGCCCGCCCCGGCCTGCGCGCGTACGTCGATACCGGCCAGGCTGCCGCCCAGCCGTACGACCCAGCGGTTGGCGTCCGCCTCCGCGTCCAGGTCGGACGACGCACCGGGGTCGTCCACGGACCGCCGCCGCGCGACGATCGCGACCACCGCCCCGACGATCAGCAACACCGCCACCAGCACTGCCAGCTTCATGGCCTCCTCCAGCTCCGACGTTTCGTCCCGTACGGCCACTTCGTTCCGTACGGCTGGTACGCCCCCGTACGCTTCGTACGGGTTCCCTCACCCTGTACGTCCCATCACACCCCTTCCCGCTGTGCTCATCCGTCGAGAAACCTGTGCGTCCGCTGATGAGTCCCCCTGCGGGTACCCGGCCCGGCCCGAGCGCACGCCGAAGGCCCGGAACCCTCGGGAGGGGTTCCGGGCCTGCCGTACGCCGGTTCGGCCGGGGTCAGCCCGCCGAGGCGGACTCCGACGCGGTGGCCGAGGCGCCCGGCTGGACGGAGTCGCCCGTGCCGGTGTGCGTGGCCTCCGGGTCGACACCGACCGTGATGGAGCCGACGACCCCGCGGGCGATGTCGTTCTTCTTCCTGTACTTCAGCTTGAGCAGACCGCCCTGGACGCCGCTGCCGTCGTAGATCGTGTCGTCGTCGAGGGTCGTGCGCTCGGTCGTGGAGGTCGAGTACGGCTCGACCTCGGCGGAGTCGAGCACGGCCTCCTCGTCGAAGAAGAACTGGCCGGTGTGGCAGGTGGTGCCGCCCTCGTAACCGGCGTCCGTCCACTCGCCGTCGACGTGCACCTTCGTGTGGATGTGCACACAGCGGCCCCGGTACCAGCCCGGGAAGATCGTCTCGAAGGTGACGAGGCCCTGCTTGTCGGTCTTCCAGGTGCCGCGCAGATAGCGGGTGTCGCTGGTGGGCTCCTCGTGGACGCCCCCGCCACCGCCGCCACCGGCCGGCGGCTCACCGGTCGGCACGTTGGTGGGGGTGCCCGAGGGGGCGTCGGTGGGCGGAGTGCCGCCGCCGCCCTCGGAGAAGCTCTCGTAGCCCGAGTAGAGACCGAGCGCGTCGCAGTGCCAGATGTCGACGGCCGCGTTGCGGAGCGGCTTGCAGGTCTCGGCGTCGATCACCTTGAGGCGGAGAGTGAGGGGGATGCCCTCCTTGTCCTCCGTGATGTCCTGGCGGAGCTTGTCCGCGTCGATGTAGTACGGGCCTTCGGTGGTCTCCGAGGTCAGCTTGTAGCAGTCCTCGCCGGCGCTCGCGCTCGCGGCGGCGAGGGGCTTACCGCTTCCGCTTGCCTTGCCGCCGTTCGTGCCCGCGCTCGCGGTGGCGACGACCGCCCCGCCCACACCCACGGCGGCCACGGCGCCCGCCCCCGCCACGACGACCTTGCGGCGCGTCAGATCCCGCTTGTGCTTCGGCCCGTGGGCCTTCTCGTCTCCGGTCTGGTTTCCCGTCATGGCCAGGAAATTAGGGAGGCCGCCTGTCAACGCCATGAGAAAGGACTGTGCTTTTGCCTCGCATTCCCGCGCGGATTCCCCACAAAAGGAAAGAGGCCCGAAACGGCCGTCTGTTTCCGGCTCCCTTTTCGGCGGAGGTCCCGGTGAGGCTTGTCTTCGGCCCCGAGCGGCACACTCCCGAGCGGGCACTTCTCCGGCCCCGCCCCGGGCGGCTGCCACCAGGAGCCGACGGACGACACCCGCTGTCCGCGCGACAACTGACGCACACCCACGCGCCGGGAAAGGCTCCTTCTTCCCGCGTCGCGCATGCGAAAGGGGCCTGAAATCGGCGAACGATTTCAGGCCCCTTCACGGAAAGGCCGGCGAAAAGGCTTGCCTTACTTCGGCTGGGGCTTGCGCACCGACAGGTGCAGCTCGCGCAGCCGCGCCTCCTCCAGCTCCGTCGGCGCGCCCATCATCAGGTCCTGGGCGTTGCCGTTGAGCGGGAAGGCGATGGTCTCGCGGATGTTGGGCTCGTCCGCGAGGAGCATGACGATGCGGTCGACGCCCGGCGCGATGCCACCGTGCGGCGGCGCGCCGAAGCGGAACGCGCGCAGCATGCCCGCGAACTGCTCCTCGACGGTGTCACGGTCGTAGCCCGCGATCTCGAAGGCCTTGAGCATGATCTCGGGCTCGTGGTTCCGGATCGCGCCGGAGGACAGCTCGACGCCGTTGCAGACGATGTCGTACTGCCAGCCGAGGATGTCCAGCGGGTCCTGGGTCTCCAGGGCCTCCAGGCCTCCCTGCGGCATGGAGAAGGGGTTGTGCGAGAAGTCGATCTTCCCGGTCTCCTCGTCCTTCTCGTACATCGGGAAGTCGACGATCCAGCAGAACCGGAAGACGCCCTCCTCGAAGTGCCCGGCGCGCTTGGCGGCCTCGACCCGCACCGCGCCCATGATCTTCGAGACTTCCTCGAACTCGCCCGCGCCGAAGAACACGGCGTGACCGGCGGCCAGGGAGAGCCGCTTCGTCAGCTCGGCGACGTTCTCCTCGGTGAGGAACTTGGCGATCGGGCCGGACAGCGAACCGTCCTCGGCCACGCGCACCCAGGCCAGACCCTTCGCGCCCTGCTCGATCGCGTACTCGCCGAGCTGGTCGAAGAACTTGCGCGGCTGGGCCGAGACGTCCGGCACCGCGAGCGCGCGCACGTGCTTGCCGGCGAACGCCTTGAACTCCGAGCCCTCGAAGACGTCGGTGATGTCCACCAGCTCCAGCTGGGCCCGCAGGTCCGGCTTGTCGGAGCCGTACTTCAGCATCGCCTCGCGGAACGGGATGCGCGGGAAGGGCGAGGTGACGTGCCGGCCCTTGCCGAACTCCTCGAACAGCTCGGTCATGAGCTTCTCGATGGGCTGGAACACGTCCTCCTGCTCGACGAAGGACATCTCCACGTCGAGCTGGTAGAACTCGCCCGGCGAACGGTCCGCGCGCGCGTCCTCGTCACGGAAGCAGGGCGCGATCTGGAAGTACCGGTCGAAGCCCGAGATCATCAGCAGCTGCTTGAACTGCTGCGGGGCCTGGGGGAGCGCGTAGAACTTGCCCGGGTTGAGGCGCGACGGCACGACGAAGTCGCGGGCGCCCTCGGGGGAGGTGGCGGACAGGATCGGGGTCGCCATCTCGTTGAAGCCGAGGGCCGTCATCTTGTGACGGATGGCGCTGATCACGGCCGTACGCAGCATGATGTTGCGGTGCATGCGCTCGCGGCGCAGGTCGAGGAAGCGGTACTCCAGGCGCCGCTCCTCGTTGACCCCGTCCTCGGCGTTGATCGTGAAGGGGAGCGGGGCGGCAGCGCCGAGCAGCTCGACCTCCCCGACCTCGACCTCGATCTCACCGGTGGGCAGGTCCGGGTTGACGTTCTCGGTGCCTCGCGAGACGACCTTGCCGTCGACGCGGACGGTCGACTCCTTGGAGATCTTGTCCAGCGCCTCGTACGCCGGAGTGCCCGGACGGGCCACCAGCTGCGTGATGCCGTAGTGATCGCGGAGATCGATGAAGAGGATGCCGCCCAGGTCGCGCCGATTGTGCAGCCAGCCGCTCAGCCGGACGTCGGTGCCGACGTCAGAGGCGCGGAGCTCGCCGCAGGTGTGGGACCTGTACCGATGCATCGTCGTTCATCCAGCCTTCGCTGATCGGGGATCTGGGTGGTGCCTCACGGCCGGTGTCTCACGGCCGATGTTTCACGTGAAACAAACCCAAGGGTACCGGGCACCCCGAGATCACCTCCCCACCATTTGTGAGCGGCGGGCATCGTGGAGCAGGCTTCCTGTCTCCGCGACGGCCGCCCCGCTGACCGGATACGCACGGTCATAGCCATGGGCAGGACCGTAAGCGGTTACTGTCGCTAGCGTCGATTGCCGTCACCTCCGTCACCGCCGGTCGTGGTCGCTTGCCGTGCCCCCGGTCCCGATCGGAGCCCGGCGCAGCGCCGGTGGCACGGTCCGATCAGCTGTTCTTAGAGTGGGTCAATGCGCACTGGTGAGCCCCCGCCCACTGTGGGGGACGTCCTGTCCGCCCTCGCGACGGGACTGTGGACCTGGGACAGCGCTGCCGAAACCGTCACGGTGGACGCCGAGGCCGCCCGTCTTCTGGGGCTGCCCGCGGAGCCGACGACCCTCACCCAGGCCGGGGCGCGAGCACGTCTGCACCCCGTCGACTGGAACGAGATCGTGTCGGTCGTGCAGCTCGCCGTCGCCGAGGACACCCTCGCCGAGGTGCGAATAAGGATCATGGACGAACGCGGCCGGGTGGTCCGCACGGTCCGCAGCCGTTCCAAGCCGACCTTCGACCCGGTGCGCAAGTCCTTCGAGCTGATCGGCACCCTCCAGGAGGTCACCGAGCCCTCGCCCGCGACCGCCGCCCGCGCCCCGTCCGTCACCGGCGACTGGCGGCGCTCGCGCGAGGCGTTCCTGCTGGACGCGGGCCGGGCGCTGGCCGAGGCACGGTCCACGGAGGAGGTGTTGCGGGTCGCCGCGGGCCTGGCGATGCCGGGCTTCTCCCCGGACGGGCTCGCCGTGTTCGGGGTGGAGGCCGACCGCCTCACCGTCATCGGGCACCACGGGCACAGCCAGGGCGACGAGGGCCCCTTCACCCATATGCCGCTGGAGACGGACTACCCGGCGGCCGAGGTGGTCCGCACCGGCCGCGCCGTCTACCTCTCCTCCCCCGAGGACTACAAGGCGCGCTACCCCACGGCCTGGCCGCTCGCCGAACAGTTCGCCCGGCAGTCGTGGGCGTTCCTGCCGCTGACCGTCGCCGGGCGCACGATGGGCGCGTGGATGGCGGGCTTCACCCACCCCGTCACCTTCACCCCCGATGAGCGCTCGGTGCTGACCACCGTCGCCCGCATGCTCGCCCAGGCGCTCTCCCGCGCCGGCGCCGCCGAGACCGAACGCGAGCTGACCGACGGCCTCCAGCGCACGATGCTCCCCACGCTGGGCCCGGAGATACCCGGGATGAGCGTCGCCGCGCGGTACGTCCCCACCGGCGGCGGACTCCAGGTCGGCGGCGACTGGTACGACATGATCGCCCTGCCGAACGGCCGCTTCGCCCTGGTCATCGGCGACGTCCAGGGCCACGACGTGCGCGCCGCCGGGCTCATGGGCCAGCTCCGCATCGCCCTGCGCGCCTACGCCTCCGAGGGGCACCCCCCGGACGCCGTCCTCTCCCGCGCCTCCCGCTTCCTGTACGGCGTCACCAACGACTCCGCCGCCCACTTCGCCGACCTGCGCTTCGCGACCTGCCTCTACGTCGAGGTCGACCCGGTCTCCGGCGTGCTCGACATCGCCCGCGCCGGGCACCCCGACCCGGTGGTCCGCATGGCCGACGGCACGGTCCTGGTCCGCCCGACCCCGGGCGGCCTCCCCCTGGGCATCGACCCCGACGCCGACTACCCCACGACCCGCCTCGTCCTCGAACCCGGCGAGACGATGCTCCTCTGCACCGACGGCCTCATCGAAACAGGCGGCCACGACCTCGACACGGGCTGGCGCCGCATCCGCACGATCCTGGAATCCTTCGACACGGTGTACCCCGGGGACGAGGACGAGAGTGCGGGGGCTTCGGGGGAGGGGCGGCCGGGGGCCGGGGGCTTGAGAGCCAGGGAGTTAACCGTCGGTGGTTCGGAGGGTGCCGGCTCGGAGGCCCACGCACCGACTCCCGACGAGCCGAAGACCGACGGGTTGGTCGGTTCCGGGGCGGAGGGTTCCAGGGCGGAGGGTTCCAGGGCGGAGGGTTCCGGGGCGAAGGGTTCCGGGGCGAAGGGTTCCGGGGCGAAGGGTTCCGGGGCGGAGGCCGCCGCACTCACCGTCGACGAGTCGAAGGCCGACCGGCCGACCGCCGACAGGCCGAACGCGAGTGGGCCGCAGGGCCCGACGGCCGAGGCCGGCGCGCTGACTGCCGACAGGCCGAAGGCCGACGGGCTGGCAGGCTCCGGGTCACACGCTGACGCACCGGCTGCCGACGGATCCAAGACCCACCGGCCGACCGCCGACAGGCCGAAGGCCAGCGGGCCGGAAGGCGCCGGGTCAGGGGTCGGCGCGCTGACCGCCGACGGATCGAAGGCCCACCCACCGGCAGCCGACCGGCCGACCGGCGGCGAACCGGCGCTCCCCGGCCGGTCAGGCGCCACCGGCGGCTCGCGGCCCGCGCCCACCCCCACACCCACCCGCCCCGACGCGACCGCGACCGCCCTCCCCCGTCCACAGCCGGCCGGCCTGGCGCCGGGGCGGCTGGAGGCGCTGGCCGACGCGCTCGTGCAGGGAGTGCACGGGCCCTCCTCGCATCACACGCCCGGCCCGCTCGCCGACCGGCGGGAGGACGACATAGCGATGCTGCTGCTGTGCCGGGAGAGCGAGGTACGCGACCGGGGCGCCGGCACCGCCGTACGGCGCACCGCCCTCACCGTCGCCCAGGCGGAGCCCGAACGTATCGCCGGCGCCCGCCAACAGGTGCGCGAACTGCTCCACGACTGGAACTGCCGCGACCAGGTCGACTCCGCGGTCCTCCTCGTCTCCGAGACGCTCACCAACGTCCTCGTCCACACGGACGCCGACGCGCTCCTCGTCGCCGAGATGACCGGCGACGGCGGCAAGCGCCGGATGCGTATCGAGGTCACCGACGCCAGCGACGACCTCCCCCACAAGCGCCACCCCGGCGAACTCGCCTCCTCCGGCCGCGGCCTCGTCCTCATGGACGTGCTCGCGGACGCCTGGGGCGTGGACCCTCGCGGCGACGGCAAGAGCATCTGGTTCGAGCTGAACGAAGCGGCACCACCGGACGGCTCGAACGGAGGACCGGTCAACTAGCCACGGAGGCGGCGAGAAGGCGAAGCCGTACCCCACGCCGCCTTCACAGCAGAATCGATGCCTCTGCCCCCTATCGGGTGAACATCCTTGCTACGGACACGGGTCGTACCCCCGCCTGCCTAGCTTCCGAGGCGGAGGTGATGCTCGATGGACGAGCAGAAAAACACGAACACGCCGCAGGCGGAACCGACGGCACACCAGGACGCGATCGACATCAACGACTTCGTGTTCGCGGCGACCGGAGCGCGAGTCCGCAGACTCACACTGCCGGACGGGACGTACTGGTTCCCGGCGGTGGACGTGGCGGGAAACCTCGGCTACGCCAACACCCGAGACGCCGTGCACAACATGGTCTCGCGACAGCATGTGACTACCCTCGGCGATATTGCGCGAAGCGTCGACCAGAGCGACGCAAGGCGCAACATGGCAGGTCACAGGCTGCGCAGGACCATGAAGATGGTGAACCTGCAAGGCCTCGTCCAACTTGTCAACGGGTGCACGAAGCCGGAGTCGCAACCCTTCAAGGCCTGGGTCTGCGAAGTCATCGCCACCATCCAGCGCGACGGCTCCTACGCCCTCGCCCCGGCCCCCGTACAACCCGCCCCCACCGGTGGTACCGCCTACGCCATGCCCCAGCCGGTCGTGGACGCGCTCGTCCGGCTCGAAGAGCGCAACATCCGGGCGGACGAGATGCTGACGGCGTTCCAGGAGGAGCGGAACGACCTGTTGCACCGGATCGACCGCAGCCAGAGCATCATGGCCGACGCCCTACAGGACATCGCCGCGACCCTCAGGCACCGCTACGACCACACCGCCCCGGAGCCGGAGTTGACCGCCCAGGACCTCGTCGCCACGTGGAAGGCGAAGAACCTCGTGGTCACCGAGGACGTCCACGCGGTCGCGGCCTACCTCGCCCCGGCGCTGGTGCGCGGCGAGGCCCGCTACCGCATGGAGGAGATCTCCACCCGTACGGGGCTGTCCCAGGAGCGCGTCAACGACAGCCTCAGGATGCTCGTCAAGCGGGGATGCGTCCGGCAGACGGGTTGCACTCCGACCGGCGCACCGGTCTACGTCCTGCCGTAGAAACGCGCGGCCCTGACACGGACCCGGCAGCATCCCGGCAACAGACAGGCCCGAAGCCGCAAAACGAAGTTGCGGCTTCGGGCCTTGTCGTACAGTACCGGGTTTTACCCACCCACCGCCGCCGAACACCTCGACGCACCCGGGGACGACAGGCGCACCGAACATCCGGCGAACGGACCGCGCGGGCCTACAGCCCCTCGGGGGTCATCCCGTGAACCGCCGGGATCGTGCCCAGCCGCCCCTTTTGGAAGTCCTCGACCGCCTGCTGCAGCTCGTCGCGGGTGTTCATGACGAACGGGCCGTAGTGGGCCATGGGCTCCCGGATCGGCTGTCCGCCGAGGAGGACGATCTCCAGGTCGGGAGCGCTGGAGTCCTGCTGCTCGTCCGCGCGGAAGGTGATCGAGGAGCCCGCGCCGAAGACGGCCGTCTGGCCGAGGTGGATCGGGCGCCGGTCCGCACCCACGCTGCCGCGCCCGGCGAGGACGTACGCGAGAGCGTTGAAGTCCTCACGCCACGGCAGGGTGATCTCCGCGCCCGGCGCGACCGTCGCGTGGAGCAGCGTGATCGGGGTGTGGGTGATGCCCGGCCCCTCGTGACCGTCCAGCTCACCGGCGATGACGCGCAGGAGCGCGCCGCCGTCGGGGGTGGTGAGCAGCTGGACCTGGCCGCCGCGGATGTCCTGGTACCTCGGGGCCATCATCTTGTCCCTGGCCGGCAGGTTCACCCACAGCTGGATGCCGTGGAAGAGACCGCCGGACATGACGAGGGACTCCGGCGGCGCCTCGATGTGGAGGAGGCCCGAGCCGGCCGTCAATTACTGGGTGTCACCGTTGGTGATGGTGCCGCCACCGCCCTGGCTGTCCTGGTGGTCGAAGATCCCGTCGATGATGTAGGTGACGGTCTCGAAACCGCGGTGCGGGTGCGGGGCCGTAGGGGGTGCGTCTCAGTTGCGGGGCGCGGCGGAGACCCAGATGGTGAGCACGGTGTGACCGTCATAGACCGCGCCAGGTGACACAGGGCGTCGCTACGCTGAGCACGGATGCCTGTTTCACCCACCTTTGGGCGGGTTTGGAGCGCGAAGAGCGGCTCGCCGCGATGGTGGCCACGGCAGTCGGCGGATGCCGCGTGCGGGGTCGCCGACCAGCGGGTTTCCTCAGCGTTGAGCACGATACCGGCAGGGTGAAAGGTGAGGGAGACGTGACCGACACGATCTCGGAAGCGGGGAACCTGCCCACGGCCTTCACCAGCTTCGTGGGAAGGCGGCGCGACCTCGGCGAGGTCCGCCGCGTCCTCGGTTCGGCGCGGCTGCTGACGCTCACCGGGGTGGGCGGCGTGGGCAAGACGCGGCTGGCGCTCGAAGCGGCCGCCGCGTCCAGGAGGGCCTTCCCCGACGGAGCGTGGCTGGTCGACCTGGCACCGGTGCGGGACCCGTCGATGGTGGCGAGCGCGGCCGCGACCGCGGTGGGGATCGCGGACCTGGGCGCCCAGCCCGCCCTCGACCAGATCGCCAGGCGTCTGGCCGGGCGCCGGGCACTGATCGTGCTGGACAACTGCGAGCACCTCATCGACGCCTGCGCCGAGCTCGCCGGCACGCTGCTGGCGGCCGGCCCCGAGTTGCACGTACTGGCGACGAGCCGCCAGACACTCGACATCACCGGCGAGCACGTGTTCACCGTGCCGCCCCTGTCGGTGCCGGACGAGGCGGTCGAACTCCTGCGGGACCGCGCCACCGCCGTCCGGCCGGAGTTCCGGATCACCGACGCGAACTGGGACGCGGTCACCCGGCTGTGCGACGGCCTCGACGGGCTGCCGCTGGCCATCGAGCTGGCCGCCTCCCGGCTGCGTACGCTCACCGTCGAACAGGCGGTGGACCGGCTGGAGGACCGTTTCGCGCTGCTCTCCGGCGGCAGCCGGACCGCACGACCCCGGCAGCGCACGCTGCGCGCGCTGATCGACTGGAGTTACGAGCTGTGCTCCCCGGCCGAGCGGCTGCTGTGGAACCGGCTGTCGGTCTTCGCCGGCGGCTTCGCCCTGGACGCGGCCGAGGACGTCTGCGCCGGAGAGGGCATCCCCGCGCAGGAGGTGCTGGACCTCCTCGACCGGCTGGTCGCCCAGTCCGTCGTCCTGCCCACGAAAGCCGAGGACCTGCCGCGCTACCGACTGCTGGAAACCATCCGCCAGTACGGCCGGGAGCGGTTGGCCGAGTCCGGCGAGGAGGAGCGCCTGCTGCGGCGGCACCGCGACTTCCACCTCGCCCTCTCCGAGCGGATCGACGACAACTGGTACGGCCCCGGCCAGGAGGAGGCTCTGGCCCGCCTGCGCGCCGAACACCCCAACCTGCTGACGGCACTCCGCTACGACGACGACCCGCAGGCCACCCTCGCGCTGGCCGCGGCACTGCGCTTCCACTGGTGCGCCGGCGGATTCCTCGGCGAAGGACGGCGGCAGCTCGACCGGGCGCTCGCCGCCGCGCCCGAACCCACCCCCGTCCGCGCCCGGGCGCTGTGCGCCGCGGCCTGGGTGGCACTGCTCCAGGGCGATCACACGGCGGCCGGCCAGTGGCTCGCGGAGGCCGGTGAGCTTTGCGAGCAGCAGGACGACCCGGTGGTGAGCGCGGACGTCATGAACTTCCGCGGCTCGTTGGCGATCTTCCAGGGGCGGCTGGAGGAGGCCGTGTCCCTCTTCGAGGACGCGGTCGCCGCCCACATGGCGGCCGAGGGGGAAGCCTCGGCGGTATTCCCGCTGTTCCAGCTGGCCGCCGCTCGGGTCAGCCTCCGGGACCCGCGTGCGGCGGAGGCCGGCAGCCAGGTGGTCGCTCTGGCGGAGGCCCACGGTGAGCGGTGGGGTCGCGCGCACGCGCTGTGGACGCTGGGCTATGACGCCCTGGAGCGCGGTGACCCGGGGGAGAGCCTGGCGCCGATCCGGGCCGGGCTGGAGATCGAGCGGGGCTTCAACGAACCACTCAGCGCCGCGCTGATGCTGGAGACGCTCGCCTGGGTCACCGCCTCGCTCGGCGAGTACGAGCGGGCGGGACTGCTACTGGGTACCGCGCGCGGACTGTGGCAGGACATCGGCACCAGCATCTCCGCGTTCGGCCCGCAGATGGCCGCGCACCACGCGCGGTGCGCGGAGTCGATCGGACGAGCACTGGGCCCGGCGGCGTACGAGAGGGCACTCGCGCGCGGCGGCGGCCACGACAGCCCCGGCCGGGCCATCGACCACGCTCTTGACACCGGCCCCGAACCGACTGCCCCGGCCACCGCCCCCAGCCCGCTGACCCGCCGGGAGCGCGAGGTGGCCGCGCTGGTGGCCAAGGGCATGAGCAACCGGCAGATCGCCGCCGCCCTCGTCCTCTCCCCGCGCACGGTCGACAGCCACGTCGAGAACATCCGGGCCAAGCTCGGCTTCGGCTCCCGTGCCCAGATCGCGGGCTGGTGGGCGGCGAACCAAGCACCGTCGTAAAGCCCGCATAAGAACTCCGTAAAAACACCTATGGTCCGGGGGTGGGCCCCACCCCGAGCATGAGCTGCATGACGCCACATCGAGGCGGACCGGGCCCACTGGGACGGACTGGTCCGCGTCAGTGTCCCGTGGCGCCAGGACAACAGGGCCCGGGGAGCCGGGCCCTGTCACGGAATCCGCATCCCGACAGCTGTTGAGTCCCGGACCTCGGCGGCGGTCGCTGTCCCCGAACAAACCCGTTCCTGGCCCACCTGGGCGCCCTCCACCGGGAACGCCCGGCACCGCACCGCAGAGCCCTCCCTCGGAATGCCTCGCCGGGCGCCCTCGGGCTGCCTCGCCGCGCTCCTTGGGGATGGTCGCCCGGCGCCCGCTCAGCCGTCGCGCCGGAAAGCCCTCGTACCGCTTCGAAAGGAAAAGCATGCGAAGAAAGAACGTGGCCGGGGGCGTGCCCGCCCCTGCCCGCACCGTGGCCGCGCCGAGTGACGGCCCAGCCGCTCCGACCGCCTTCGGCGGGCTCCGCGCCGGCGGCTCGCTGCGCCGGCGGATGTCCGCCGCTCTGGTCGCCGTGTCCCTCGCGCTGGTCGCCGGTGTGCTGACCACCGCCTCTCCAGCACAGGCCGAGATCACCGACGGCCTGCTGCTGCGCTACAAGCTGGACGAGACGTCCGGCACGGTCGCGCACGACTCCTCGGGCCAGGGCCGTGACGGCACGGTCAACGGCACCGTCGACTGGGACGGCGACGGGATGGCCTTCAACGGCTCCAACACCTACGTCAAGGCGCCGAACAACATCATGGCCGGGCTCAACTCGATCAGCGTCGCCTTCGACGTGTGGATCGACCCGGACATGGGCAAGCCCTACTTCTTCTACGGGCTCGGCAACACCAGCGGCTCCAACGGCAACGGCTACCTGTTCACCACCGGGAACACCTTCCGGACCTCCGTCTCGATGACCGACTACACCGCCAAGCAGGACATCCAGCCGTCGGGCGCCCCCTACCAGCTGGCACGCGGCATGTGGAAGCACGTCACGTACACCCAGACCGGCAACACCGGCATCCTGTACGAGAACGGCGTGGAGAAGGCACGCAAGACCAACGTGACGATCGCCCCGGGTGCGATCGGCGGCGGGACGACCACCGCGAACTACCTCGGCCGGTCGCTGTACTCCAACGACCTGTACTTCAAGGGCCGGATGCGGGACTTCCGCGTCTACAACCGGGCCCTGTCCACGTCCGAGGTGCGTGCCATCGCCACCGGGACGGAACAGCAGTGGGAGCAGCTCCAGGCCCTGGCCTCCTACAACGGCGCGCTCGCGGCGTTCGACGACCCCGTCATCGGACCGGTGCTCACTTTCCCCTCGGACTACACCGGCGACATCGACCACCTGACCACGCCGCCCGACTGGACCAACGAGTTCGGACATGCTCCCACCTCTTGGCCCACCCCCACCACCGCGAAGAGCCCGCTGTTCACGCTCCAGCAGATCACCGACCTCCAGGACGCGGTCACCGCACAGGTGCAGCCCGACGGTGACGCCACCCACGCCCTGAACGTCTACTACGACGGGATGAGCGACCGGGTGGTGGCGGAGACCGACGCCCCGGCATCGGTCACCGATCCACTCGCCACCCAGTACGCGGGCAAACTCGTCATCAAGGGGTACGCCCTCGACAACCCGGCACCTGCCAAATGCACTCCGGAGCAAAGCACCGCGGGCAAGGTGCTGTCGCCGGCCGCCGCGCCGGCGGCCGGTTTCCAGGATGCCGCGACGAGACTGCACTGGCAGCAGGTGCAGGCCCTCGCCGACTACAACTGCGCACTCGGGGCGTTCGACGACCCCGAAGTCGGACCGGTGATCATCTACCCCTCGGACTACACCGGCGGCCTCTACGACATAAAGAAGCCGCCGGGGTGGACCTCGGAGTACGGGGACATCCCGGCCGACTGGCCCGCCCCCAGGGCCGGGTTGAGCCAGCAGTTCACGCTCGCCAAGGTCACCGAGGTCCAGGACGCGGCCGTCCGGCAGGTGTCGGCGGACGGCGACACCACCGCCTACAGCGTGTCCGTCCGCTACGACCCGAAGTACGACCAGGTGGTAGTGACAACCGACGCCCCGGCGTCGGTCACCGATCCGCTGCTCACCGCCTATCCGTACCGGGTCAAGATCGAAACGGTCACCGAACCCACTCCCGCCGACACCGCCGGCTCCGAGGAACTTGCCGGATAGCCGACCATCACGCACCGCTCGCGCCCTCATCGGCGCGAGCCAGAAAGGACAAGCGATGAGAATTCCCCTTCCCGGGGCATTCCGCGGAAACAGACACCGCCGCGGCGGCCGGACGCGTGTGAGATTTCTTGTGCCCGCGCTCGCGGTAGCCATGCTGGCGGGCCTGATCGTCTCCCTCACGACACCACAGCGCGCCTCGGCGGCGGTGGATGACTATAAGCCCGTGACCTACAACATGCAGGGCGGCGGGGGCGCCGGTGGCAGTAAGTGGCAGACCGATGTCATGCAACTCATGAGCGCCGGCTACAACGTGATCGCGCTGCAGGAGGCCGGCCCTCGGCCACCGGCGAGCGCGGGTAATCCGGCATGGGAGTCCGGGTACCTCGGAGGCAACAATCAGTGGAGGGGTTGGCGCGTACAACGGTACAACTGGGACCCGTGGCCGCGGCGCCTCAATCTGCCCTGGTACATCTACTGGCTGAGAACCGATTTCGGGGGCAACCGGGTGAACCTCGCCATTGTGACCGCCCAACCCGCAAACAGGGTGATGGTCGCCCCGCCCGCCTTCTGGGGTAACAACGGGCTTCCGACTTCCCGGCCTGCCCTCGGCCTCCAGATGGGGCCCAACACGGTCTTCTTCAGCGTGCACGCGTTGGCGAGCGGGGGCAACGACGGCCGACAGTTGCTGCAGAACATCGCCACGCAGGCTGGAACCCGCACATGGGCCGCGATGGGCGACTGGAACCGTGAGCCCGCCAATCTCATATCGCGACCCGGTTGGCACAAATACACATCCGGCCGCGCCACCCACATCAGCCCGAGCGGAACCAACCGGGAACTGGACTACATGGTGTCCAACAGTCTGATGGCCGGCTACGGCGGTGTCGGCCGCGGCTTCGGCTCCGACCACCTCGCCGTCTTGTTCGGCCGTCTGGCCGCGAATGCGAGCGTCGAACTGCTCAACGCCCACGACCGCAACGCCAATCTGACCACCGCCAACACACTCAGCGGTACCGCAGTAATCACCGGACGACGCGGCACGAACAGCACCTGGAAATTCAGACCCAGGGGAGGCGGCCTGTACCAAATCGTCCAGAAGTCGTCGAACAAGTGCATGTCGGACGGCGGAAACAAAATGATATTGTGGGATTGCGACGACGGTATCGACCAGAAATTCGACATCGACTACTGGCGTGACACCGGCCAGCTCAAGATCAAGCCGGCGGGAGAGTCGGGTACGTGCCTCGGAGACGACACCCACGACGGATTCTTCACCGAGGTCCTCCCCACCATGAACTGCGGGAAGGGTGAGGCCCGGTTCAACTTCAGATTCGACTACGATCCCGGACCGAACGCGCCACTCGTAGTGTTCTAGAGCCGTAGCAAGCAACGTTTGCCCTGTTGTGATGTGACGCGCCGTCCCGGTGCTGTACCGGGCGGCGCGTTGCCGTCACCTTCCGGATGGTGCCCGTCACCGACCTGCTTCCCGAAAGCTACATCTGGGCGGACCACCAGTTCGACGCCGAGGAGAGCGCACCACTCAGCACGAGCTGGCGCCCCAAGCCATTACAGGGCAAACACTGCCTGCTACGGCACTGGCTCCACCGACCGGGCAGGCGTGCCCCTTTCGTAGGATCGGGGCATGCCTGCCAAGTCCGAAGCCGTCGAAGCCCCGCCGCTGCCCGAACCCCTACGGGTACCGGTCGCCGACTCCCACACCCACCTCGACATGCAGTCCGGCACCGTCGCGGAAGGCCTCGCCAAGGCCGCGTCGGTCGGGGTGACGACAGTCGTCCAGGTCGGCTGCGACCTCAAGGGCTCCCGCTGGGCGGCCGATACGGCGGCCACGTACGAGAGCGTCCACGCGACCGTCGCCCTGCACTCGAACGAAGCCCCCGCATCGTCCACGGCGACCCCGACGGCTGGTCCCGGCAGGGCGCGCGCGTACCCGGCGGAGACGCGGCCCTCGACGAGGCGCTCGCGGAGATCGACCGACTGGCCGGGCTTCCGCAGTTCAGGGGCGCCAGCGAGACGGGACTCGACTACTTCCGTACCGGGCCCGAGGGCAAGGCGGCCCAGGAGCGGTCCTTCCGGGCCCACATCGAGATGGCCAAGCGGCACGGCAAGGCGCTGGTCATCCACGACCGGGACGCGCACGCCGACGTCCTGAGGGTGCTGAAGGAGGAGGGCGCTCCGGACCAAGAAGGCGGCTTCGAGCGCGGACGAGCCTCACCCCTTTCCGGGTGGACTCGTCCACATGCGGCCGTAGTGAGCCCTACAGTCCGCCCTCGGACATGCCGTGCACTGCCGGGATCGTTCCCAGCCGCCCCTTCTGGAAGTCCTCGAACGCCTGCTGCAGCTCGTCCTTGGTGTTCATGACGAACGGGCCGTAGTGCGCCATCGGCTCACGGATCGGCTGTCCGCCCAGCAGCACGACCTCCAGGTCCGGCGTGTTCGCGTCCTGCTTCTCGTCCGCGCGGACCGTCAGCGAGGAGCCCGCGCCGAAGACCGCGGTCTGCCCCAGATGGATCGGGCGGCGCTCCGCGCCGACCGCGCCCTTGCCCGCGAGGACGTACGCCAGGCCGTTGAAGTCCTCCCGCCACGGAAGAGTGAGCTCCGCTCCGGGCGCGAGGGTCGCGTGGACCATGGTGATCGGGGTGTGAGTGATGCCGGGCCCCGCGTGCCCGTCCAGCTCGCCGGCGATGACCCGCAGCAGCGCGCCGCCGTCGGGGGTGGTGAGCAGCTGCACGTGCCCGCCGCGGATGTCCTGGTAGCGCGGCGCCATCATCTTGTCCCTGGCCGGCAGGTTCACCCACAGCTGCAGGCCGTGGAAGAGACCGCCGGACATGACGAGGGACTCCGGCGGCGCCTCGATGTGGAGGAGGCCCGAGCCGGCCGTCATCCACTGGGTGTCGCCGTTGGTGATGGTGCCGCCGCCGCCCTGGCTGTCCTGGTGGTCGAAGATCCCGTCGATGATGTAGGTGACGGTCTCGAAGCCGCGGTGCGGGTGCCAGGGGGTGCCCTTCGGCTCTCCCGGCGCGTAGTCCACCTCGCCCATCTGGTCCATCATGATGAACGGGTCGAGGTGGCGGTAGTTGATCCCTGCGAACGCACGGCGGACCGGGAAACCCTCGCCCTCGAAACCACTGGGCGCGGTCGTCACGGTGAGCACCGGGCGGGCCACCGCGTCGGCCGGTGCGGCCACACGGGGCAGGGTCAGCGGGTTCTCGACGGTCACTGCGGGCATGTCGGTACCTCCTTGTGCGCTCACTTTAGTTGATTGTTGAACTTTCTGCCAGCCCTAACAGCGCACAGCCCGCATCTCATTCCCTCACGGCCCGGACAGCAGAACGCCGCCGGCCACAGGACCAGCGGCGAGGTGACCATCAAGGCCACCGGCGAACAGTAGGGGACCCACGGGACCGGAAGAAACGATTCAACGGGCGCAGCCCCGCCAGGAGGCGCAGCCCCGCTTGGGGCGCGGGGAACTGCGCGAGCAACCACAGACCACCCGCACCCCGCAACGATCCGCAACCCACCACCCCGAACCCGAACCCGCCCCAACCAGCGGAGCCACTCGCGGAGCTACCCGTACATCCGCCGCATCGCGAACTCCACCATCTGCTCCACGGCCTTCGCGTCGAACACCATCCGGTGCTCCCCCTCCATGTCGAGGACGAAGCCGTACCCGGTCGGCAGCAGGTCGATCACCTCCGCACCGGTGATCACGAAGTACTTGGACTCCTTGCCGGCGTACCGGCGCAGCTCCTTGAGCGAGGTGAACATCGGGATCACCGGCTGCTGGGTGTTGTGCAGCGCGAGGAACCCGGGGTTGTCGCCGCGCGGGCAGTACACCTTGGAGGTCGCGAAGACCTGCTGGAAGTCCTCCGCGGCCAGCTGGCCGGTGGTGAAGGCGCGGACCGCGTCCGCGAGGGAGGGCGGGGACGGCTCCGGGTACAGCGGTGGCTGCTGCCCGTACCCGCCCCCCATCTGGCCGCCGGGCATCTGCCCGGGCATCTGCTGCTGCGGCGGCGGGGCGTACTGCTGCTGGGAACCGGCGCTCTGGTCGTAGCCGTACATGCGGCAAAGCGTAACGAGTCACAGATGGACGGCTCGGGGTTGCTTCTTATTACCGATGGGTAGCATCATCGACATAGAAGCTACTTGTTGGTATGTGAACTAGCGCGAGGAGCCAGTGCCTCGCCGATCTCTCTTACGGAGCCGTCGCCATGGGGCACTACAAGTCGAATCTCCGCGACATCGAGTTCAACCTCTTCGAGGTGCTCGGGCGCGACAAGCTGTACGGCACCGGTCCGTTCGCGGAGATGGACACGGACACCGCGAAGAGCATCCTGGAGGAGCTGGCCCGGCTCGCGGAGAACGAGCTGGCGGAGTCCTTCACGGACGCCGACCGCAACCCGCCGGTCTTCGACCCGGAGACGAACACCGCGCCGGTACCGGCCTCCTTCAAGAAGAGCTACAAGGCCTTCATGGACTCCGAGTACTGGCGGCTCGGCCTGCCCGAGGAGATCGGCGGCACCACCTCGCCCCGCTCCCTGATCTGGGCCTTCGCCGAGCTGATCCTGGGCGCCAACCCGGCCGTCTGGATGTACTCCTCGGGCCCCGCGTTCGCCGGCATCCTCTTCGAGGAGGGCAACGAGGTCCAGAAGCACATCGCCAAGGTCGCCGTGGAGAAGCAGTGGGGCTCCACGATGGTCCTCACCGAGCCCGACGCGGGCTCCGACGTCGGCGCCGGACGCACCAAGGCGGTCCAGCAGGAGGACGGCTCCTGGCACATCGAGGGCGTGAAGCGCTTCATCACCTCCGGTGAGCACGACATGGAGGAGAACATCCTCCACTACGTCCTCGCGCGCCCCGAGGGCCACGGCCCCGGCACCAAGGGCCTGTCCCTCTTCCTCGTCCCGAAGTACCTCTTCGACTTCGAGACCGGCGAGCTGGGCGAGCGCAACGGCGTCTACGCGACGAACGTCGAGCACAAGATGGGCCTCAAGGCCTCCAACACGTGCGAGATGACCTTCGGCGACCGGCACCCGGCCAAGGGCTGGCTGATCGGCGACAAGCACGACGGCATCCGCCAGATGTTCCGCATCATCGAGTTCGCGCGGATGATGGTCGGCACGAAGGCGATCTCGACCCTGTCGACGGGCTACCTCAACGCGCTGGAGTACGCCAAGGAGCGCGTCCAGGGCACCGACCTGGCGAACTTCATGGACAAGAACGCCCCCAAGGTCACCATCACGCACCACCCCGATGTCCGCCGCTCGCTGATGACGCAGAAGGCGTACGCGGAGGGCATGCGCGCCCTCGTCCTCTACACCGCCTCCATCCAGGACGAGATCCAGGTCAAGGAGGCGGCGGGCGAGGACGCCTCCGCTCTGGAGGCCTTCAACGACCTGCTCCTGCCGATCGTCAAGGGCTACGGCTCCGAGAAGGGCTACGAGCAGCTCGCCCAGTCGCTGCAGACCTTCGGCGGCTCCGGCTTCCTGCAGGAGTACCCGATCGAGCAGTACATCCGCGACGCCAAGATCGACACCCTGTACGAGGGCACCACCGCGATCCAGGGCCAGGACTTCTTCTTCCGGAAGATCGTCCGCAACCAGGGCGCCGCGCTGAACACCCTCGCCGAGGAGATCAAGAAGTTCCTGGCGCTCGGCGAGGGCGGCGAGCAGCTGTCCGGCGCCCGTGAGCACCTGGCCAAGGCCGCCGTCGAGCTGGAGGCCATCGTCGGCCTGCTCCTCACCGACCTCGCCGCCACCGAGCAGGACGTCAAGAACATCTACAAGGTGGGCCTCAACACCACCCGCCTGCTCCTCGCCTCCGGTGACGTGGTCGTCGGCTATCTGCTGCTCAAGGGCGCGGCCGTCGCCGCCGAGAAGGTGGAGACGGCCTCCGCCAGGGACAAGGCCTTCTACACCGGCAAGATCGCGGCGGCGAAGTTCTTCGCGGCCGACGTCCTCCCGGGCGTCACCCTCGCCCGCAAGATCGCCGAGGGTGTCGAGCTGGACCTGATGGAGCTGGACGAGGCGGCGTTCTAGGCGGCTCCGGCCGGCCCCACCCGCTGCCGCGTCCCGCCTCACCCCGGACGCGCTCGCGGGTGCGATCGCGGGCGTGTCCCGCCCGTGGCTCCCGGCCGTCCCCGGTCGTGGCGCCGGACGGACCCTGCCCGGCCGTCCGGCGCCCCTCCTTCGCACGCCCACCACGAGGGCCCGCTCCCATCCCCCGGGAGCGGGCCCTCGTACGTCGTTAAGGTGAACCCCATGCGCACACCCCCACGCTTCGACCGCGGCCACACCGACGACCTCATGACCTTCCTGGCGAGCAGCCCGACCCCGTACCACGCGGTCGCGAGCGCCGCGGAGCGGCTGGAGAAGGCCGGCTTCCGGCAGGTCTCGGAGACCGACGCGTGGGACGGCTCGCTGGGCGGGAAGTACGTCCTGCGCGGCGGCGCGATCATCGCCTGGTACGTGCCGGAGGGCGCCGACGCCCACACCCCGTTCCGCATCGTCGGCGCCCACACCGACTCCCCCAACCTCCGGGTCAAACCCCGCCCCGACAGCGGCGCGCACGGCTGGCGCCAGATCGCCGTGGAGGTCTACGGCGGCCCGCTGCTCAACTCGTGGCTCGACCGGGACCTCGGCCTGGCCGGCCGGCTCTCCCTGCGCGACGGCACCACCCGCCTCGTCAATGTCGACAGACCCCTTCTCCGCGTCCCTCAACTGGCCATCCACCTCGACCGCAACGTCACCTCCGACGGCCTGAAGCTCGACAAGCAGCGTCACCTCCAGCCCGTCTGGGGCCTCGGCGACGACGTCCGCGACGGCGACCTGATCGCCTTCCTGGAGGAGGAGGCGGGCATCCCCGCCGACGAGGTCACCGGCTGGGACCTGATGACCCACTCCGTCGAGCCCCCCGCGTACCTGGGCCGCGACAACGACCTGCTCGCCGGTCCCCGCATGGACAACCTCCTCTCCGTGCACGCCGGTACGGCCGCGCTCGTCTCGGTCGCCGGCGCCGCCGACGGCCTCCCGTACATCCCCGTGCTCGCCGCCTTCGACCACGAGGAGAACGGCTCCCAGTCCGACACCGGCGCGGACGGCCCGCTGCTCGGCGGGGTGCTGGAGCGCTCGGTCTTCGCCCGCGGCGGCTCCTACGAGGACCGGGCGCGGGCCTTCGCCGGCACGGTCTGTCTCTCCTCCGACACCGGGCACGCCGTCCACCCCAACTACGCGGAGCGCCACGACCCGACGCACCACCCCCGCGCGGACGCCGGCCCGATCCTGAAGGTCAACGTCAACAACCGCTACGCCACGGACGGTTCGGGGCGCGCCGTCTTCGCCGCCGCCTGCGAGAAGGCCGGTGTGCCGTTCCAGACGTTCGTCTCCAACAACTCCATGCCCTGCGGCACCACCATCGGCCCCATCACAGCCGCCCGCCACGGCATCCGCACCGTCGACATCGGCGTCGCCATCCTCTCGATGCACAGCGTCCGCGAACTGTGCGGCGCGAAGGACCCCTACCTGCTGGCGAACGCGCTGGCGGCCTTCCTGGAGGGCTGACGCCGGGTCAGTCCCCCCACCGCTGTTACTGAGCGGCCTGTCCGGGTACCCGATGTCAACCGGTAGGACCGAACGACCGGAACGACCGGCCGACCCAACCGGACACTGGAGGGAACACTCATGGGCCTGGGCGGGTGCATCATTCTGATCGCCGTGGGGGCCATCCTCACGTTCGCCACCGACTGGGACATGCAGGGGGTCAACCTCGACCTGGTCGGCGTCATCTTCATGATCGTCGGGCTGATCGGTGTCGCCACCTTCAGCAGCATCGCCAGGCGCCGGCGGGTGGTGGTACCGCCCACGACCCCGGTGATCGACGACGACCGGCAGCGGGGCGGCTACCAGGGCTACTAGAACGCCCGGCTCCGTCACGGCTCTCGTCCGTCCCGCCGGCCCCGGCGGCGGCCGGTCCGTCCCGCTCCCCGTGAGCCGGACCGGCCCGCCGGCGGCGGAAGGGCCGGGCCCGCCCGCGGTCGAGAAGTCGGGGCAGCCGAGGCTCCTCTCCCGGCGCCGGCCTCGGTGTGCGTCCGCGCCGGGAGAGGGGCCTCGGCCCTTCGGCCTACACAGGACGTTTCGGGGCGGGTCGCGGGGAACGCCTGTAGGCATGAGATTCCTCGTACGCGACCGGCTCCTCGGCATCGGTGACGACTACTGGATCGAGGACGAGGACGGCCGGAAGGCCTTCCTCGTCGACGGCAAGGCCATGCGGCTGCGGGACACCTTCGAGCTGAAGGACACCCAGGGCCGGGTGCTCATCGACATCCGCCGCAAGATGTTCGCCGTGCGCGACACCATGGTCGTCGAACGGGACGGCGAGCCCCTCGCCACCGTCCGCCGCAAACGTCTGTCCCTGCTGCGCAACCACTACCGCGTCTCCCTGGCGGACGGCACCGAACTCGACGTCAGCGGCAAGATCCTCGACCGTGAGTTCGTGGTCGAGTACGACGGCGAACTCCTCGCCCACGTCTCCCGCAGATGGCTGCGGATCCGCGATACCTACGGCCTCGACGTCGTACGCGACGACGCGGACCCGGCGCTGCTCATCGCCGTCACGGTGTGCGTGATCAACCTGGCCGAGCGGGAGAGGGACGACGACTGACGACCGCACACGTGGAGTGCGGGTGACGGCGGCTCAGGGGCGGTGCGGGCCGGCGGGGGTCAGCGGCGCGGTGGTTCCAGGCCCAGCATCCTGTCCTTCAGCGCCGGGAACTGCTCACGGGTGGCCGCCACCCTCGTCGGGTCCAACTCCACCGTGAGTACCTCCTCGTCGGCCCCCGCCTCCGCCAGGACCTCGCCCCAGGGGTCGACCACGATCGAGTGACCGGCCTGGGGAACTCCCGCGTGCGTACCGGCCGTTCCGCAGGCGAGGACGTACGCCTGGTTCTCCACGGCCCGCGCCCGCGCCAGCAGGGTCCAGTGCGCGCGCCGCCGTTCGGGCCAGCCCGCCGAGAGCAGAAGCGTCTCGGCGCCCGCGTCGACGAGCCCGCGGAACAGTTCGGGGAAGCGGAGGTCGTAGCAGGTGGCGATGCCGACGGTCGTCTCGGGGAGGCGGAGCGTCACCAGCTCCGAGCCCGCGCCCATCAGCACCGCCTCGCCCTTGTCGAAGCCGAAACGGTGGATCTTGCGGTAGGCGGCGGCGAGGTCGCCGGCCGGTGAGAAGACGAGAGAGGTGTTGTAGAGAGGCCCGTCGCCCGCGGCGGAGCCGCTGTCGGAATCAGCGCGTTCGGGGATCGAGCCGGCGTGCAGCCATACGCCCGCGTCGCTCGCCGCCTTGGCCATCGCCTCGTACGTCGGCCCCTCCAGCGGCTCGGCCTCCGTGGTGAAGGATTCGAACGCGAAGGCGCCGGTGGTCCACAGCTCCGGGAGGACGACGAGATCGGCACCGGCCTGGTCCCTCACCAGCGAGGCCACACGCCGCCTGCGCGAATCGACCGATTCGTCCTCGTCTACACCGATCTGGATGAGCGAGGCGCGCACACTACCACCGTCCTGGCATTCGAGACGTCCACACCGGCCTACGATCGTCACACCAAAGCACTGCCGGGGTGCCTCCCAGCAGCGTAACTTAACGTTCCAGAACACCCACCGACAGCCGCCGACACCCACTCACCGCCGTCAACGCCGACGCCCCCACCGAAACCGCCACCCACATACCCGTACGCACCGACCGTACTGACAGGTACCGACCGCCCGAGGGGTCCCGTTTCCGTGAGTCTGCATCCCACTCTTCAGCCCTACGCCGACGCCTGGACCCACTCCGTGGACGCGATATCCGAGCTGGTGACGCCGCTCGTGGAGGGTGAGTGGAACCGGCGGACGCCGTGCCCCGCCTGGTCGGTGCGCGATGTGGTCTCGCATGTCATCGGCCTGGACTGCGAGATGCTCGGCGACCCCAGGCCCATCCACACCCTCCCGCGCGACCTGTACCACGTCCGGACCGAGCACCAGCGGTACATGGAGATGCAGGTCGACGCCCGCCGTCACCACACCGCGCCGGAGATGACCTCCGAGCTGGAGTACACGATCATCCGGCGCAACCGCCAGCTGCGGAACGAGTCGCGGGACCCCGGGCACAAGATCCGCGGCCCCCTCGGCACGGAAGTGACCCTGGAACAGGCCATGCGCAACCGCGCGTTCGACGTATGGGTCCACGAGCAGGATCTGCGCACCGCGCTGGGGCAGCCGGGGAACCTGGACTCGCCGGGCGCGTACGTCGTCCGCGACGAGCTGCTGTCCGTCCTGCCGAAGGTCGTCGCCGAGGACGCGCAGGCGCCCCGCAGTTCGGCGGTCGTCTTCGACGTGCACGGCCCGGTGGAGTTCATCCGCACCGTCCGCGTCGACATGCAGGGCCGCGGCACCCTGGAGACCGCCCCCGCCCTCGGCCCCGCCGCCGGCTTCACCCTCGACTGGGAGACCTACGTCCGCCTCGCCTGCGGCCGCGTCACCGCCGACCTCGTCGCCGACCGCGTCAAGGCCGAGGGCGACCCCCATCTGATCGCGGCCATCCTGCGCGCGTTCGCGGTGACCGTCTAGCCGCCGCGTCCGGGGGCTCGCCGTCGGCCGGCCCTCAGACCGGTACGTGCACCGTCTCCACCCGGCTCGCCACCAGGCGTTCCCGTTCGCGGCGGGCCGCGCGGCCGCGCAGACGGAGGATCTGCGTCAGGCCGAGGGCCTGGAGGACGAAGACGGCGGAAAAGGCGATGCGGTAGTCGTCTCCGGTCGCGTCCAGGAGGACGCCGACCGCGAAGAGGGTGGTCATGGAGGCGACGAAACCACCCATGTTGGTGATCCCGGAGGCGGTGCCCTGACGCTCCGGCGGGTTCGCCGGGCGGGCGAAGTCGAAGCCGAGCATCGAAGCGGGCCCGCAGGCGCCGAGCACCCCGCACAGGACGATCAGGAGCCACATCGGCGCGTGCCCCCCGGGGTACAGGATCGTGGTCGCCCACACCGCCGCCGTCGCGAGGACCGTGCCGAGCGCCAGCGGCAGCCGTGCCGTGTGGTGCCGGGCGACGATCTGGCCGTACACCAGTCCGACGACCATGTTGGACAGGACGACGAGGGTGAGCAGTTCACCGGCGGTGCCACGGCTGAGGCCCTGCGCCTGGACCAGGAACGGCAATCCCCACAGCAGCAGGAACACCATCGCCGGGAACTGGGTGGTGAAGTGCACCCACATGCCGAGCCGGGTGCCGGGCTCCCGCCAGGACGCCGCGATCTGCCGCCGCACGTACGCGGCCCCGTGGTGCGGGAAGGGCTCCGGCTCGTGCCCGTCGGGGTGGTCCTTCAGGAACAGCAGGGTCAGGACCAGGACGACGAGACCGGCGACCGAGCTGCCCGCGAACGCCGCTGTCCAGCCCACCCCGTGCAGCAGGCGGGCCAGCAGCAGCGTGGAGACCAGGTTGCCCGCCATGCCGACCAGGCCCGCCATCTGCGCGATCACGGGTCCGCGCCGGGCCGGGAACCAGCGGCTGCCCAGCCGCAGCACGCTGATGAACGTCATCGCGTCACCGCAGCCCAGCAGCGCCCGCGACGCCAGCGCCGTGCCGTACGACGGCGACAGCGCGAAGCCGATCTGGCCGGCCGTGAACAGCAGGACCCCCAGCGTCAGCACCTTCTTCGTGCCGAGCCGGTCGACCAGCAGGCCGACGGGGATCTGCATGCCCGCGTAGACCAGCAGCTGGAGGATCGAGAAGGTCGACAGGGCGGAGGCGCCCACCTGGAAGCGGTCCGCGGCGTCCAGGCCGGCCACGCCCAGCGACGTACGGAAGATGACGGCGACGAAGTACACGGAGACGCCCACGCCCCACACGGCGAGGGCGCGGCGACCGCCGGGCGGGTCCCCGGGCTGGGACCCGGCGGACGACGATATGGCGGGGCGGCTCAACGGAGGTCCCCCCGTGCCAGGTTGGAGAACCAGTTGACGTGCCGGTGCACGAGCGCCACGGCCGCCTCCGCGTCACCCGCGCGCAGCGCCTGGAGGATCTCCTCGTGCTCGTGGAGGGCCTTGGTGATGCGGTCGGGGTGGGCGTGCATCACGGCGACGCCCATCCGCAGCTGCCGGTCGCGGAGTTGGTCGTAGAGGCGGGAGAGGATCTCGTTCCCCCCGCTGCGGACGATCTCGGCGTGGAAACAGCGGTCGGTCACGGCCGCGGCGGCCAGATCCCCGGCTGCGGCCTGGGCCTTCTGCTGGTCGAGCAACTCCTCCAGCCGGGCGATGAGCCGCGGCGAGGCCGGCACGGTCTTGCGGACCGCGTGCTCCTCGACCAGCTGCCGGGTCTCGACGACGTCGGCGATCTCCTGCGCGGAGACGGGCAGCACCAGGGCGCCCTTCTTCGGGTAGAGCCTGATCAGCCCCTCGACCTCCAGCCGCAGCAGCGCCTCCCGCACCGGCGTCCGGGACACGCCGACCGCCTCGGCCAGCTCGCCCTCGGTGAGCAGCGTGCCGCCCTCGTAGCGACGCTCCAGGACACCCTGTTTGACGTGCGTGTAGACACGGTCGGCGGCGGGGGGCTGCTTCACGGCGGGTGCGGAGGCGGGAGCGGGGGCGGAGGGCATGTAGACAGCATAGATACAACACGTACGCATCGCTGCCGCCGTCCACGATCCGGACGAAAAGCCGCCGTAAGGCTGTAGAAGGGGTGTGAGGTGGACCTGAATTGACCCCCGCACCACCCGGAGCACAACCTTTTGTGCTACTCACTTGTCACACGAGAAGCGGCCCTGCTTGCCCGAAACCCGGAGCCCAAGTGGCCGCGCTCCACAGACATTTGACGCAATCGGGGTATTTAACTTGATTACCGCCATAAAGGGCGTACGTGTCCGCAGAGCCGCTGCAGTCGTCGTGACCACCGGCGCGATGATCGCGACCGGAGTCGTCGGCTCCGCTCCCGCGCAGGCCGCCCCCGCGAAGCCCACGATCACCGCCAAGGGCGGGTTCGTGATGAACAGCGCCAACGGCAAGACCCTCTTCACCAAGGCCGCCGACACCAAGCGGCTCACCGCCTCCACCACGAAGATCATGACCGCCAAGGTCGTACTGGCACAGTCGAACCTGAACCTCGACGACAAGGTGACGATCAAGGGGGCGTACAGCGACTACATCGTCAAGAACGGTGCTTCGTCGGCCAATCTGATCGTCGGCGACAAGGTCACGGTCCGTCAGTTGCTGTACGGGATGATGCTGAAGTCGGGCTGCGAGGCCGCCATGGCGCTGGCCGACAAGTACGGCTCCGGCTCGACGGTCACGGCCCGTACCAACAACTTCATCGCCAAGATGAACACCACGGCCAAGAACCTCGGCATGACGAACACGAAGTTCGACTCGTTCGACGGCATCAGCAAGGGCGCGAACGCCTCGACTCCGCGTGACCTCACCAAGCTCGCGCGCGACGTCATGAAGAACACGACGTTCAAGAAGATCGTGGCCACGAAGTCCTACACGGCCAAGACGATCACCAAGACCGGCAGCACCCGCACCATGGCGGCGTGGAACAACACCAACCTGCTGCTGGGCTGGAAGGGCACGATCGGCATCAAGACCGGTTCGGGCACCGAGGCCAAGTACTGCCTCGTCTTCGCGGCCACCCGCAGCGGCAAGACCGTCATGGGCACCGTCCTCACCTCCACCAACGAGACCACCCGTATGGCGGACGTGAAGAAGCTCATGGACTACGGGTTCGCCACCCTGTAGGCGACGCGGGCATCGCACGGGAAGGGGCCACCGCTCACCGCGGTGGCCCCTTCCCGCGTATTTGCGCAAGCCAATCAGGCCTCTTTACCTCGCATTGGTGAATGTGGTTAATCCAACTGGCATATTCGATTTCCTCCGCCATACGTTCCGCAGCGGAGGTGGTTCACATGATCGAACCCAGCAAGCACCAGCCCGACCCCCGCATGCGTCAGCAGGACGCACTCGACGTCGGCGACTTCGTCTACGCGGCTACCGGAGCCCGGGTCCGCCGGCTGACGATGCCGGACGGGACGCACTGGTTCCCGGCGGTGGATGTCTGTAAGGAGTTGGGGCACACCAACTCTCGGAAGGCACTCTCCGACCATGTGCCAGAGAGGCACCGAGAGATTGTCGAGACTGTAACTGGAGGTTACGGTCTCAGCGTTCCCGCAGGTCGGGAGTGGCGCCGAGACATGAATCTCATCGATCTCCAGGGTCTGATCCTTCTCGTCAGCGCCTGCACCAAGCCGGAGTGCGCACCTTTCAAACGGTGGGTCGCCGAGGTGATCGAGACCGTTCAGCGCGAGGGCTCCTACACCCTTGAGGAGGCCGAGGTGCAGCCCTCCGAGCCGGGCGCGCCCGTCGCCTACGCCATGCCCGAGCAGGTCGCCGAGGCCATCGTCCGGCTGGAGGAGCGCAACCTCCAGGCGGACGAACAACTCGCGGTGCCACAGCAGAGGTCGATCGCCCTGCAGGAGCAGATGGTGGAGTTGCAGACCGCCACCCTCGCCGCCCAGCAGGCCATGGCCCAGGCCATGGAACGCATCGCGGACCGGCTCGACGCCCTGGCTCTGGCCCGGCCTGTGTCCGACACCACGACGGTCCCGAAGCAGCCCACCACGGAGACCGTGCTGGCCGACTGGCGGGAGCGGTTGTCGGTGACGGAGGACGTGTGGACGGTGGCCGTCGTGATCGCCCCGGTGCTGGTCGAGAAGGGCGAGCTGCGGCAGCCGTTGGAGGCGATCGCGGCCCGTACGGGGCTGTCCGTGCACCGCGTCAACGAATGTCTGCGGCTGCTGCGCAAGCACGCCTGCATCCACCCCATGGGCGCGGCGGAGGACGGGGCGCCGGTGTATGTGCTCAGCCGCCGTTGACGGCTCCTGAGCGGAGTTGAGGAAAAGGGCCGGTCGCAAGATGAATTTGCGACCGGCCCTACCCATCAGCTTACCCGGTCGAGGGCCTCACGCCCACGTGATCAGCCTCTTCGGCTGCTCCAGAATCGCCGCCACATCCGCCAGCACCCTGGACCCCAGCTCCCCGTCCACCAGCCGGTGGTCGAAGGAGAGCGCCAGGGTGGTGACCTGACGGGGCTTCACCTTGCCCTTGTGGACCCACGGCTGCGGCTTGATCGAACCGACCGCGAGGATCGCGGACTCGCCGGGGTTGAGGATCGGCGTGCCGGTGTCGATGCCGAAGACTCCGACGTTGGTGATGGTGACCGTGCCGCCCTGCATCGCGGCGGGGCTGGTGCGGCCCTCCTTCGCCGTCGAGACCAGCTCGCCCAGCGACTCCGCCAGCTGCGGCAGTGTCTTCGCGTGGGCGTCCTTGATGTTCGGGACGATCAGACCGCGCGGGGTGGCCGCCGCGATGCCCAGGTTCACGTAGTGCTTGACCACGATCTCCTGGGCGGCCTCGTCCCAGGAGGCGTTGATGTCCGGGTGGCGCCTGATCGCCACGAGCAGTGCCTTGGCGATCAACAGCAGCGGATTGACCCGCAGGCCCGCCAGCTCCTTGTCCTGCTTCAGCTCCTCGACCAGCTTCATCGTGCGCGTCACGTCGACCGTCACGAACTCCGTGACGTGGGGCGCGGTGAAGGCCGAGCCGACCATCGCCGCCGCCGTCGCCTTCCGGACCCCCTTGACCGGGATCCGGGTCTCGCGCGCGCCGTCGTACGACGCCACCGGGGCCGGGGCGGAGAAGGCCGGAGCGGCCTGGGCCACGGGCGCCTGGACCACCGGCTCGGGAGCCTTCGGCGGGGCGACGGCCGCGTGGACGTCCTCGCGGGTGATCACGCCGTCCGGGCCGGAAGGGGTGATCGTCGCCAGGTCCACACCGAGGTCCTTGGCCAGCTTGCGGACCGGCGGCTTCGCCAGCGGACGCTGCCCGCCGACGGCGTGACCGTGTCCGTTCAGCTCACCCTGGACGCCCTGGATCGCGGTGGCCGCGTACAGGGTGTCCTCGGCGGGCACCGCCGCGGCCGGAACTCCCTTGCGGGGGCGGCGCTTCGTGGACGACTCGGCGACCCCGTAGCCGACGAGCACCGGCTTGCGCTCGGGCTTCTTGGCCACCGGCTCGGGCTTCGCAGCGGGCCGGGCGGGCGCGGCTGCGGCCGAAGCCGCGGCGGGCGCCGACGCGGGCGCCGGGGCCCCGCCCGCCACGTCCACCGCGATGATCGACGTGCCGACGTCGACCGTGGTGCCCTCGGGGAAGTGCAGGGCGCGTACGACACCGTCGTACGGGATGGGCAGTTCGACGGCGGCCTTGGCCGTCTCGACCTCGCAGACGACCTGGCCGTCGGTGACGGTGTCACCGGGCTGGACGTACCACTTGAGGATCTCGGCCTCGGTGAGTCCCTCGCCCACGTCGGGCATCTTGAACTCGCGCGGAGACGTGTCTGTCATCGTCGTCACGGACCTCTCCCTCAGTACGCCAGCGAGCGGTCGACGGCGTCGAGCACCCGGTCCAGATTCGGCAGGTACTCCTCCTCCAGCCGGGCCGGCGGATAGGGGGCGTGGTACCCGCCGACGCGGAGGACGGGGGCCTCCAGGTGGTAGAAGCACCGCTCGGTGATGCGGGCGGCGATCTCCGCGCCCGAGCCGAAGAACACCGGAGCCTCGTGGACCACGATCAGCCGGCCGGTCCGCTCCACGGACGCCTGGATCGAGTCGAAGTCCAGCGGGGACACCGACCGCAGGTCCAGGACCTCCAGGGCGCGGCCCTCCTCGGCGGCCGCGTCGGCGACCTCCTGGCAGAGCTTCACCATCGGGCCGTACGCGGCGAGCGTGAGGGCGGTGCCCTCGCGGACGACCCGGGCCTTGTGCAGCGGACCGGGGATGGCCTCCGGGTTGACCTCGGCCTTGTCCCAGTAGCGTCGCTTGGGCTCGAAGAAGATCACCGGGTCGTCGCTCTGGATGGCCTGCTGCATCATCCAGTAGGCGTCCGAGGCGTTGGAGGGGCTGACCACCTTCAGGCCCGCCACATGCGCGAACAGCGCCTCCGGGGACTCGGAGTGGTGCTCGACCGCGCCGATGCCGCCGCCGTAGGGGATACGGACGACGACGGGAAGCTTGACCTTGCCCAGCGAGCGCGCGTGCATCTTGGCGAGCTGGGTGACGATCTGGTCGTACGCGGGGAAGACGAAACCGTCGAACTGGATCTCGACCACCGGCCGGTACCCGCGCAGGGCGAGGCCGATGGCGGTGCCGACGATGCCGGACTCGGCGAGCGGGGTGTCGATCACCCGGTCCTCGCCGAAGTCCTTCTGCAGGCCGTCCGTCACCCGGAACACACCGCCGAGCTTGCCGACGTCCTCGCCCATGACGAGGACCTTGGGGTCGGCTTCGAGGGCCCTGCGCAGCGATTCGTTGATCGCCTTGGCGATCGCCATGCTCTTCGGGGCGGAACGCCCGGCGTCCTGCCCTGCAGTCTGCGCGGCTGTCTGCGTGGTCATCGCTACTTGCCCTCCTCTACGTCCACGTCGGCGAACGACTCCTGGTACGCGGCGAACTGGGCGCGCTCCTCGTCCACGAGCGCGTGTCCGTCCGCGTACGCGTTCTCGAAGATGGCGAAGTGGTCCGGGTCGGGCATGGCACGCACCACTTCGCGCACTCGCCTTCCCAACGCCTCGCTCTCCGCTTCGAGTTCCGCGAAGAATCCCTCGTTCGTGTCGGTTTGGGACTCCAGGTAACCGCGCAGGCGCGCGATCGGATCCTTGGCCTCCCAGGCCACCCGCTCGTCGTCGTGGCGGTAGCGGGTGGGGTCGTCGGAGGTGGTGTGGGCGCCCATGCGGTACGTGTACGCCTCCACCAGGGTGGGGCCCTCGCCCCGGCGGGCGCGCTCCAGCGCCCACTTGGTGACCGCGAGACAGGCCAGCACGTCGTTGCCGTCGACGCGGACGCCCGGGAAGCCGAAGCCCTGGGCGCGCTGGTACAGCGGGACGCGGGTCTGCTTCTCGGTCGGCTCCGAGATCGCCCACTGGTTGTTCTGGCAGAAGAACACGACCGGCGCGTTGTAGACCGCGGAGAAGGTGAACGCCTCGGCGACGTCGCCCTGGCTGGAGGCGCCGTCACCGAAGTAGGCGACGACGGCCGAGTCGGCGCCGTCTTTGGCGATGCCCATGGCGTAGCCGGTGGCGTGCAGCGTCTGGGAGCCGATGACGATCGTGTAGAGGTGGAAGTTGTTGCTGTTCGGGTCCCAGCCGCCGTTGTTCACGCCGCGGAACATGCCGAGCAGGTTGGTCGGGTCGACGCCGCGGCACCAGGCGACACCGTGCTCGCGGTAGGTCGGGAAGACGTAGTCGTCCTCGCGGGTGGCCCGTCCGGAGCCGATCTGGGCGGCCTCCTGGCCGAGCAGCGAGGCCCACAGGCCCAGCTCGCCCTGGCGCTGCAGGGAGGTGGCCTCGGCGTCGAAGCGACGGGTCAGCACCATGTCGCGGTACAGGCCGCGCAGCTCGTCGGCGGTGATGTCCGCGACGAACGGGTCGTACTCGGCGTTCCTGACGCGCTTGCCCTCGGGCGTCAACAGCTGAACGAGTTCGGGCTGGGCGTCGGTCGGCTTCTTGGCAGTGGCGGCACGCCTGGTGCCGGTGGTGCCGGCCGCCTTGCTGCCGGTGGTGCCGGTCTTGCCTGCGGCGCTGCGTCGCGGCTTGCGCGCGGCAGTGCTCTCCACGGTCACGTGTGCTCCTCCGTCGGTCCGGCCCCCGGGGTTGCCGAGGACCAGTGCGGCTCGCCTGATCCCGGTGCCCGTGCACGGGGTGGGTGCCCTTGGCCGGGAACAGACGTGACAGGTGCCCCGGCGAGCGCCCTGCACGAGGCACGTTACCCAGTGCTCCACATTCCTGTGAAACCCCTACTGACCTGCGATTTTCCTTGGATTTCCAAGTAATTCGGTACTGGGGGGTCCAAGGATGTCGCGTCCGTCGGGAACAGTCGCTGGTCACAGCACTGGTTAACAGCCTGGCAGGGGGCCGGAACACGGGCACGTTATCCCGGCCACCCCGGCCACGGGAAGACTTCACCGGAGGCGGGCATCGAGATCGACTGCCGAAGTTGCTCCATCCGTGCTGCCTCGCGATGCCGCCACGGCCCTCGCGGACACGGCGGGCCGTCCGCGGGCCGTCCGGCCCGTACGTCTGCGCGTCGAGCCACAGTTCGGTTCTGCGCACTGTGTGACCGGTGACGACCGAGTGTGACAAGTGGCAGCTCAGGGGGCGGGGCGCGTGCCCTGACATCTGGCGCGTGTCGCGCTGATCTGTACCACAAGCACCACTCGACCCCGAGACCGCCGCCCCGGCCGCGCCTATGCCCCGCACCCCTGGACCGAGGGCGCCACCGGCACGGCGGCCGGCTCACCCCCGGAGAGTGCGGCCGCCTGGGGGCACTCCTGGGTGTCGTGCACGCGTCCTTGGAGCGGCTGATGCCGGCGCGGCAGCCGCAGGCTCCGGTGGTCCCGGCTTGCGTACGGCGCGGAGACCCCCGGGTCCGAGAGCGCGGATCCCGTCGAGACCTTCGCCCTCATCGACGCGCTGCTCGACCGGGTGAGACGCCCCCGAGGTGCCCGCCGCGATCCTCGACCGGGACCGGCTCGGTGTGCAGCCGCGCGGAGGAGGCGGTCCGGGCGGCGGTGATCCTCTTCGTGCGTCCCGTCGGCGCCCTGGATCCGGCGCGGGTACGGTCCTGCGCGCGCGAACCGGCGTTCCGCGCGGGCCGGCCCGGCCGAACTCGCGTCCGCCGTGCACCGCGTGCGGTGGGAGCGGCTCGACGACCTCTGGATGCTGCGCCGGCACCACGAGCGCGGCGACACACGCGCCGATCCGCGGCTCCCCGCGGCATCGGCGCCGGCGGTGTGGTGGACGAGGGAGTACGACGCGGTGGGCGAGGCGTTCGCGGAGTGACCCGGGCGGGGCCACTCCGGTCACGCCTCGGGATCACTCCTCGTCGTCGCCGCCGCCGACACCGCCCGGCAGACCGGCGGTGTCACCGCTGCTGCCGTCGTCGGGGCTCTCGCTCACCGGGGGCTCCGGCTCCTCCGAGGTCGTCGGCTCCTCGGAGGTCGTCGGCTCCTCGGAGGTCGGCTCGTCCGTCGGCTCGTCCGTCGGCGACTGGCTGAAGGACGGGGACCGCGTGTACGACGGCGTGTAGTCGGGGTTGTCGCCCGAGCCGGTGCTGTCTGCCGTCTCCTCCTCGGTCACCTCGTCGCTGGGCGTCTCGCTGGCGTCCTTGTCCTTGCTGGAGGACGTGGCCGTCGGAGACTTCGTGGTCTCGGTGCCGCCGCTGCCGCCGTCCTTGTTGGTGTTCAGCGCCAGCGCGACACCCGCCGCGATGGCGATCACCGCGAGAACGGCGAGGATCCACAGCTTGCCGCGGCCGCTGCCCCGGTTGCCGCGCCCCTCGAAGCCGCCGTCGTCCCGGCCACCGCCGCCGTATCCGGGCAGGATCGGCTGCGGGATCTGCGAGGTCCCCGGCTCCCCGGGATGGGACATGACCGCCGTACCGGACATACCGCCCGGCGGCGTCTGCCGGCCGTCGTGCACGGCGACGGGCCCGGTGTTCCAGGTACCGGTGTGGCCGCCCTGGTCGTACAGCATCTGCAGGCCGTACTGGACGAGGCCGCGCATCTCCTCGGCCGTCTGGAACCGGTCGTCCGGCTCCTTGGCGAGGGAGCGCATGACGAGGCCGTCGAGCTCCGGCGGCGCCGCCCCGTCCGAGGACTGGGAGGGGGGCACCGGAATGTCCTGAACGTGCTGGTAGACCACCGACAGCGGGGTCTCGCCGATGAACGGCGGCCTCAGCGCGAGAAGTTCGTAGAGCAGACAGCCGGTGGCGTACAGGTCGGAGCGGTGGTCGACGGCCTTGCCGAGGGCCTGCTCCGGGGAGAGGTACTGGGGCGTGCCCATCACCATGCCGGTCTGCGTCATCGTCGTCGACGCCCCGTGCAGGGCGCGGGCGATGCCGAAGTCCATCACCTTCACGGCGCCGTTGTCGGTGATGATGACGTTCGCCGGCTTGATGTCGCGGTGCACGATGCCGTGCTGGTGGGAGTAGGCGAGCGCCTCCAGCACACCGGAGACGATGATCAGCGCCTGCTCGGGTCCGGGCGCCTCCGCGTTGATCAGCAGATCGCGGATCGTGCGGCCCTCGACCAGCTCCATGACGATGTACGGCACGGGCGTGCCGTTCACGACGTCCTCGCCGGAGTCGTAGACCGCCACGATCGAGTGGTGGTTGAGACCGGCCACCGCCTGGGCCTCACGCGTGAAGCGGGCCTTGGAGATGGGGTCTTCGGCGAGGTCGGAACGGAGCAGTTTCACCGCCACCGTGCGCCCGAGGCGCACGTCCTCCGCCGCGAACACCTCGGCCATGCCGCCCCGGCCGAGTCTGTGGGTCATCCGATACCGACCGTCACCGACCAGCCCGCCGTTGCCCCACAACTCCGGCGCGTCCGACATGCCGCCGCCAGTCGCCTCGGGGTCGGACGGGCCCTGAGAGCGCTGCTGCTGTGCCATCAGTCCTCGCCGTCGTTTCTGCCCGCGGTCCGCGCGGTACTTGTTACGGTCTCCGTCGGCCACGCTACAGCCTTCACGCAAGGGGCCGGTCCGGGTTGGATGCGCGACGGGGTTCACGACGGGTTCAAGGTGGATCCAAAGGTTGAGTCGGCCATGAAACCCGCAGCGCGCGCAGTCGTGCAAGTTCTGTGTACCGGGCGTACGCCCCCTGTAACGCTTCCGCGACGCTTCTTTCTCGTACGGTCACGGATCGGGCACCGCGCTTGACGTGTCAGTGGCCTGCGGCAGACTTGGCCGGGAATAGCTCAAAGGATCACCGGCAGCAGCAGGGATCACCGATCGCGGGAGCCACGCCAGCAGCTTTCGCGCGCCGATGGGGGACGCAGGACGATGAGCCAGGACGCCGCACAGGGCCGGTACGCGGGGCGGTCGCTAGCCGGCGGCCGCTATCAGCTGCGTGACCTGCTCGGCGAGGGCGGTATGGCCTCCGTCCACCTCGCGTACGACTCGGTGCTCGACCGGCAGGTCGCGATCAAGACACTCCACACCGAACTGGGCCGCGAACAGGCCTTCCGTGAGCGCTTCCGTCGTGAGGCGCAGGCCGTGGCGAAGCTCACCCACACGAACATCGTCTCCGTCTTCGACACCGGCGAGGACGAGATGGACGGCATGACGACGCCGTACATCGTCATGGAGTACATCGAGGGCAAGCCGCTCGGCTCGGTGCTCGACGCGGACGTCGCCCAGCAGGGCGCGATGCCCTCCGACAAGGCGCTGAAGATCACCGCGGACGTGCTGGCGGCGCTGGAGATCAGCCACGAGATGGGCCTGGTCCACCGGGACATCAAGCCGGGCAACGTGATGATGACCAAGCGCGACGTCGTGAAGGTCATGGACTTCGGCATCGCCCGCGCCATGCAGTCGGGTGTCACGTCGATGACGCAGACCGGCATGGTCGTCGGCACCCCGCAGTACCTCTCGCCCGAGCAGGCCCTCGGCCGTGGCGTGGACGCCCGCTCCGACCTGTACTCGGTCGGCATCATGCTGTTCCAGCTGACCACCGGGCGTCTGCCCTTCGAGGCGGACTCGCCGCTGGCCATCGCGTACGCCCATGTCCAGGAGGAGCCGGTCGCTCCCTCCTCGATCAACCGTTCCCTGCCGCCCGCCGTCGACGCCATCGTCGCCCGCGCGCTGAAGAAGAACCCGAACGAGCGGTTCCCGAGCGCGGAGGCGATGCGGGACGAGTGCCTGCGGGTCGCCGCGTCGCTCCAGCCCCTCGCGCCGAGCATCGTGCCGGGTGCGCAGACGCCCAGCGGCGCAGGGGTCTCCTCCGCGGTCTTCCCGCCGATCGACCACACGGGCACACCGCAGCCGGGCAGCGTCCAGACGCCGTACCAGCCGCACGGCACGGGCGGATACGGCCCGCCGACGCCCGCGCCCGCCCCGTCCTACGGCTACCCGCAGCAGGGCGGCTACGCGACGCCGCCGCAGACCGCCGCGTACGCGCCGCAGCAGGGGGCGGCCACCCCGCCCCCGTACAACATCGCGCCCCACCAGTCCTCGCCGTCGGCGGGGGGTTCCGGGGGCGGGAAGAGCAACAAGGGCGTGATCGTGGGGGCGATCGCCGTGTCGGTCCTCGCGGTCGGCGGTCTGATCGTGGCGCTGACCCTGAACTCGGGCAGCGAGGCCGAGGGCGGCGACAGCGGCGCGACCCCGTCCTCCTCGCCGACCGTGGTCGAAGGGCACAAGGGTCCGGACACCTCGAAGGTCATCGATTCGACCGAGTGCACGGACCCCGTGGAGTCGTACAACGACCCGGACAAGATCGAACTGCCGGACTTCACCTTCAAGAACATCGACTCGGTGAAGAAGTGCTTCCAGGCGGCGGGCTGGGAGTACGACGTCCAGAAGGTCGACGAGAACACGTACGGCGAGGGCACCGTGATGGAGCAGTACCCGTCGGCCGACGAGGACGTCGACCCCAAGGACATGCCCACGGTCGTCCTCAAGGTCTCCTCGGGCAACCCCGCCTGACGCCCACACCCTCTGGCATGTGGAAGGGCCCGGCACCTCACGTGCCGGGCCCTTTGTGTACGAAGGGGTGGGGGGTGTCGCTCAGGGCGGGGGTTCCGCCCCGGGGCTAGAGGTACGGGCCTCCCGAGCGGCCGATCGTCCGCGGGTCGTCGTCGCCCTCGTGGCCGCCGACGCCGGGCGGCAGCGCGCGGCGCATCTGCTCCAGCTGGGCCCGGGCGGCCATCTGCTGGGCGAACAGCGTCGTCTGGATCCCGTGGAAGAGGCCTTCGAGCCAGCCGACCAGCTGGGCCTGCGCGATCCGCAGCTCCGCGTCGCTCGGGATCACCTCGTCCATGAAGGGCAGGGAGAGCCGCTCCAGCTCCTCGACCAACTCGGGCGCCAGGCCGTCCTCCAGTTCCTTGACCGAGCTGGCGTGGATCTCCTTCAGCCGGGCCCGGCTGGCCTCGTCGAGGGGGGCGACCCGTACCTCTTCGAGCAGCTGCTTGATCATGCTGCCGATGCGCATGACCTTGGCCGGCTGTTCCACCATCTCCGTCACCGGGACCTCGCGGGAGTCCTCGTCTCCTCCGCCGCCCACCGCCGTTCCGTCCTGGCCCACGACCAGGATCTGGGGCTGTTCGGGCGACCGTTCGTTCCTCGGCATCTCCATGCCGCCATTCTCTCCCACGTCCGCACCGCACCGGGCCGGAGCCCCCCACCCAGGGTGATCCACCGTGCACACGGCGGTTGCCCGGCGGGAACGGGGCGGCCCGGGTCGAGATGCCGGGGGGCGGGGGGCGTGTGAGCCTGAGGGCGTGGCTCCTACGCTTCGCACGACACGCCTGACGGGACTCGTCCTCGTCGCGGGACTGTTCGTGGTCCTGGTGGCGGGGGCCGTGCCGGCCGCGCACGCGGCCGAGCCCGACCCCGCGACCTCCTGGGCCGGCAGTCGCGCCGGCGAGGGACGGGAGCGGCCGGGTCGGCAGGAGGCCTGGCCCGTGGCCCCGGGAGACGAGACGTACGTGCCTCCGGAGGACCCCGCCCCCGAGCCGGACGGCCCGGACGCGGCCCTGCCGGTTCCGGTCGCGCCGCCCGGAACCGACGGCGCGACCGGCGAGGAACCCGTCCTGCGGGTCCTCACCCTCGGCAGCGGCCTCATCCTGCTGGGCGTGGGCCTCGGTCTGGCCTTCGTCGGACTGCGGATCAGGCGGTACTGAGCCGGGTCGCACCCCGGCTCGGTACGGGCCCGGTCCGCTACGGCACGACCAGCAGAACCTTGCCGATGTGGCCGCTCTCCTCCAGCACCCGGTGGGCCGTGGCCGCGTCGTCCATGGGGATCTCACGGTCCACGACGGGGCGCACATGGCCGCCGTCGACGAGCGGCCACACGTGCTCGCGTACGGCGGCGACGATCGCGGCCTTCTCCTCCCGGGGGCGGGCGCGCAGCGAGGTCGCGCTGATCGCGGCGCGCTTGGCGAGGAGGGCGCCGATGTTCAGCTCGCCCTTGACGCCGCCCTGCATGCCGATGATCGCGAGGCGGCCGTTGACGGCGAGGACCCGGACATTGCGGTCGAGGTACTTGGCGCCCATGTTGTCGAGGACCACGTCCGCGCCCTTGCCGTCCGTGGCCTTGCGGACCTCCTCGACGAAGTCCTGCTCGCGGTAGTTGATCAGGATGTCCGCCCCCAGGGCGGCGCACTGTTCGAGCTTCTCCGCGGTACCCGCCGTGACCGCGACCTTCGCGCCGACGGCCTTGGCGAGCTGGATGGCCATCGTGCCGATGCCGCTGGAGCCGCCGTGGACGAGGAGGGTCTCACCGGGGCGCAGGTGGGCGATCATGAAGACGTTCGACCAGACCGTGCAGACCACCTCGGGCAGCGCGGCCGACCGGGTCAGGCCGACACCGGCGGGCACGGGCAGCAGTTGGGCGGCCGGGGCGACGACCTTCTGCGCGTAGCCGCCGCCCGAGAGCAGCGCGCACACCTCGTCACCGACGTTCCACCCGGCCACACCGGGGCCGATCTCCGCGATCCGCCCGGAACACTCCAGGCCGGGGTAGGGGGAGGCGCCGGGCGGGGGGTCGTAGAAACCCTGCCGCTGGAGCAGGTCGGCGCGGTTCACCGCGCTCGCCGCCACCTCGATGAGCACGTCGCCCTCGCCGGGCACCGGGTCGGGGACCTCGTCCCACACCAGGGCCTCGGGTCCGCCGGGTTCGGGAATCGTGATCGCATGCATGAGGGGGACGCTACTCCCCGACCTCGGCGTCACACCCTCGGCACCCACACCTTCACGCCTCTGCCACCGGCCCCGCCCGGCCTGCGCCCGACCTCGGTTCCCCTCGGCGGGCGGCCCGGCCCCCAACCGCCCCGCACCGCCGATCCTGAGCCCGTGATCGTCACAGGGATGCGTTCACAGCCCATCGGCGAGATCGTGAGAACTCCACCGCCGTGCGGACGCACGACGACACGCGTCGGCCCCGAGTGCGAAGCAGTGGCGACTTTCCGCGCGGCGACCGATGAGTTTCGGCGGTCCCCATGGTCTCCCCTTGCATAGCCCAGGACACGGGCCCCGTACGCGGAAGGATCTCAGACATGAGCGCACAGACGTCCGGCCTCGCGATCGAGACCGCGGGTCTGGTGAAGACCTTCGGCGAGACCCGGGCCGTCGACGGCGTCGACCTGGCCGTGCCGGCCGGCACGGTCTACGGCGTCCTCGGCCCGAACGGCGCCGGCAAGACGACCACGGTGAAGATGCTCGCCACCCTGCTGCGCCCCGACGGGGGCGAGGCGCACGTCTTCGGTCACGACGTCGTCCGGGAGGCCGACGAGGTCCGCGGCCGGGTGAGCCTGACCGGGCAGTACGCCTCCGTGGACGAGGACCTGACCGGCACCGAGAACCTGGTGCTGCTCGCCCGCCTCCTCGGCCACGGCAAACAGGCGGCACGGCTCCGCGCCGGACAATTGCTGGAGGCCTTCGGGCTGAGCGAGGCCGCCGGGAAGCAGGTCAAGCACTACTCGGGCGGCATGCGGCGCCGTATCGACATCGCCGCGTCCATCCTGAACACTCCCGACCTGCTGTTCCTCGACGAGCCCACGACGGGCCTCGACCCGCGCAGCCGCAACCAGGTGTGGGACATCGTGCGCGCGGTGGTCGCCCAGGGCACGACGGTGCTGCTGACCACGCAGTATCTGGACGAGGCGGACCAGCTGGCGTCCAGGATCGCGGTCATCGACCAGGGCAAGGTGATCGCGGAGGGCACGAAGGGCGAGCTGAAGGCGTCCGTGGGGGCCGGTTCCGTCCATCTGCGGCTGCGCGACGCGGCCCAGCGGCCGCAGGCCGAGGAGGTGCTGCGCCTCGCCCTGGACGCCGAGGTGCAGCGGGAGCCGGACCCGGTGGCGCTGACCGCGCGCGTGGGCGGCGGCTCCGCAGGCGGGCAGGGCGCCGCCGAAGCGGCCGCCCGGGCACTCGCCGAACTGGCCCGCACCGGCATCACCGTCGACAACTTCTCGCTGGGGCAGCCCAGCCTGGACGAGGTCTTCCTCGCCCTCACCGGACACGACACCAAGGCGGCGGCCACGCAGGCCGACGACGCCCCCGAGACGAAGGACGAGGCGGCGGTATGAGCACCGCGACCACCACCGAGAACCAGGAACTCGCCCCCGTCAGCGCCGAGTCGCTCGCCGCGCTGCTCATCTCCAGGGAACGGCCACCACGGCCCAGCGCGCTGTCGGCGTCCCTGACCTTCGGCTGGCGGGCCATGCTGAAGATCAAGCACGTGCCGGAGCAGCTCTTCGACGTCACCGCCTTCCCGATCATGATGGTGCTGATGTACACGTACCTCTTCGGCGGTGCGCTGGCCGGCTCACCGGAGGAGTACATCCAGTTCCTGCTGCCGGGCATCCTGGTGATGTCGGTCGTGATGATCACGATGTACACCGGTGTCTCCGTCAACACGGACATCGAGAAGGGCGTCTTCGACCGCTTCCGCTCGCTGCCGATCTGGCGGCCGTCGACGATGGTCGGCTACCTGCTGGGCGACGCCCTGCGGTACGCGATCGCGTCCGCGGTGATGCTCACCGTCGGCATGATCCTCGGCTACCGCCCGGACGGCGGGGTGCTGGGCGTGGTCGCCGGGGTCGCGCTGCTCATCGTCTTCTCGTTCGCGTTCTCGTGGATCTGGACGATGTTCGGCCTGATGCTGCGCACCGAGAAGTCCGTGATGGGCGTCAGCATGATGGTGATCTTTCCGCTGACCTTCCTGTCCAACGTCTTCGTCGACCCGAGCACGATGCCGGGCTGGCTCCAGGCGTTCGTCAACAACAGCCCGGTCACGCATCTGGCGTCGGCGGTCCGCGAGTTGATGGCGGGCGAGTGGCCCACCGCGGAGATCGCCTGGACACTGGGCTGGTCCGCCCTGTTCGTGCTGGTCTTCGGACCGATCACGATGCGGCTCTACAACCGCAAGTAGGCGAGCGTCACGAAAAAAGGTGGGCCCGGGGCGCAGCGCCCCGGGCCCACCTTTCGCTCCCTCTACGGCAGGTGCTTGGTCTCGGGGGTGATCTTCGTGCTCGGCGTGGCCCGGACGATGGTGATCAGCCGGTCCGTCAGCTGGAGTTCACCGATGGACGGATCGTCGTAGCCGAGCACCCGATGTCCGCGCAGCACGCTGACCACCAGGTCCTCCGTCTCTCGCACCCCGCGTCCCACCTCGGCCTTTATGACCGGCCGTTCGGCGATGTCGAGACCGCTGCCCTGCTGGATGAGGTCCTCCATCACCATGCCGGCAGCGGGGCTGAGTACGGAGAGCCCGAGCAGCCGTCCGGCCGCGCTGGCGCTGGTGATGACGACGTCCGCCCCGGACTGCTTCAGCAGCGGCGCGTTCTCTTCCTCCCGCACGGCGGCCACGATCTTGGCCTGGCGGTTGAGCTGGCGGGCGGTCAGCGTGACCAGGACGGCGGTGTCGTCCCGCGCGGTGGAGATGATGATCTGGCGCGCCTTCTGCGCCTCGGCCCGCAGCAGCACATCACTGCGGGTCGCGTCACCGATGACCCCCGTGTACCCCTCGGCGGTCGCGGCCTCGATGACCTTGGAGCTGGGGTCCACGACGACCACCTGCTCCTTCTTCAGTCCGGTCGCGCAGACGGTCTGGATCGCCGACCGCCCCTTGGTCCCCCAGCCGACGACAACGGTGTGCTCCCTCAAGGCCGCCCTCCAGCGGTTCTCTCGCCATTCCTCACGGGTGCGTTCCGTGAGGACCTCCAGCGTGGTGCCGACCAGGATGATCAGGAACAGCACCCGCAGCGGCGTGATCACGAAGATGTTGGTGAACCGCGCCGCGTCACTGACCGGGGTGATGTCGCCGTACCCGGTGGTGGAGAGGGTGACGGTGGCGTAGTAGAACGCGTCCAGCAGGTCCACCGACCCGTCGGAGTTGTCGTTGTACCCCTCATGGTCGGCATAGACGATGAACGCGGTCGCGACCAGCACGAACAAGGCCATCGCCAGCCGCTTGGCGACCTGCCGGATCGGCCGCTCGACCTCCCGTCTCGGCAGCCTCACCTGGTGGGTCACCAGACGCTCGTCCGCGTTGCGGGCGATCGCGTCCTGGCCCGGCAGTTTCACGTGAAACACTCCCCGTTTCGACGTACATCCCCTGGCTGTACCCCGCCCCCGACAGCCCGTTGTTTCACGTGAAACACCGTCGGTCCTACGGCTGGTCGGCCGCATCGACGTTTCACGTGAAACACACCTGGATCCCGGCGGTCGCCCAGGGCAGGTCGAGCAGTTCCAGTTCCTGACCGGGGCGGGCGCCGCCGGGCGGTACGACGGCAAGGGCATCGGCGGTGGCGATTCCGCGGAGCATAGCGGGACCGTTGTAGTGCAGCGGCACGGCATCGTCACCGCGCAGACCGACGGGAACCAGCCGGGTGTCGTACGGATGCCCGTGCACCCCCTCCCGCAGCGGCACCGCGTACGGCTCCGGGGCGGGACGTCCGGCGAGAGTCCGCAGCAGAGGCTCGGCGAGCGTGCACAGCCCGGAGACGGCGGCCAGCGGGTTGCCGGGCAGCCCGACGAGATGCTGGTCCTGCTTGGTGCGGGCCAGCAGCATGGGATGCCCCGGGCGCACCTTCACGCCGTCGACGAGGAGTTCGGCCCCGAGGCGACGCAGGATGGGGTGGACGTGGTCGACGGGTCCGGCGGCCGTGCCGCCCGTGGTCACGACGAGGTCGGCGGAGGACTTCTTGACGGCCCGGTACAGGGCGTCGGCGTCGTCCCCGAGGCGGCGTACGGCAGTCACCTCGGCGCCGAGTGCCCGCAGCCAGGACGGCAGCATCGGGCCGAGAGCATCGCGGATGAGGCCCTCGCGCGGAAGCCCGTCGGTGAGCAGTTCGTCGCCCAGGACCAGCAGTTCGACGCGCGGGCGGGGGAGCACGCTCACCGTGTCGTACCCGGCGGCCGCCGCGAGCCCGAGCGCGGCCGGGGTGATCTGCGTGCCGAGCGGCAGCAGTTGGTCGCCGTGGCGGCACTCCTGACCCCGTGGGCGGATGTCCTGCCCGTGGGAGACGTCCCGGGTCGGATGCAGCCGTCCCTGGTCATCGGTGCGGCCGTGCTCGCTGCGCAGAACGGCCGTGGTGTCGGGCGGAATACGGGCGCCGGTGGCGATCCGGACAGCCTCCCCGTCCGTGAGTCGCCCGGCATCGGCCTGCCCGGCCAGCACACCGTCCTCCCGCACGGCCCAGGGGCCGGGGCCCGCCACCGCCCAGCCGTCCATCGCGGAGGTGTCGAAGGAGGGGAGATCGGTGAGGGCGGTCAGGGGCGCGGCGAGAACGAGTCCGAGGGCCTTGTCGACGGTGACCGAGACGGGGGCCCGGCGGCCGGCCGAGCGGGCGGCGCGCTCGGCGACGGCCCGGGCCTCGGGCCAGGAGGTGGCCCTGTGGTGGGCGTCGCCCTTGGACCCGTGCGCGTCGCCCTGGGACGCGTGCTTATCGGGCCGGCCGGTCGTGGAGGTCTCGCGGGAGGAGCGGGGCTCCTTGGGACCCTGGACGGCCCTGTCGTTGGCCACGGCCAGCGCCTCCTCCACGTCGAGTTCCTCGGCGTCCTGAGCGGTCATCCGACGGCCGGACCGGTGTCCTGGCCGGGGCCGCCGGACCCGGTGTTCTCGTCGGCCCAGCTCAGGGCCAGGGCGGACGCCTTGCGGGCGGCCTCGGTGACCGCCTCGGGGCCTCCCCCGGCCCTGGCGGCGGCGTAGCCGATCAGGAAGGTGGTCAGCGGGGCGGCGGGCCGGGCCACGCTGTGGGCGGCGTCACGGGCGAGATCGAGCAGTTCGGTGATGTCGACGTCGAGGTCGATCCCCAGCTCGTCCTTGACTGCGGAAATCCATTCATCCAACACGTGGCCATGCTCCCTGATCCGTGCGCGGGCGGCGGCGATGTCGTCCCAGGTGTCGCAGTCGAAAGACGCGACCGGGTCGGTGATACGGGTGAGGCGCAGCGCGGCGGTCAGCCGTCGCAGGGGGAGCCCGGTGAGGCCGTCGTGCCCGGCGGCGAGCCGGGCCAGCTCGCGGCGCAGGGGCTCGGCCCGGTAGGCCGCCACGAGGGGCTGGTCACGGCCGTCGGGGTCGGTGACCAGCACGCCGTCGGCGGTGTCCGCGCTGTCCTCGCTGTCCGCGAGGGCGCGCAGCAGCCGCCGTACCGTCGCCTCCTCCAGAAACGGCAGGTCGGCGGAGAGCACGAGGACGTGACGCGCGGTGGTGTGCCGGAGTCCGGCGCCCAGCGCGGCGAGCGGGCCGCCGCCCGGGGGTTCCTCACGGGCCCACCGCACGGGCCGTGCGGTGGCCCGGGGTTCGGCGACGACCACGGTCGTCGCCGCCCCGGCGCAGGCGGTCAGCACACGGTCGAGAAGCGCCCGGCCGCCCACGCGCACGGCGGGCTTGTCGGCGCCGCCGAGCCGCCGGGCGGCGCCTCCGGCGAGCACGACGGCGTCGAACGCCTCGGTACCGGGGTCGCCCGGGGGCTCATACGCGGTCACCCCCCGAGTATGCGGGCCGCGACGATCACAGGGAACGCGGGGGAGACGGCTCGACCAGGGCCCGGTCGGGTCCGACAGAAATGGGCGATCGGCCCCGACCGGGTACCTCCGCTGCTCAGAGCGTGCGCAGCAGCACCGCCGGCTGTTCGACGCAGTCCGCCACGAAGCGAAGGAAGCCACCCGCCGTGCCGCCGTCGCACACCCGGTGGTCGAAGGTGAGCGAGAGCTGCACGACCTGCCGTACCGCCAGCTCGCCCTCGTGCACCCACGGTTTGGGGACGATGCGGCCGACGCCGAGCATGGCGGCCTCGGGGTGGTTGATGATCGGGGTGGAGCCGTCGACGCCGAAGACGCCGTAGTTGTTCAGGGTGAAGGTCCCGCCGGTCAGCTGGCCGGGCGTCAGTGTCCCGGTCCGCGCCGCCTCGGTCAGCCGGGCGAACTCGGTGGCGAGCGACTCCGCGTTCCTGGTGTGCGCGTCCCGGACCACGGGCACGACCAGCCCCCGGTCCGTCTGCGCGGCGAACCCGAGGTGCACCCGGTCGAGCCGGACGACCTCGCGGGCCTCCATGTCGACGGTCGAGTTCAGCTCCGGGAAACGGGCCAGCGCGGCGGTGCAGATCCGGGCGAGGAGCGCGAGGACGGAGATCTTCGGGCCGCCGGCCGCGTTCAGCGCCGTACGGGCGCGCATCAGTTCCGTTGCGTCGGCGTCCACCCAGCAGGTCGCGTCGGGGATCTCGCGCCGGCTCCGGGAGAGCTTGTCGGCGACGGCGCCCCGGACACCGCGCAGGGGGATCCGGGTGGCGGAGGGGGCTTCGGCGGGTGCGGGCGCGGCGACCGGCTGCGCAGTCACGGCGCTCGGCGCCGGAGCCGGGGCCGGGGCCGGGGCCGGAGCCGGGGCCGCAGCGACCCGCAGCGCGTGCTCCACGTCCGCCCGCAGGATCAGTCCCTCGGGGCCCGAGCCGTGCAGCTTCCGCAGGTCCAGGCCGTTCTCGCGGGCGAGACGGCGGACGAGCGGGGAGATGACCGGCACGGGCCCGTCCGGGCACGCGGGAGCGGCGACCGCGACGGGGGCCGCGTCGACGGTGGTGCGCGGCATCGACGACTCGGCGGGGACGGCGGGCCGGACCGGCTCCCCGGGCCGCACCCGCCTGCGACGCGCCGGCGGTGCCCCGGTGCCGTATCCGACCAGCACGTTGCCGGAGCCCTCACCGGCCGAGGCGTCCGAGGCGGGTGCCCCCACCGCCACCGTCAACAGGGGCGCGCCGACGGGCAGTTCCGTGCCCTCCTCGCCGAAGCGGGCGGTGACGACACCGCCGTAGGGGCAGGGGACCTCGACCATGGCCTTGGCCGTCTCGACCTCGACGACCGGCTGGTCGATCGCGACGACGTCCCCGACCTGGACCAGCCAGCGCACGATCTCGGCCTCGGTCAGCCCCTCACCGAGGTCGGGCAGCTTGAACTCCAGCACCTGGGCCATCAGCTCCCCGCCTCCCACTGCAGGCGCCCCACGGCGTCCAGGATCCGGTCGACGCCGGGCAGATGGTGCCGCTCCAGCATGGGCGGGGGGTACGGGATGTCGAACCCGGCGACGCGCAGCACGGGCGCCTCCAGATGGTGGAAGCAGCGCTCGGTGACGCGGGCCGCGATCTCGCCGCCCGGCCCGCCGTAGGAGCCGGACTCGTGCACGACGACGGCCCGGCCGGTCCTGCGCACCGACGCGGCGACCGTCTCGTCGTCGAAGGGCACCAGGGAGCGCAGGTCGACGACTTCGAGGTCCCAGCCCTCGGCCGTGGCCGCCTCGGCGGCCTCCAGACAGACGGGCACGGACGGCCCGTAGGTGATGAGGGTGGCGCTGCGGCCGGCGCGGCGCACGACCGCGCGGCCGATCGGGTCGACGGCCTGCGGTTCCTCGGGGTTCCAGGAGTCCTTCGACCAGTACAGCCGCTTGGGCTCCAGGAGGACGACCGGGTCGTCGGAGGCGATGGCGGCGCGCAGCAGCCCGTAGGCGTCGGCGACCGTGGCGGGTGTGACGACATGGAGGCCCGGAGTCGCCATGTAGTACGCCTCGGAGGAGTCGCTGTGGTGCTCCACGCCGCCGATGCCGCCGCCGTACGGGACCCGGATGGTGATCGGCAGCGGCATCGCCCCGCGCGTGCGGTTGCGCATGCGGGCGACATGGCTGATGAGCTGCTCGAACGCCGGGTAGGCGAACGCGTCGAACTGCATCTCCACGACCGGCCTGAGCCCGTACATGGCCATGCCGACGGCGGTGCCGAGGATGCCCGCCTCGGCGAGCGGAGTGTCGGTGACGCGGTTTTCACCGAACTCCTTCGCGAGCCCGTCGGTGACCCGGAAGACGCCGCCGAGGGCGCCGACGTCCTCACCCATGACATGCACGGTGGGGTCGGCGGTCATGGCGTCGCGCAGCGCGCGGTTGAGCGCCTGCGCCATGGTGGCGGGCTTGACGGCCACGGTGGTCATCGGTGCGCCCCTTCGTGTTCCGCCGCCAGCTCGGCCCTGAGCAGGGCTTCCTGTTCGCGCAGTTGGGGGGTGGGCTCGGCGTAGACGTGGGCGAAGAGGTCCATGGGGTCGAGGACCGGGTCCTGGTTCATGCGCTCGCGCAGGTCGGCCGCCATCGTCTCGGCGGCGTCGCTGGCGGCCCGGATGCCGTCCTCGTCAAGGAGGCCGCGCTCGGTCAGCTCGTGCTCCAGGAGGGTGATCGGGTCGTGCGCGCGCCAGGTCTCGACCTCGGCGTCGCCCCGGTAGCGGGTCGCGTCGTCGGCGTTGGTGTGGGCGTCGATGCGGTACGTCACCGCCTCGACCAGCGTGGGACCGCCGCCCGCGCGCGCGTGGGCCACCGCTTCGGCGAGCACCTGGTGCACGGCCGCCGCGTCGTTGCCGTCGACCAGACGGCCCGGCATCCCGTAGCCGACGGCCTTGTGGGCCAGCGACGGGGCGGCGGTCTGCTTGGCGAGCGGGACGGAGATCGCGAAGCCGTTGTTCTGGACGAGGAAGACGACCGGCGCCTGCCAGACGGCGGCGAAGTTCAGCGCCTCGTGAAAGTCGCCCTCGCTGGTGCCGCCGTCGCCGACCAGGGCGAGCGCGACCACGTCGTCGCCCTTGAGGCGGGCGGCGTGCGCGAGGCCCACGGCGTGCGGGAGCTGGGTGGCGAGCGGGGTGCACAGGGGGGCGACCCGGTGCTCGTGCGGGTCGTAGCCGGTGTGCCAGTCACCGCGCAGCAGCGTGAGCGCCTGCACGGGGTCGAGGCCACGGGCGACGGCGGCGAGCGTGTCGCGATAGCTGGGAAAGAGCCAGTCCCGCTCTTCGAGGACGAGGGCGGCGGCGACCTCGCACGCCTCCTGACCGGTGCTGGAGGGGTAGACGGCGAGCCTGCCCTGCTTGGTCAGGGCGGTGGCCTGCGTGTTGTAGCGGCGGCCGCGCACCAGCTCGGAGTAGAGCCGGCGCAGCAGCGCGGGGTCGGCGTCGGCCGCCGCGTCCGTGCCGAGCACGCGGTACGGCAGCGCGTCGGGCAGCAGCGGCGCGGGGTCCGTGCGGGGCTGCCAGGCGGGCGGCGGTGTCGGGCGGTACGCGCCCCGCTGCTCCATGACCGTCATACGGCACCTCCTCGTGGGAGTGGCTCAGGGGCGTGGCACGGGTTGTGACACGCCTCACCTACCGATTGTTCGGTCGCTGACGCATTTTGGCTACAGGCACCCTCAGGCTGTGGACAAACGGTTCTGCACAGCCTGGAATGAACGCAGTCCGTCCATGGTAGGGAGGCAGGGGCACATGGCACCTGAACAAATGGCCGAGCCGCCGGAGCACGGCCCGGCCCTGCCGCCCCCTCGACCGCTGGACGCCATAGACCAGGACATCCTGCGCATGCTGCAGGCCGACGGCCGCGCCTCGATACGGTCCGTCGCCGAACGCGTCCACGTCTCCCGCGCCAACGCCTACGCCCGCATCAACCGCCTCGTCGAGGACGGCGTGATCCGTGGCTTCGGGGCGCGCGTGAACCACGAGCGCGCCGGAAAGGGCACCTCGGCCTACATCACCCTCAAGATCGTGCAGAACTCCTGGCGCACGGTCCGCGACCAGCTGCGCCAGCTCTCCGGCGCCGCCCACATCGCGCTGGTGGGCGGCGACTACGACGTCCTGCTCCTGGTGCACACCTCGGACAACAGGGCCCTGCGCGAGGTCGTCCTCACCAAGCTTCAGGCCATCCCGGAGGTGCTCAGCACCCGGACCCTGCTGGTCTTCGAGGAGGAGGACGTGGAACCGGAGGGGTGAATCGTCCCCGGGCAGCGGGGCCGGCGGGACGCGGCGGTATCAGCGGCGGACGGCGGCATCAGGCGGGCAGACCGGGGGACCGGACCTCCCGCGACTGGTCCCGACGCGCGGTCCCCCAGTCCTGGGCCAGCAGCCCTGAGCCCGCAGCCCTGGGTTTGCATTCCTGAGCCCGCAGCCCTGAGCCCGCAGCCCTGGGTTTGCATTCCTGAGCCCTGAGCCCTGAGCCCTGAGCCCTGAGCCCTGAGCCCTAAGCCAGCATTCCTGAGCCCGCAGCCCCGAGCCCGCATTCCTGAGCCCGCAGCCCTGAACCCGCCCCCCTGAGCCACCAGCCCTCGGCCCGCAGTCAGTCCTGGGCCCGCAGTCCCGAGAACACCAGATGAACCACGGCTTCGGACACTTCCCGCTCGCCCATGCCCCGCCCTTCCGGCCGGTACCACTCCACGATCGAGTTGATCATGCCGAAGACGAGCCGCGTCGCGAGCCGCACCTCCACGTCCCGGCGCACGTCGCCCTCGGCGGCCGCGGCCTTGAGCAGCTCGGCGACCCGGTGGTCGAAGTCGCGGCGCCGCTCCAGCGCCCAGCGCTCGGTGTCGGTGTTGCCGCGCACCCGCAGCAGCAGGGTCACATAGGGAAGCTCGTCGAGCAGCACCTCGACCATGCGCCGCACGACGTGCTCCAGGCGCTCCACCGCGCGTCCCGCGCGCGCAGGCTCCTCGTCGAGGATCTGGAAGAGACCCTCCAGCGCCCGGCTGACGGCCCGGCGCAGCAACTCCTCCTTGCCCGTGACGTGGTGGTATATCGACGACTTGGAGATACCGGCCGCCTTGGAGAGGTGCTCCATGGATGTGCCGTCGTAGCCGCGTTCGTTGAAGACCCGGACCGCGACCGACAGCAGCGTCTCGGGGGTGTACGTGTCGCGCTTGGCGGTCGTCATGAGGACGTGCCCTCCCGCTTGTCGGAGGCGTAGGCGTGGCGGTAGAGCGCCAGCGAGGGCGCGTAGCGCCCGGAGGGGTCGCGCAGGTGCAGGTCGTCCAGGAGGGCGTACGCCCAGTTGCGGCCCAGCCTGCGGCTCCATTCGAAGGGCCCCATCGGGTAGTTGACGCCCAGACGCATCGCCGTGTCGATGTCCTCCTTGGTGGCCACCCCCTTGGCGACGGCGTCGTGCGCGAGGTCGATGATCCGTGCGACCGTGCGGGCGACGATCATGCCGGGGGCGTCCCCGATGACGCTGACGTCCTTGCCGAGCGCCTGGAAGAGACCGATGGCCTCCGCGAGGGTCTGCTGCGAGGTGTCCTGGGAGGCGGACAGGGCGATCCGGGTGGCCCTGCGGTAGTCGAGCGCGAGGTCGAAGTAGACGACGTCCCGGAACTCCACGGAGGTCTGCCCGTCGGCGAGGGCCAGCTGGCCGCCGCTCGGCAGGACGAGCCGGGTGCCGTGGTCCTCCTCGTCCTCGCGGACCGGGATGCCCGCCTCCCGGAAGAGCGCGAGCAGGTCGCCGGCGGGGCCGAGGTCACCCTCGACGACGACGTACGCGGGCGGCGGGACCGGATCGGCGGTGTGCGGCTCGGGCCGCTCGGCGTCGTCGGTGTGGTCGTACCAGCCCTGGCCCGTCTTGCGGCCGAGCCGGCCGGACTCGACGAGCCGGCGCTGGGCCAGTGACGGCGTGAAGCGCACGTCCTGGAAGAATGCCTGCCACACGGAGTGGGTGACGGACTCGTTGACGTCCTGCCCGATCAGGTCGGTCAGCTCGAAGGCGCCCATCCGGAAGCCGCCGCACTCGCGCAGGATCGCGTCGATGGTGACGGGCTCGGCGGCCTGCGACTCGTACACCGCGAAGGCCTCGGCGTAGAACGGCCGAGCGATGCGGTTGACGATGAAGCCGGGGGTGTCGGCGCAGGCGACGGGCGTCTTGCCCCAGGCGCGGGCCGTCTCGTACGCGCGCGTGGCCGACGTCACGTCGGTGGCGAAGCCCGAGACCACCTCGACGAGGGGCAGCAACGGCGCGGGGTTGAAGAAGTGCAGGCCCACGAAGCGGCCCGGGTTGCGCAGGGCGCCGCCGATGGCCGTGACGGACAGGGACGAGGTGTTGGTGGCGAGCAGGCAGTCCTCGCCGACGACGTCCTCCAGCGCGCGGAACAGCTCCTGCTTGGCGTCCAGCCGCTCCAGGATCGCCTCGACGACCAGACCGCAGTCCGCGAGGTCGGCGAGATCCTCGGCGGCGTGCAGCCGGGCGCGCGCGGCGTCCCGGTCGGCGCCGGTCATGCGGTCCTTGGCGACGAGCCGGTCGAGCCGGGCGCCGATCGCCTCGGCGGCCTCCCTCGCACGGCCGGGCGCGGCATCGAACAGCCGTACGAGGTGGCCCGCGGTCAGCGCGACCTGGGCGATGCCCTGGCCCATGGTGCCGGTACCTACGACGGCCACGGGGCTGCCGGGGTCGAGTCCTGTCATGTGCGCGATCCTCCCGCACGGGGTTGTCCACAGATGCGGCGGACCCCCTTGTCCCGACCGATCGTTCGGTTACTCTAACTCTGTCCGCCTGTTCCTGCCCAGGTCAGAGCTCGAAGAAGAGTGTCTGACGTGAGGAGTTGGTCAAGCATGGCCGCCGAACCGTCCGCGCACGCCCTGATCGCCAAGCACCGGCCCACCCTCGACCAGGCGCTGGAAGCGATCCGCACCCGCGCGTACTGGTCGCCCCACCCCGAACACCCCAAGGCCTACGGCGAGAACGGAAGCCTGGGGATGGCCGAGGGCAAGGCAGCCTTCGACGCCCTCCTCGGCACCCGTCTCGACCTCGGGCAACCCGGCACCGACGACTGGGTGGGCGGCGAGGTCTCGCCGTACGGCATCGAGCTGGGCGTCACCTACCCGCACGCCGACCTCGACACGCTGCTGCCCGCCATGAAGGCGGGCCGGCGCGCGTGGCGCGACGCGGGAGCGGAGGCGCGTGCCGCGGTGTGCATGGAGATCCTCAAGCGCATCAGCGACCGCACCCACGAGTTCGCCCACGCCGTCATGCACACCAGCGGCCAGGCCTTCATGATGGCCTTCCAGGCCGGCGGCCCGCACGCCCAGGACCGAGGCCTGGAAGCGGTGGCGTACGCGTACGCGGAGCAGGTCCGCACCCCGGACGACGCGGAGTGGACCAAGCCCCAGGGCAAGCGCGACCCACTCGCGCTCACCAAGAAGTTCAAGCCGGTGCCGCGCGGCACGGCCCTCGTCATCGGCTGCAACACCTTCCCGACGTGGAACGGCTACCCGGGCCTGTTCGCCTCCCTCGCCACCGGCAACGCGGTCCTCGTGAAGCCCCACCCGCGCGCGGTGCTGCCGCTCGCCCTCACCGTCCAGGTCGCCCGCGAGGTCCTCGCCGAGACCGGCTTCGACCCCAACCTGGTCGCGCTGGCCGCCGAACGCCCCGGCGAGGGCATCGCCAAGGACCTGGCCACCCGCCCCGAGATCCGCATCATCGACTACACCGGCTCGACGTCCTTCGGCGACTGGCTGGAGGCCAACGCCCGCCAGGCGGAGGTCTACACGGAGAAGGCCGGCGTCAACACGGTGCTGATCGACTCCACCGCCGACTACAAGGGCATGCTCTCCAACCTGGCCTTCTCCCTGTCCCTGTACAGCGGCCAGATGTGCACCACCCCGCAGAACCTGCTCATCCCCCGCGACGGCATCACCACCGACCAGGGCGCCAAGTCCTACGACGAGGTCGTCGCCGACCTCGCCCGGTCGGTCGGGGGTCTGCTGGGCGACGACGCGCGCGCGAACGCGCTGCTCGGCGCGATCGTGAACCCCGACGTCAAGTCCCGCCTCGAAGCGGCCGCGTCGCTCGGCGAAGTCGCGCTCCCCTCACGGGAGATCACCAACCCAGAGTTCCCGGACGCCGTCGTGCGCACACCGGTGATCGTGAAGCTCGACGGCGCGCGGAAGTACTGGGAGGGCGCGGAGGACGAGGCCGCCTACCTGAGCGAGTGCTTCGGGCCGGTGTCGTTCGCCGTGGCCGTCGACTCGGCCGCGGAGGGGCTGGAGCTGCTGCGCCGGACCATCGGCGAGAAGGGCGCGATGACCGTCGGCGCGTACACGACCTCCGAGGAGGTGGCCGAGGCCGTCGAGGAGGTCTGCCTGGAGGAGTGCGCGCAGCTGTCGCTGAACCTCACGGGCGGGGTGTACGTGAACCAGACGGCGGCGTTCTCGGACTTCCACGGGTCCGGCGGCAACCCGGCGGCGAACGCGGCCCTGTGCGACGGAGCCTTCGTCGCCAACCGCTTCCGGGTGGTCGAGGTCCGCAGCGAGGCGCTCCGCTAGGGGCGGGCTGCCTCCTCGTTCCCTCAGCCCGGTTCCCTCAGCTCATGTGCTCAGAAGGAACCCGCGCTCCAGTGGTACAGCGTCATCGCCACGCTCGTCGCCAGGTTGTAGCTGGAGACCTGGGGGCGCATCGGGAGGGACAGCAGGTGGTCGGCGCGGGCGCGCAGGTCGGTCGACAGGCCGCTGCGCTCGGAGCCGAACGCGAGGACGGCGTCGTCCGGGAGCTTCAGCCCCCGGATGTCGTCGCCCTCGGGGTCGAGCGCGAAGAGCGGGCCGGGAGGCAGATCGGCCACCTCCAGGCGCTCGACGGCCGTGGCGAAGTGCAGACCCGCCCCGCCGCGCACGACCGTGGGATGCCAGGGATCCAGCGTGCCCGTGGTGACCACGCCGGTCGCCCCGAAGCCGGCGGCCAGCCGGATCACGGCGCCCGCGTTGCCCAGGTTGCGCGGGTTGTCGAGCACGACCACGGGGGCGGCGCGCGGGACCCGGGCGAGAGCCGCCAGATGGGCCGCGCGCGCGGGGCGTACGGCCAGGGCGGCGACGGCGGTGGGGTGCGGGCGCGGTACGAGGGCCCGGTACGTCTCCTCCGGGACTTCCTGGAGGAGGTCCACGAGCCGGTCCCGTACGTCCGGGGCCAGATCGTCGGCGAGGGCGAGGGCCGCCGTGCGGTCGGCGGTGACGGCCACCGGCACCTGCGCGCCGAAGCGGACGGCGTGCTTCAGCGCGTGGAAACCGTCGAGCAGGACGGAGGCGTCGGCGAGGCGGTGCCATGCCCCCACAGGATCGCCCGGCGGACGGGCGGCGGCCGCGGTCGCCCGTCCGGCCTCGGCATCTCCCGCCGGGCCGGCCGCGGGTCCCGTCGCCGGTTCGCCTGCGGGTCCGCTCACCGGTTCGTTCATGCGCTGAAGCCTACGCGCGCCTGCTCGGCCGCCTCCGCCTCGTCGGGGACCGGTGGCCGGCGCGGGCCCGGGATCGTGAGGGCGCGCCCCGGCAGGACGCGACGCACGACGCGGTCACGCGCGCGTGCCGCCAGTGCGCCCAGGCGCTTCAGGAAGGGCGTGGGCAGGAAGACGGCGTCGGCGGCGATCATCGCGAGCGAGAAGAAGGGCAGCCCCAGCACGACGGCGATCACGGCGTGCTCGGTCATCATCACCGCCAGCAGGACGTTCTTGACGCGCCGGTTGAACAGCGTGAACGGGAAGGCGACCTGGACAATCACCGTCCCGTACGTCACCAGCATCACCATCGTGCCGCTGGACGACAGCAGGTCGGAGAGCGAGGCCCAGGGCGAGAAGTAGTCCAGGTGGAACGGGTAGTAGGCCGCCGTGCCGTCCTGCCAGCGCCCACCCTGGATCTTGTACCAGCCCGCCGCCGCGTAGATCAGACAGGCCTCGGCCATGATCACGACGAGAGCGGCGTTGTGCGTGAGGTTGCCGACGATGTCGAGCAGCGCGCGCGGTTTGGTGTCCGACGCGATGCGCCCGGCGGCCCACCACAGGGCGTGCACCGCCCAGAGCCCCCAGAAGAACGTCAGCCAGCCGCCCAGCAGACCGCCGGGGATCAGTCCCCCGAACGTCACCAGCAGCAGCGCGAACCCGAGCACGCACCACAGCGCGGGACCGACCCGGTCCTCCGGGGCCCTGCCGTCCAGCTCCAGCCGCTCGCGCCCACGCCCTGCGCGCCGCGCGTCCAGCGACCAGACCTGGGCGCAGCGGACGAAGACAAGGTAGATCGCCATGAGGTGGAGGACGTTGTCGCCGCCGTCGCCCATGAAGACGCTGCGGTTCTGCAGCGAGAGCACGCCCATCATGAAGAGCACGCTCATGGCGCGGGTGCGCCAGCCGAGCAGCAGCAGGAAGGTGGACAGGACGGCGACGGCGTAGACGATCTCGAACCACACCATGCTGTCGGACCACATCAGCACCGTGAACGCGTCGTTGCTCGCCGTCAGCTGCTGGGCCAGCTCCCAGCTCCAGGGCCCGTCGGGGCCGTAGAGCTCGCGTCGGTGCGGGAACTCGCGCAGCAGGAACAGCAGCCAGGTCGCGGAGAAGCCGATACGGACGATCGCGCTCTGGTACGGGCCCAGCGCGCCATCCGTCACGCGAGTGATCCCGTTGCCTATCGCAGCGGTCAGACGCGCCAGGGGGCTCCCTCGGCGGACCGGGTCGGTCGCAGTCACGGAGCCGCTCATTCGGCGCTCGCCTCCGTCCGGCCGGTGGTGGCCCGGCCGGCCCCACCCGCGTTGGCGGCGGCGTCCGTCCGGTCGTCGTCGGTCACCTGCCACCAGGGCAGCTCACGGACGACTGGCTTGTCGGACACCTTTTCCTCGCTCCACTCGGGCGCCGGCACGTTGGTGGTACGGGACCGGAGCTGGATCCGCTCGATCACACCGCCCGGCTCGCCGGCCTGCTCGCGGTCCAGGCGCATCACCACGATCCGGCGCACATAGCGCTCGGAGAGGTCGCCGCGCGAAGTGGTGGCGCGGTGGTCGTTGTCGTGCGTGGCGACGTAGAAGTCCCAGGCCCGGCGCAGCTCGTTCTGCTGGGTGTGGCTCGGCACCGGGTTCCTGTCGATCGCGGCGCCGTCCAGCGCGGACAGGTCGTACCAGCCGGTCTCGCGTGTCTCACCGTCGGCGGTGCGGACCTCGGCGCGCGCCTGCACGGCGATGTTCTGCTGCAACGGGTTCGGTGCGAACAGTTTCCAGTTCTGCTCGAACTCCGGATACACCCATTCGTCCACCGCCCGGCCGTGTTGCTTCGTCAGCGTGTTCGAGGGCGCGATATGGAGAAACACCAGCCCGAGGTGGGCGCAGGTCGCCACCGCCACGACCGCGAGCACCAGCGCCACGGCTATCTGGTACGGCAGGGTGAGCGCGGCCATGCCGGAGGCTGCCGGGCCCGGGGAAGGGTCCGCAGCGGTGACCGGCGTCGATGGCGTGACGGGGTCTGCCGTCGAGGACATGCCGAGATTTGGCGTCGATGGCGCGACGGGGTCTGCCGTCGAAGACATGCCGAGATCCGGCGTCGATGGCGAGGCGAGGTGCGGAGCCGATGGCGAGGCGAGGTGCGGAGCCGATGGCGAGGCGAGGTGCGGGGCCGATGGCATGACGGGATCCGGAGTCGGCGGCGAGGCGGGCTCCTGAACCGGGGGCGTGACGGGGTCCGGGGCCGATGGCGAGGCGAGGTGCGGGGCCGATGGCATGACGGGATCCGGAGTCGGCGGCGAGGCGGGCTTTTGAACCGGGGGCGAGGCGGGGTCCGGGGTCTGCCGGGACGGCTGAACCCGCGGGTCCGCCTCGCTCGCGGAGTCGGAGCCCTCGGGCTCGTCCGGCCCCCGCCGGGCGTTCGAGACCTCGTCGTTCGCGTCCATTCCGCCCCGCTCCCCGATTCCTACGGACCCGGTCCGCTTCCCCACCGGAACTTACTCAGCCGTATCCGTCCGGCACAGCCCCGATGGTCACAGCAGTCACATCGTCACACCGCTCGCACGGCACCCTTGAGGTTATCCACAGCGGGGGACACCTTACGGCGCGGTGTGGTCCGCCTCTCCCCGAAAGCCGCTTCGTCCGCTCAGCCGCCCGCCTCGCCCGCCGCCAGCCGCCCGCCTCGCCCGCCGCGCGACCAACGGCCGGCTCCGCGCCATTCCCCTCTTCTAGAACCTGTTCTATCTTGACGCCCTGTCATCGGCGACACGGAAGGGCGGAACCGTGGACTTCACCTTCACCGAGGAGCAGCAGGCGGCGGCCGAGGCGGCGAGGGCGGTGTTCGCCGGGGTCGCACCGGACGGCGTCCCGAGCCCGTCGCTCGTGCCGGGGGCCGTGGCCGACGACTTCGACCGGCCCCTGTGGGCGAAGCTCGCGGGCGCGGATCTCCTCAGCCTGTTGCTGGACCCGGCGTACGGCGGTTCGGGGCTCGACCCCATCGCACTGTGCCTGGTGCTGCGCGAGTCGGCGAAGGTGCTGGCCAGGGGGCCGCTGCTGGAGACCAGTGCCGCCGCCGTGGCCGTCCAGGCACACGGGAGCGAGGAGCTGAGGGAGGATCTGCTCGCCCGCGTCGGCCGGGGCGAGATCGTCCTCACCGTCGCCGCGCACGGCCGCACCGGCCACGACCCCGCCGAACTCGCCGTGACCGCGCGGCGGGACAGCGACGGCGGCTGGGTCCTGGACGGCGTGCAGACGGCGGTGCCCTGGGCGCACCACGCGGACTTCGTCGTCGTCCCCGCCACGGTTGCGCCGGAGTCGGTCCTCCCCGGCCTCTCCGCCGACGAAGCCGGACAGGACACCGCGGCCGCCGACGGACGGGCCGTGCTCGCCCTCGTTCCCCGCGTCCACCCAGGCGTGACGCTCGCCGAGCAGATCTCCACCAGCGGTGAACGCCTCGCGGAGCTGCGGCTGGAGTCGGCACGGATCGCCGCGCGGGACATCATCGACGCGGAGGGGGCGTGGGAGCGGCTGCGGGAGCTGCTGGCCACCGGCACCTGCGCGCTGGCGCTCGGTCTGGGTGAGGCCGTACTCGGCATGACCAGCGAATACGCCGGAAAGCGCGAACAGTTCGGCTTCCCGATCGCCTCGTTCCAGGCCGTCGCCGTCCAGGCCGCCGACCGCTTCATCGACCTGCGCGCGATGGAGGCGACGCTGTGGCAGGCCGCCTGGCGGATCACCTCCGGGGCGGGGGGTGCGCTGCCCGCCGCCGGAGACGTCTCGGTGGCCAAGATCTGGGCCTCGGAGGGCGTACGACGGGTCGTGCAGACCGCACAGCATCTGCACGGGGGTTTCGGCGCGGACGTCGACTACCCCCTGCACCGCTATCACGCCTGGGCCAAGCACCTGGAACTGTCGCTCGGCCCCGCGGCGGCCCACGAAGAGGCACTGGGCGATCTTCTGGCGGCCCACCCCCTGGGCTGAGGGCCACGCACACCACACCCTGGGGCGCGTACGTCCTGTCCGCGCGCCCCACGCGCATGCGATCCGCCACCTGCCCCCAGGGAGACGAGTCGCCTAGAGAACGAACCCGGCCCCGCCCTGGTCGTCCACCACCGGACGGCCGGCTGCCGCCCACACCTGCATGCCGCCGTCCACGTTCACGGCGTCGATGCCCTGCTGGACGAGATACATGGTGACCTGCGCCGAACGACCGCCCGAACGGCAGATCACATGGATCCTGCCGTCCTGCGGAGCCGCCTCGGTCACCTCGCCGTAGCGCGACACGAACTCACTGATGGGGACGTGCAGCGCCCCTTCGGCATGACCCGCCTGCCACTCGTCGTCCTCCCGGACGTCCAGCAGGAAGTCGTCGTCCTTGAGGTCCGCGACCTCGACCGTGGGCACACCAGATCCGGATTGCATGCGCACGACGCTACCCGACCCGCCCCCGGCTAATCGTCCCGGCCGAGCAGCTCCGCCAGCTCGGTCTCACGCTGTTCGACCTCCGCCAGCAACTGGTCGGCGATCTCCTCGAGGAGCCGGTCCGGGTCCTCCGGGGCGAGGCGGAGCATCGACCCGATGGCCCCCTCCTCCAGCTCCTTGGCCACGAGGGCGAGCAACTCCTTGCGCTGGGCGAGCCATTCGAGCCGGGCGTACAGCTCCTCGGCCCGGCTCGGCCCGCGCTCCTGCTCCACGGGCCCGGCCGCCCACTCCGAGGACAGCTCTCGCAGCAGCACCTCGTCGCCCCGGCCGTACGCCGCGTTCACCCGGGCGATGAACTCGTCCCGTCGCACCCGCTCCTTGTCGTCCTGGGCCAGGTCGGGGTGGGCCTTGCGGACCAGCTCCCGGTAGAGCCGGCGAGCCTCGTCGCTCGGTCGCACCCGCTCCGGCGACCGCACGGGCTGATCGGTGAGCATGGCCGCGGCCTCGGGGAACAGACCCTCCGAGTCCATCCAGCCGTGGAACAGCTCCTCCACGCCCGGCATGGGCATGACCCGGGCCCGCGCCTCCTGGGCCTTGCGCACATCCTCGGGGTCACCGGTGCGCGCGGCCTTCGCCTCGGCGATCCGGGCGTCCAGCTCGTCGAGCCGCGCGTACACGGGGCCGAGCTTCTGGTGGTGCAACCGGGAGAAGTTCTCCACCTCGACCCGGAAGGTCTCGACGGCGATCTCGTACTCGATCAGCGCCTGCTCGGCCGCCCGCACGGCCCGCTCCAGCCGCTCCTCGGGCCGCCCCGAGCCGCCCTCGGCGGAGGACCCACCCCCGGTGGACGCCGTGCCCTCGGCGCCCTCGGTCGGTGCCGCGCCTTCGACGGGCTCGGTGGCCTCATCGGGCCGCCCGGGCTCGGTGGGGCGCTCGGACGGTGTCTGCTCGGCTTCCGGGGTCGTCACCCGACCCAGCCTAGGCCACGGCTCCGGCCCCCGGCGAAAGCCGCCGAGGACGGCGATCGGAGCGACCAGGCCCGCACCACCCAGCCGCCCGGCCGGCCGCGCTCGGCCCGCTCGGTACCCCCGGGAACCCTCCACCGGCCCTCGCTCAGACCCCCACCTCCGCCGCGATGCGTCCCGCCCGCACGGCCGTCACCAGCTCCGCGTGATCCGCCTCCGTACGGTCCGCGTAGGTCACGGCGAACGTGGCCGTCGCCTCGTCCAGTTCGTCGTTCTTGCCGCAGTAGCCGGCGATGAGGCGCGGGTCGGCGCTGTGGGCGTGGGCGCGGGCGAGGAGGGCACCGGTCATGCGGCCGTAGTCGTCGATCTGGTCGGCGGCCAGGGCCGCGGGGTCGACGCTGCCCTTGCGGTTGCGGAACTGACGTACCTGGAAGGGGAGGCCGTCGACCGAGGTCCAGCCGAGCAGCATGTCGCTGACGACCTGCATGCGCTTCTGGCCGAGCACCACCCGGCGGCCCTCGTGGTCCACCTCCGGCACCTCGAAGCCGGCTGTCGCGAGGTGTGGTTCCAGCGCCGAGGGGCGGGCCTCCTTCACCTGGAGGACGAGCGGCTCCCCGCGGTGGTCCAGGAGCAGCACGACGTACGAGCGGGTGCCCACGCTGCCGGTGCCGACCACGCGGAACGCCACATCGTGCACGGCGTACCGGGCCAGCAACGGGTGGCGGTCCTCCGTCAGCGTGGTCAGGTACTGCTCCAGGGAGGTGGCCACGGCGGCCGCCTCCGCGTCCTCCACGCGGCGCAGCACCGGCGGGGCGTCCACGAAGTGGCGGCCGCCGCCCTCCACCGCCCGGGTCGCCTTGGCCGCGAAGCGCCCGCTGGTGTTGGCACGCGCCTTCTCCGAGACCCGGTCCAGTGTGCCGAGCAGGTCGTGGGCGTCGGTGTGGGAGACCAGTTCCTCGTCCGCGATGGCGTTCCACGCGTCGAGCGCCGAGAGCTTGGCGAGGAGGCGCATCGTGCGCCGGTAGGCACCCGTCGCGTCGTAGGCCGCCTTGCGGCACACCTCCTCGTCGGCACCCGCCTCGCGGCCGGCGAGCACCAGGGAGGCGGCGAGGCGCTTGAGGTCCCACTCCCAGGGGCCGTGCACGGTCTCGTCGAAGTCGTTGAGGTCCATGACCAGTCCGCCGCGGGCGTCCCCGTACAGGCCGAAGTTGGCCGCGTGGGCGTCGCCGCAGAGCTGGGCGCCGATGCCGGTCATGGGCGTACGGGCGAGGTCGTGGGCCATGAGGCCCGCCGAGCCGCGCAGGAACGCGAAGGGGGTGGCCGCCATCCTGCCGACCCTTATCGGAGTGAGGCCGGCGATCCGGCCGCGGTTGGACTCCTCGACCGCGGACACCGCGTCCGGCCGGTCGGTGGTGAGCGTCAGGTCCGCGTGGGCACTGCGGGGCACCCTCGTGCGCAGCGCCTTGCCCTCGTCCTTGGGCGACCCCACCGACGGCCACCGGGCGAACCCCCTCACCCCCGGCACCCGCGCGGCGGCCGACGGCGACACCGTCGCCTCCGCCCCCGCCCCCCGCGACTGCGCCGACTCCGCGTCGGCCACCGGCCCTGCCGTCGTACCGGCCTCGGTCATCACGACCGCCTCCCCCGTACACGTCCACGCACGAACATCAACTCGTGCTGACGTTACAGCCGGTGGCCGAAACGCGTCAGACCCTGTGGAAAACTCCGTATCGCACCCGCCGGGACCTGCGAAAACCCCGGTCGTCCACCCGCTGCCGAGCCGACCCGCGACCCACTGCACAACCCTCGGCCGACCACGCTACGACGTCCGCGCCGCCCCCGGACACGGCCCGCTCCGCGGCAGATGGCTCTCGGACCAGTCCTTGAGTTCCCGCAGCGCCGGTTCCAGCGCCGCCCCCGCCTCGGTCAGCCGGTAGGTGACGCGCAGCGGCGGCCCGTCGTCGACCTCGCGCACCACCAGTCCGGCCCCGCCGAGTTCGGTGAGCCGGTCGGAGAGCATGCGCTCGCTGATGCCGGGAATCGCCCTGCGCAGATCGACGAAATGTGCGGGATGCGGCATCAGGACGGCCACGATCAGACCCGTCCACCGCTTGCCGAGCAGGGCGAACACACGGGTGATGCCCTCGTCGACCCGCTGACACGGCCCGGCGCCATGGATGCCCTGCTGTTGCTCCGCCATGAGAACAAGAGTACTGGCCCGAAGTATGTGGATGAAAAAAAGTAAGTGACTGTGTTATTCATAGTCGAGTACGAAAACGAAGCGACTTCCTCTGGAGCTCTCCATGGCTACGCTGCTGCACCTGGACTCGTCCGCGTTTCCCGCCGGCGCCTCGTCATCGCGCGCGGTGACGGAGGCCTTCCGCAAGGCCTGGGAGGACCAGCATCCGGACGGCACGGTCGTCTACCGCGACCTGCACGCCGATCCCGTGCCGCACATCAGCGCCGCCGCGCACACCGCCGGCTTCGCCGACCCGGCCACGCACACCCCCGAGCAGGCCGCGGCCTTCGCCGAGCGCGAGAAGCTCATCGTGGAGCTGGAGCAGGCGGACGCGATCCTGATCGGCGCCCCCATGTACAACTTCTCGATCCCGTCCACCCTCAAGACGTGGCTGGACAACGTCGTCCTCATCGGCCGCACCGCCATGACCGAGGACTCGAAGACCAAGGGCACCCCGGCCACGGTCGTCGCCAGCCGCGGCGGCTCCTACGCGCCGGGCACGCCCCGCGAACCCCTGGAGTACGTGCAGAACTACCTGACGGCGGTCCTGTCCGAGACCCTCGGCCTGGAGCTCGACTTCATCGTCCCGGAGCTGACCATGGCCCCGCACAACCCCGCGATGAGCGAGCTGATCCCCCTCTCGGAGGCCTCCCGGGCCAAGGCTTTCGACGACGCGGTCGTCAAGGCCAAGAACCTGGCCGCGCGCCTCGCCGCGTAACCGCGTGGGAGGTGGAACGCGAAGGACGGCCGCCCCCTCCCGGGGAACGGCCGCCCGTGCCGCTAGGCCGCGTATGTGGCGTTCCGCGCGGTGGTCACCACCTGCTGTCCGTCGGCCTGGCTCAGCAGTCCGGCCGACACCCAGGAGGTGACGGCCGACCGCACCCGCGCCACCAGGGCGTCCTTGTCGGCGAACGGCGCCCCGGCCCAGATCTCGTCCAGCAGGGTCGTACCGTCGGACTTCGCCGGGTTGGCGACACCCGAGTCGGTGCCGCCGAGGACCACCTTCGGTTCGGCACGCTTCACATAGGCGTGGGTCGGGTGCTCGCTCCCTTCGTGGAAGGGAGCGAATTCGGTGCCGTCCAGCGTGTGGTGCAGCGGCTCTCCGCCCACCGGGGTGAGGGAGGGCAGCAGATCGCCGGAGAGCCCGGCGTTGCGGTACAGCCCCACCGACAGGTGAGTGGTGGCGCTGTTCCTGCCGACCAGGTTGACCGGCCCGTAGAACAGCGTCTGGAGCGAAGGGTCGTCGAGGGCCTTCTCCACCCGCAGCCGGAACGGGATCGTCACGCGTACGACGTCCCCGCTGCTCCAGGTGCGGGAGGGGATCGTGAAGTAGCTCCCCGGCGCCGGGGTACCGCTCACCGCGCTGCCGTTGACGGTCACCCGGAAACCGGCACTCGCCCAGGACGGCACCCGCAGCCGCATCTCGAAGGCCGCGCCGCCCCCTCCGACGGTGATCGTGGTGCCCTGCTCACGGGGGTAGTCGGTGCTCTGGGCGACCGTCACCCCCTTCGCGGACCAGTCCAGCGTCGCGGCGCTGTACAGGTTGACGTACAGCGCGCTTCCGTCGGCCCGGGCGAAGTACACCGAGTCCTGGTACTTGGTGGCGCTCTCCATGCCCGTCCCCTCGCAGCAGGTGGTGCCCTGCTTGGGGGTGTAGTCGCGCACCTGGCCGGGCTTCAGCCCGATGAAGTACGTCACCAGCGGCTTCTCGGCGTCGGCCTTGTCCTGCTTGGACCCGAGGACCTGGTTGAGCAGCGCCCGCTCGTAGTAGTCCATGTACTTCGGGTCCTGCTCGTGGAAGAACAGGCTCCGGCTCAGCTTGAGCAGGTTGTACGCACAGCAGGTCTCGGCGTTGGTGTCGCTGATCGTCCCCGCGACGATCCCGCGCGCCTTCCAGAACTCGGCCGTGCTGGTGCCGCCGATGCCGTACATCCGCTGGGGGATCACCATGTCCCAGAAGTTCTTGGCCGCGGTCAGATAGCGCGCCTCGCCCGTGACGTCGTACAGGCGGATCAGTCCGGTGAAGATCGGGATGTGCTGGTTGGCGTGCAGACCGTCGAGCGTGTCGGTGTTCGCGGCACAGGCGTCGATGAGCTTGTCCAGGTCGAACAGCTTGGCCAGGGCGAGATGGTCGGCCTTGCCGGTGATCGCGTACAGATCGACGATCGCCTCGACCAGGCCCCCGTACTCACCGCTGGAGAAGATGCCCCACATCCGCTGCAGGGTGGCGTCCGGCAGTTTCGACAGCCTGGAGTACATCCAGTCGCACAGGCCCGCCGCCAGGTCGAGCGCCCGCGCGTCGTCGACGTGGAGATACGCGTCCAGCAGCCCGCGCAGGATCTTGTGCGCGGTGTAGTACGGCGCCCACACGCGCGTGTAGTCGCCGCTGGTCATCGACTCCAGCTCGATGAACTGCGTCTCCGGGTACGCCGCCAGGAATCCGTCATGGCTGGGCGCGCCCCAGGTGCGGCGCAGGGTGGCGGTCAGCCCGCGCCCGGAGCCGTCCGCGAACGCGCCCCCGCCGGTCTCGACGAAGTCGTACGAGGCCAGGTCGCCGCGGCCCGCCGGCGAGTCCGGGGCACGGTCGCTCTGCAGCGAGGTGATCTCGGCGGCCGTCAGCGCCCGTGACCAGACGTTGAACTCGTCGAACGCGCCCGCGAAGACGGGGTCGGCGGGGAAGTTGGACCGACCGAGCCAGTTGTTCGCCAGGGTGCCGAGAGCCGCAGGGGTGAGCGACATCGCCGTGTTCCGCGCGACGGCCGTGCCGTTGACGTAGAGCGTGCCGGTGCCGCCGCCGATCGTCACCGCGAGATGGCTCCACCGGTCGAGCGGCAGGGCGGCGGTGCCGTTGAGCCCCTGCTCCCCGCCGGGCCCGTTGGTGGTGACGGCGAAGCGCGGGAAACCGCTCGCGTTGCGCGCCGCCAGGTACAGGTAGCGGGTGCTGTTGTCGCCGAAGTCGAAGACACGGGCCCAGTTGGCGTGGTGCGTGGGCTTCACCCAGGCCGACAAGGTGATCGCGGAGGCATCGCCGAGCACGCCGTCCGGCAGGTCGACGTACTGGTAGGAGCCCCGGACGTTCTCCTGCGCGGTGCCGAACCTCCCGGTCACGGCGAGCATGCGGGGGTCGGCGCGCAGCGCCTCGCGCACCTCGGTCAGGGCGCCGATCATGTAGCGGATCTTGTCGGAGTAGGCCGTGTCCCCGGTGCCGGCGTAGGCCTGGGCGAGCATCGTCAGGAAGTGCCCGGTGTAGTGGCCACGGAGGTTGCCGTTGGCCTCGCCGTCCAGGCCCTCCCAGCCGCCGGGAGCGACCGCGCCCTTGGTGGAGAGTCCCGCGTTCGCCCGGAAGACCTGCAACAGACGGTCGACGTCGTAACCGCGCCCGTGGTCGAGCATCAGTTGGCGCTTGTCGGCGAACAGGCCCTGCCCGAGCGTCACGTCCCTCAGCTCGAACGGCCGCACCGACCAGGTGGCGGGCGTCGGGACCGTGGCGGCGACCGCCCGTCCGCCACCTGCCGCGAAGGAGACTCCGGGTATGGCCGCGGTGAGCAACGCGGACCGGAGGAGAAAACGTCGGGAGAGCGGCGGTGCCATGTACGCCTCGTCTCTGGCAGATGTGGGGGAGAAGCGAGAGGTCCGTTCGAAAATACGAACGGCGTGCGAATTGACGACCAGAAGATAGGTGTGAGGCAGGTGGGCGTCAACGGTGCTGGTCCATTTCGCGGAACCGACACCCATAGAGAGCCACCGATACAACTTGGCACCGTTTCACGTGAAACATCGCACGTATCACCATCTGCGAAGATTCTCGTGTCGCTGACCCAAGGACCACCCGCGACCGCGCACGCGAAGCTCGGCACGCCCCTGGGCCGTTCCGCACCACCGGAAGCCGAAAGCCCTTACCGAGCCCCCTGAGAGACTCCTCACACTCCACAGCCCCCGCAGTCCGCGCACGCAGCCCTGCCGAGCGGTTCGCGAACGCACAAAAAGAAGCGGTCCCATCGTGATCACGATGGGACCGCTTCGCTGTGCGCGAGGGGGGAGTTGAACCCCCACGCCCTTGCGGGCACTGGAACCTGAATCCAGCGCGTCTGCCTATTCCGCCACCCGCGCATTAGGTGTGTCCTCGGGCCCCGTTCCTTGCGGTTTCGGCGCCTTCCGACATCGAGAAGATTAGCACGCTGGAGACGGTGGCTTCACATCCCTTCTGCACGGCCGGCCCCGCTGCGCGGCGACGTGACAGGACCGACCGGCACGGACCGAACACGCGGCCCCGCCGGCCACGTATCAACGAGTGCTGGTTCACGTATCAACCTCGTACCGGTCCCGGCCATCTCCACAGGAGAGGGACGGGACGCACAGTCCGGTGCGGGACACTGGTCTCGCACCGCCTCTACGATCCTTGGCAGAGTTCGGACGGGGTAGTTCGAAGAGGAGCTCCGGTGGGAATCCGGCAGGGGGACTCCAGTGGGCGCCGATACCGGGTGACACCGGTCGACCGGGCCGACCGGGGGAACCAGCCGATTTCCCGGCGCGTGGATACGATCAGTAAGCAGTACCGACACGGTACGCAGAGCGGTGACGACGGAGGAGGTGCCCCATGGGAGTCCTGAAGAAGTTCGAGCAACGTCTCGAAGGTCTGGTCAACGGCACCTTCGCCAAGGTGTTCAAGTCCGAGGTCCAGCCCGTGGAGATCGCGGGAGCACTCCAGCGGGAGTGCGACAACAACGCGACCATCTGGAACCGCGACCGTACGGTCGTCCCCAACGATTTCATCGTGGAACTGAGCACGCCCGACTTCGAGCGCCTCAGCCCCTACTCCGGCCAGCTCGGCGACGAACTCGCCGGCATGGTGCGCGACTACGCCAAGCAGCAGCGCTACACCTTCATGGGCCCCATCAAGGTCCATCTGGAGAAGGCCGACGACCTCGACACCGGTCTGTACCGGGTACGCAGCCGTACGCTCGCCGGATCCACGGACCAGCAGGCGCCCTCCGGCGCCCAGGCGAGCCCCGCCGCCGGCCGCCCCGGCGGTTACGGCTATCCGCCCACCGCGGCACCCGCGGGCGCCCCGCCCATGCCGGCCGCGCCGCCGCCCGGCGGTGGCCGCCCCGGCGTCGCCCCGCTAGGCCAGCGGCCGCCCGGCGCTCCGGCGGCCGGCGGGCGCATGCGCTACTGGATCGAGATCAACGGCACCCGCCATCAGATCTCCCGCCCGACGCTGGTGCTGGGACGCAGCACCGAAGCCGACGTGCGGATCGACGACCCCGGCGTCTCCCGCCGGCACTGCGAGATCCGGACCGGAACGCCCTCGACGATCCAGGATCTCGGATCCACCAACGGCATCGTGGTGGACGGGCAGCACACCACCCGCGCTACGCTCCGCGACGGCTCGCGGATCGTCGTGGGCAGCAGCACCATCATTTACCGGCAAGCCGAAGGGTGAAGCGGGGGCAATGTCAGAGCTGACCCTCACGGTCATGCGGCTGGGTTTCCTGGCCGTACTGTGGCTGTTCGTGATCGTGGCCGTGCAGGTCATCCGCAGCGACCTGTTCGGTACGCGCGTCACCCAGCGGGGGTCGCGCCGAGAGAGCGCGCGGCCGGCTGCGGCCGCCCGCCAGGCCGCCCCACCGCAGCAGCGCGGCCAGCAGCCCGCGCCCGCCACCGGCGGCGGCGGCCGCCGCGGGCGCAACGCCCCGACCAAACTCGTCGTCAGCGAGGGCACGCTGACGGGCACCACCGTGGCGCTGCAGGGCCAGACCATCACGCTGGGCCGCGCGCACGACTCCACGATCGTGCTGGACGACGACTACGCCTCCAGCAGGCACGCCCGGATCTACCCGGACCGCGACGGCCAGTGGATCGTCGAGGACCTGGGGTCCACCAACGGCACGTATCTCGACCGGAACCGACTGACGACTCCCACGCCGATTCCGCTCGGCGCGCCGATCCGCATCGGCAAGACCGTCATCGAGCTGCGGAAGTAGTGCTACATCATGAATAGGCGCGAGCGGAGCGAGCACGCGGCGGAGTCCCCCACCAGGGGCCCCGGCGCGCTCCCGACCGGAGGGTGGGCACCGTGCGGATGTACCCGGAGCCGACGGGCGAGGTGCGCATGAGTCTGTCACTGCGCTTCGCCGCCGGATCGCACAAAGGCATGATCCGCGAGGGCAACGAGGACTCGGGCTACGCCGGTCCCCGGCTGCTCGCGATCGCCGACGGCATGGGCGGCCAGGCGGCCGGCGAGGTGGCCTCCTCGGAGGTGATCTCCACCCTCGTCACGCTCGACGACGACATCCCCGGCTCCGACATCCTCACCTCGCTCGGCACCGCCGTACAGCGCGCCAACGACCAACTGCGCGCCATGGTCGAGGAGGACCCCCAGCTGGAGGGCATGGGCACCACGCTCACCGCCCTGCTGTGGACCGGACAGCGACTCGGCCTCGTGCACGTCGGCGACTCCCGCGCGTACCTCCTCAGGGACGGCGTCCTCACCCAGATCACCCAGGACCACACCTGGGTGCAGCGTCTGGTCGACGAGGGCCGCATCACCGAGGAGGAGGCAACCACCCACCCGCAGCGCTCCCTGCTGATGCGCGCGCTGGGCAGCGGCGACCACGTCGAGCCCGACCTCTCCATCCGTGAGGTGCGTGCCGGCGACCGGTACCTGATCTGCTCCGACGGGCTGTCCGGCGTCGTGTCCCACCAGACGATGGAGGACACCCTCGCCAGCTACCAGGGTCCGCAGGAGACCGTGCAGGAGCTGATCCAGCTCGCGCTGCGCGGCGGCGGCCCGGACAACATCACGGTGATCATCGCCGACGTCCTCGACCTCGACACCGGGGACACCCTCGCCGGGCAGCTCTCCGACACCCCGGTCGTGGTCGGCGCGGTCGCCGAGAACCAGCTCCACCTGCAGGACAACGGCATCATGCAGACCCCGGCCGGCCGCGCCTCGGGCCTCGGCCGTCAGGGGCACGGGCAGGGTGGCGGCGAGTTCGGTCCGCCCGGCTCCGGCGACGCCACCGGGTACACGCCGGCCGCGGGCAGCTTCGACGACTACTCGGACGACGACTTCGTCAAGCCGCGCAAGAAGCGCAGGTGGCTGAAGAGATCCTTCTTCGGCGTCCTCGCCCTCGCCGTGGTCGGCGGGGGCCTGTACGGCGGTTACCGCTGGACCCAGACGCAGTACTACGTCGGCGCCAACGACGACCATGTGGCGCTGTACCGCGGCATCAGCCAGGACCTGGCCTGGATCTCGCTCTCGAAGGTGCAGAAAGACCACCCCGAGATCGAACTCAAGTACCTCCCGCCCTACCAGCAGAAGCTGGTCGAGGCCACGATCGCCGAGGGCGGTCTGAGCAACGCCGAGAAGAAGATCACGGAGCTGTCCACCCAGGCGTCGGCCTGCAAGAAGAACGCCGAGCGCCGCGAGGCGGCGGACAGCAACGCCAAGACCGGCGCGGGCGAGGCCGGCGGAGTCACGGGAACCACGAAGACCTCCCTCACGTCCAAGGCCACACCGTCCCCGACGTCGAAACCATCGACGTCCCCGACCCCGACCCAGACCGCACCCACACCGTCGACCGGCCCCAGCCTCTCGGAGGAGGAGCAGGAACTGGTCTCACGGTGCGGTGAGCAGTAGGCAAGCCGCGAGGGGCCCAGTCACACGATGAGCAGTACTACCAACCCGTCGACGCAGCACACGTCCACGATCGGCGCGATCGGCACCCCGAGCCGACGCAACACCGAGCTGGCACTGCTGGCGTTCGCGGTCGTCATCCCGGTGTTCGCCTACGTCAACGTGGGTCTCGCCCTGAACGACGAGATCCCGGCAGGGCTGGCCGCCTATGGCATCGGTCTCGGCGTGATGGCCGGCATCGGCCATCTCGTCGTGCGCAAGTTCGCGCCATATGCGGACCCGCTGCTGCTGCCCCTGGCCACGTTGCTGAACGGGCTGGGGCTGGTGGCGATCTGGCGACTGGACCAGTCGAAACTGCTCCAGCAGATCGGGCAGGCGGGCGGCAAGGCGACGAATCAGCTGGTCTACACAGCGATGGGCATCGCGCTCCTCATCGCCGTACTGATCTTCCTCAAGGACCACCGCACCCTCCAGCGCTACACCTACATCTCCATGGCCGGCGCGCTGGTGCTGCTGCTGCTTCCCTTGGTCCCGGGCCTCGGCGCCGAGCTCACCTATGGCGCCAAGATCTGGATCCAGGTCGGCAGCTTCACCATCCAGCCCGGCGAGTTCGCCAAGATCGTTCTGGCGATCTTCTTCGCCGGCTACCTGATGGTGAAGCGCGACGCGCTCGCGCTGGCCAGCCGCCGCTTCATGGGCCTGTACCTCCCGCGCGGCCGCGACCTCGGCCCCATCATCGTCGTCTGGGCGATGTCGATCCTCATCCTGGTATTCGAAACCGACCTCGGTACGTCGCTGCTGTTCTTCGGCATGTTCGTGATCATGCTGTACGTCGCCACCGAGCGGACCAGCTGGATCGTGTTCGGTCTGCTGATGTCCGCGGCGGGCGCGGTCGGCGTGGCCAGCTTCGAACCGCACGTCCAGACCCGTGTACAGGCCTGGCTCGACCCGTACCGCGAGTACAAGCTCAGCCGCGCGGGGACCACCGACGGCATCATCCACTCCGAGCAGGCCATGCAGGCCCTGTGGGCGTTCGGCTCCGGCGGCACCCTCGGCACCGGCTGGGGACAGGGCCACTCCGAGCTCATCCGCTTCGCCGCGAACTCCGACTTCATCCTCGCCACCTTCGGTGAGGAACTGGGTCTGACCGGGGTGATGGCGATCCTGCTGATCTACGGCCTGATCGTGGAGCGCGGTATCCGCACGGCCCTGGCCGCCCGCGACCCGTTCGGCAAGCTGCTCGCCGTCGGCCTGTCCGGCGCGTTCGCCCTCCAGGTCTTCGTCGTGGCCGGCGGTGTGATGGGCCTCATCCCCCTGACCGGTATGACAATGCCGTTCCTGGCCTACGGCGGTTCCTCGGTCATCGCCAACTGGGCACTCATCGGCGTCCTGATCAGAATCAGCGACACCGCGCGCAGGCCCGCGCCCGCCCCCGCACCCAACCCCGACGCCGAGATGACCCAGGTGGTCCGCCCGTCATGAACAAGCCCCTGCGCCGCATCGCGATCTTCTGCGGGCTCCTGGTCCTCGCCCTGCTCGTCCGCAACAACTGGCTCCAGTACGTCAAGGCGGATTCCCTCGCCACCGACAAGGAGAACCGGCGCGTCTCCATCGAGCGCTACGCCACGCCTCGCGGGGACATCATCGTCGACGGCAAGGCCATCACCGGGTCCGTCGCGTCCGAAGGCGCCGACTACAAGTACAAGCGCACCTGGAAGAACGGCGAGATGTGGGCGCCGGTCACCGGCTACTCCTCACAGATCGTCGGCGCGAACCAGCTGGAGAGCCTCGAGGACGGCATCCTCACCGGCAACGACGACCGCCTCTTCTTCCGGAACACGCTGGACATGATCACCGGCAAGAAGAAGGAGGGCGGCAGCGTCGTCACCACGCTGAATGCCGCCGCGCAGAAGGCCGCCTTCAACGGCCTCGGCGACAAGAAGGGTGCCGTCGTCGCGCTCGACCCCAAGACCGGCGCGATCCTCGCCCTGGCCTCCACGCCGTCGTACGACCCGTCGAGCTTCGCCGGCATCAGCAACAAGGACGGCGAGACCTTCTCGAAGCTGGAGAAGGACTCCGACAAGCCGATGCTGAACCGCGCGCTGCGCGAGACCTACCCGCCGGGCTCCACGTTCAAGGTGGTCACGGCCGCCGCGGCGCTGGAGAACGACATCGTCTCGGGCATCGACGACAAGACGAAGACCCCCGACCCGTACCAGCTGCCCGGTACGAAGACCGACCTCACCAACGAGCACGGCGTGTGCAAGAACGCCACCCTGCGCTATGCGCTGATGGTCTCCTGCAACACCGTCTTCGCGAAGATGTCGGACAACGTCGGCAACGAGAAGATGATCGAGCAGGCCGAGAAGTTCGGCTTCAACGAGGCCGAGCTGGACGTCCCGGTCCGCGCCGCCGAGAGCGTCTACCCCGAGGACAACGACCCGCAGAACGCCATGGACGGCATCGGTCAGGCCTCCAACCGCACCACCCCGCTGCAGATGGCCATGGTCGCCTCCGCCGTCGCCAACGACGGTGAGCTGATGAAGCCGTACATGGTCGACCAGCTGCGCGCCTCCAACCTCGACGTCATCGAGACGCACGAGCCCGAGACCCTGTCCCAGGCCGTCTCGTCGGAGACCGCCCAGAAGCTCCAGGACATGATGGAGACCGTCGTCAACGACCCCCAGGGCACGGGCGGCAGGGCGAAGATCGGCGGCGTCACGGTCGGCGGCAAGACCGGCACCGCGCAGCACGGCGTGAACAACAAGGAGAAGCCGTACGCCTGGTTCATCTCGTACGCCAAGCTCAGCGACGGCAGCTCGCCGGTCGCCGTGGCCGTGGTCGTCGAGGACGGTGCGGCCGATCGCGGTGACATCTCCGGTGGCGGTCTCGCCGCCCCGATCGCGAAGAGCGTGATGCAGGCAGTGATCAACAGCAAGAAGTGACCCCGCTCACGTCGCCTTCACATCGATGCACGTTGCGATACCGGTCCTGTATCGGGTGACGCGGTTGGCCAGGTCACAGAAGGCGAGCCGGGTACCGTATGCCCGGAGCACAGCCGCCGGACCACACATCGGTGCGGTCGGGATCCGACGGAGAGGGCTGGTAGGAAGCTATGGAAGAGCCGCGTCGCCTCGGCGGCCGGTACGAGCTGGGCCAGGTGCTCGGCCGTGGTGGCATGGCGGAGGTCTACCTCGCGATGGACACCCGCCTCGGCCGCACCGTGGCAGTGAAGACGCTGCGAGCGGACCTCGCGCGCGACCCCACCTTCCAGGCCAGGTTCCGCCGGGAGGCCCAGTCGGCCGCCTCACTCAACCACCCCGCGATCGTGGCGGTCTACGACACGGGTGAGGACTACATCGACGGGGTCTCGATCCCGTACATCGTCATGGAGTACGTCGAGGGTTCCACCCTCCGTGAGCTTCTCCACAGCGGCCGCAAGCTGCTGCCGGAGCGGGCCATGGAAATGACCATCGGCATCCTCCAGGGCCTGGAGTACGCCCACCGCAACCAGATCGTCCACCGCGACATCAAGCCGGCCAACGTCATGCTGACGCGCAACGGCCAGGTCAAGGTCATGGACTTCGGCATCGCCCGCGCCATGGGCGACTCCGGCATGACGATGACGCAGACGTCCGCGGTCATCGGCACCGCCCAGTACCTCTCCCCGGAGCAGGCCAAGGGCGAACAGGTGGACGCCCGGTCCGACCTGTACTCGACCGGCTGTCTGCTCTACGAGCTGCTGACGGTCCGCCCGCCGTTCATCGGTGACTCCCCCGTGGCGGTCGCCTATCAGCACGTGCGGGAGGAGCCCCAGCCGCCGAGCGTCTTCGACCCGGAGATCACGCCGGAGATGGACGCCATCGTTCTGCGTGCCCTGGTCAAGGACCCGGACTATCGCTACCAGTCCGCCGACGAGATGCGCGCCGACATCGAGGCCTGCCTCGACGGCCAGCCCGTCGCGGCCACGGCGGCGATGGGCTCGGTCGGCTACGGCGGCTACCCCGACGACCAGCCGACCACCGCCCTGCGCCCCGACGCCGGGGCCACGACCATGCTGCCCCCGGTCGGCCCGGACGACGGCTACGGCGGGTACGACGACCGCCAGGGCCGTCGCCGCCAGCAGAAGAAGAACAACACCTCGACGATCCTCCTGGTCGTCGCCGGCGTGCTGGTGCTGATCGGCGCGGTCCTCATCGGGCAGTGGATGTTCTCGGGGAACGACGCGGGCAACGACACCCTCAAGGCGCCGAACTTCATCGGCCAGACCGAGGCGGAAGCGAAGGAGTCGGCCGCGAACGTCGACCTCAACGTGACCACCACCAAGCGCGCGTGCGAAAACGAGAAGACCGGAAACGTCTGCGACCAGACACCGAAGGCCGACGTCAAGGTCAAGAAGGGCGACACCATCGCCCTCGTGATCTCGACCGGCGCTCCGAAGATCTCGGTGCCCGACGTCCAGGGCCTTCAGTACGACGAGGCCGAGGCCCAGCTTGAGGACAAGGGCTTCGAGGTCGAGAAGAAGACCAAGGAGTCCGACCGCACTGCAGGCATCGTGATCGGCCAGGACCCGGACGGCGGCAAGATCGAGAAGGGCTCCACGGTCACGCTGACGGTCGCGAAGGCTCCGGACAAGGCGATCGTCCCTCCCGTGAACGGGCAGGACTGTGAGGCCGCCAAGACCCAGATGCAGGCGAACGACCTCGTCGGTACCTGCACCGAGGTCGAGACCGACGACCAGAGCCTCGTCGGCAAGGTCGTCGCGACCAACCCCGAGGCGGGTTCCGAGCTGAACAAGGGCGACACGGTCACCATCCAGATCGGCAAGGCGGCCGAGGAGGAGGAGCAGAAGGCCAAGGTCCCGAACGTCGTGGGACGGACCGTCGGCCAGGCCAAGCAGATTCTGCAGGCGGCCGGCTTCACCAACATCCAGTTCGCCAACGGCAGCGACCAGAGCGACACCGCGCTCGTCACCGATCAGGACCCGGACGGCGGCAACGACGCCGACCCGGCCCAGACGACGATCACCCTCGCCTCGGTCGGCTTCGGCGGGAACAACGGGAACAACAACAATGGCGGGGGCGACGGCGGCGGCTTCTTCGGATAGCACCACCGGTTCCCCCGACGACGGAGTCCCGGCCCCCTGGAGGGGGCCGGGACTCCGTCGTCATGGCGATGTTTCACGTGAAACCGGATGTTTCACGTGAAACATCCCTACGAAAGGCCAGTCGGCGCGAACTACCGCAGTTCCTTCGGCAGCGTGCGTTCCGCGTTCACCCGCTCCACGCGCTCCAGCTCGCCCCACACGATGAACCGGTACCGGGACGTGTAGACGGGCGTGCAGGTGGTGAGGGTGATGTACTTGCCGGCCTTCTCCCTGCCGGACTCCTTGGGGATGTTCGACAGGACCTTGACGTTGTACTTCGAGGTCTCCGTGAGGGTGTCGTAGACCTTGTAGACGTACCAGTTGTCCCGGGTCTCGAAGACGATCGAGTCGCCCTTCCCCAGCTTGTCGATGTTGTGGAACTTCGCGCCGTGACCGTCCCGGTGGGCGGCGAGGGTGAAGTTGCCGTCCTTCTCGGAGCTGGGAAGGGTCGCCTTGACGGGGTTCGTGTAGTACCCGGCGACACCACCGTTGAGGATCTTGGCGGAGGTGCCCTTCTTCACCAGGACCTCGCCGTTGTCCATGGCGGGGACGTGCAGGAAGCCGATGCCGTCCTTGGTGTCCAGGGCACCCGGACCGTTCTCTGCGGCCCAGTTGTCGCGGACCTTGTTCGCTTCTTTGTCCGCCTCCCGGTCGGCGAGGACGTTCGTCCACCAGAGCGAGTAGACGACGAACAGTCCGAGCACCAGGCCCGCTGTGATGAGGAGTTCACCGAAGACACTGACCGCCACGGCGAGCCGGCTCATACGGCGGCGGGGCGCGGCCTCGGGCGCGCTCGTCTTGTCTTCGGTCTCGTCGGTGGTCACTGCCACAGTTATTCTTCCGCCCTCGGTCGAGCCCCTACTGGACGAGCGCGTCGGGCTTCCCCTCGCTGCGCGGCCGTTCCTCCACCATCTTGCCCCACACGATCATGCGGTACTTGCTCGTGAACTCCGGCGTGCAGGTGGTCAGGGTGATGTACCGGCCCGGCTTCGTGAAACCCGACCCCGGGGGCACGGCATTGAGCACGCTGACGTTCGACGGCGGTGTCACCGGCAGGATCGAGGCCATGTCGTAGACGTAGTACGTGTCCTGCGTCTCCACGACGATCGGGTCGCCCGGCTTCAGCCGGTTGATGTAACGGAACGGTTCACCATGGGTGTTGCGGTGGCCGGCGACGCCGAAGTTGCCCGTCTTGTCCTCGGGCATGGCCGTCTTGATGCTGTTCGCGTCGTAGTGGCCGACCATCCCGCGGTCCAGCACCTTCGATTTGCTGATGCCCTCGGCGATCGGCACGACGACGTCCAGCTTCGGGATGTGCAGGATGGCGAAGCCCTGCCCCGGCTCGAAGGCTCCCGGCGCGCGCTTCCCGCTCTTCCACTCCTCCTGGAGGCTCGTCGCCTCCCTGCCCGCCTGCTGGTGGGCCCGGATGTTCGACCACCACAGCTGGTACGTGACGAACAGCAGCATCACCACACCCGTGGTGATGAACACCTCGCCGATGACACGGCTCGCGATCACGCCCGCGCTGGGCTTCTGCGCCCGCGCCGCCCGCCGCGCCTCGATCCTGGAGAGGGGCGCCGACGCCTGCGGAGCCGCGCCTAAGGGCTGGTCGGGCCCCTGAGCGGCTCTGGAGGCCCCGTGGGTGCTCGTGGGGCCTCCGTGCCTCCCGTGCCGTCTGGCGGCCTTACGGCGGGCCGCACGGCCTGCTGTGACGGCAGACGGAGGTATGGACTCGGCCGTCGCCGCTATCCGCCGCGCCTCCTCCACCCGGAGCGCCACGGTCTCCTCGTCGATCGGAGGGTGCTCCTGGGCGGTGTCCGCCGGGAGTCCCCCCTGGACGCCCTCCGGCGCGTAGGCGTCGTAACTGCCGTCGTACGGAGCCTGCGGACGCTGCTCGTAGGTCCCGTACGGCTCGAACGAGGGCTCCGTGTACGGCTGCTGCCCGTACCAGTCGCCCTGGCCCTGGACATAGGGCGAGGCATGCTGGGCGGCCCACTGCTGGGGTTCGGCCGTGTCACGGTAGGACGACCCAGGCTCGAAGGCCTCCGCCTCGAACGACTCGGCGCCCCCGTACGCGGCCTCGCCGCCGTAGGGGGCACTCTCGCGCTCGGGGCGCAGTGCCGTCACGCCGTGGCCCTGCCCACCACGGGGGCGAGCCCCGTCGACCTCGCCACGGCCCCTTGGTCGCCGCATTCCGCCAGCCAGTTGGCGAGCATGCGGTGGCCGTGCTCGGTGAGCACCGACTCGGGGTGGAACTGCACGCCCTCGACGGGCAGTTCGCGGTGCCTGAGGCCCATGATGATTCCGTCGTGGGTGCGCGCGGTGACCTGCAGTTCGGCCGGTACGGTCGTCGGCTCGGCGGCCAGGGAGTGGTAGCGGGTCGCCGTGAAGGGGGTGGGCAGGCCCGCGAAGACGCCCGTGCCCTCGTGCTCCACCAGCGAGGTCTTGCCGTGCAGCAGTTCGGGAGCGCGGTTCACGACACCGCCGTACGCCACCTGCATGGACTGCATGCCGAGGCAGACGCCGAAGACGGGCACTCCCGTCGCGGCGCAGTGGCGGACCATGTCGACGCAGACGCCGGCCTCCTCGGGGGTGCCGGGCCCAGGGGACAGGAGCACACCGTCGAAGCCGTCCTGGGCGTGGGCGGTCACCACCTCGTCGTTGCGCAGCACCTCGCACTCGGCGCCCAGCTGGTACAGGTACTGGACCAGGTTGAAGACGAAGCTGTCGTAGTTGTCGACGACGAGGACCCGGGCGGGTCGGGCGGCACTCACTGGTCGTTCACCGTCACATCGTTGAAGGGGAGCAGGGGCTCCGCCCAGGGAAAGACGTACTGGAAGAGGACATAGACGACGGCCAGGGTCAGCACGAGGGAGATCAGCGCCTTCAGCCACGCGTTACCCGGCAGATGCCGCCAGATCCAGCCGTACATGCCGTCCCTTCCTTCACACCACGGCACCGGACTCACGCCGTACCGCCACCAGACTAACGGCGTAGTGCCTCCGGTTTCCCTGACTCCACAGGCTGTGTGGAATCCAGATGGCCCCAGACGACGAGCCGATGACTGTGTCCCCACTCCGGGTCGCACGTAGTGAGCGTCAGATAGCGCCCCTCGCGCGTGTACCCGGATTTTGTCGGCACGGGGTCGATGACCTGGACGTCCGTGGGCAATGTCCGGAAGGGCCCCTTGTCGATGACGTACGTGAACCAGTCCGCGCCGTCGGACAGGACGACCGCGTCACCGGGGCGCAGCTTGGGAAAATCTTTGAAGGGATCTCCGTAGGTGCGGCGGTGGCCGGCGACCGCGAAGTTCCCCTTCTGCCCCAGCTGCGTGGTGTTCGCGTAGTGTCCGAGCCCTTTTTTGAGAGTGTCCGTCTTCGTGCCCTCGAGGACGGGCTTGTTCCACGTGGAACCGAGGCGGGGGATGTACATGAGCGCGAAGGGCTCGGCGTCCGAGTACGGGGCGGGCCGCTCCGGAGCCGCCGAGGCTCCCGCACCGGACGTCGGCCTCACCGGCTGCTTCGCCCACCGGTCCTGCAGCAGGTCGACCTGACGGTCCATCTCGGTGTCGGCCTTCACGCCCGTCCAGAACAGCACGTACACGACGAACAGCACGATCAGGGTGCCGACGGTGATGCAGAGTTCGCTGACGGTCCTCACGATCACGCGCACCGACACGGGTCCCCCGGCTGCCGTCACTCCACGGGCTTGGCGTACTTCAGATCCACTGTGCCCGAGTACCCGGGCAGAGTCACCGGTCCGTCCTCGGTGACCTTCCAGCCCAGCCCGTAGACGTTGACGTACACCATGTAGTTCTGGATCGCCTCGCTCGCGGCGAGCGCCTTCTGCAGCTTCTCCGGGTCACCGACCGCCTGGATCTTGTACGGGGGCGAGTAGACGCGGCCCTGGAGGATCAGAGTGTTGCCGACGCAGCGGACGGCGCTGGTGGAGATCAGCCGCTGGTCCATGACCTTGATGCCCTCGGCGCCGCCCAGCCACAGGGCGTTCACCACGGCCTGCAGGTCCTGCTGGTGGATGACCAGATAGTCGGGCTGCGGCTCGGGGTAGCCGGGGAGCTTGGCGGTGGCGTCCGGCGGGGCGTCGTTCAGCGTGACGGTGAGGGCCTCACCCCTGAGCTTCTGGGTGCCGGCGTTCTTCTCCAGGGCCTTGAGCTTGGCGTCCTCGGCCTCGGTACTGCCGTCGTCGCGCTCGGCGAGCGCCTCGACGTCGTCCCGGAGAACCGCGTTGGACTCGTCGAGCTGCCCGTTCTTGTGACTGCGCTCCTGGATCAGGTCGGAGAGCTTCAGCAGTGAGGCGTCCGTGCGGATGTCGGTGCCCTTGGCGGTGTCGAAGCTGGTGAAGAAGATCAGCCCGGCCAGGGCGAAGACGCCGACGGTGAGCACGCGCACGGGGCGGAACCCGCCTCGGGCGGAGGGGTCGTCGTTCCGGTCGGCGGGATCGGGGCCCGTGCCGGCCGAGCCTCCGGACCCGGCCTCGGGGGAGGTGCCGGAACCGGCCTCGGGGGAGTCGGCTGAATTGCTCAACGTACCCTTATCTCCTTAGGCGCCACGGAAGCACTACGCTAACGGACGCCCGGGGGAGCATTCTGTGTCCCCTTGTACGCTGCCCCGGAGCCCGCCACAGTTCCCTGCGCGGCCACGCAGCGCATCGACAGGAGAGACCCTCGTGCCGAAGTCACGTATCCGCAAGAAGGCCGACTACACGCCGCCGCCGTCCAAGCAGGCCACGAACATCAAGCTGAACAGCCGAGGCTGGGTGGCTCCGGTCATGCTGGCCATGTTCCTCATCGGGCTGGCCTGGATCGTGGTTTTCTATGTGACCGACGGCTCGCTGCCGATCGACGCGCTCGGCAACTGGAACATCGTGGTCGGCTTCGGCTTCATCGCCGCGGGATTCGGCGTCTCGACCCAGTGGAAGTAGCGGTCTCCGCCCGGCGGAAGTAGCTCTCCCCAGAGCTATCCACCGAGTTATCCACAGGTGTTTTCCACAGTGGGGAAAAAGAACGACGATCTGTGGATAACTCACCGGGCGTTGACGCCGGTATGACTGACCTACCGGCTTCCGTAAGCATGTTCGCCCCCTGCCTGACCTGCGGGAACGCAGGTGAGCGGCCGGGGGCGCACCTGCGCCCGCACCCTATGCACAAGATCCGCCACGTTCTGTGGACAACGGTGCCGTCACGGTGCCCGAGAAGCGGTGGAACGGTGACGTTCCGACATCACCTCAGGTCAGCTGTGCCGTCCGGATCACCGTCATGATCACCACGGCGGCGAGCACCAGAGCGCAGGCGCCGTACTGGATCAGTGCCCTTCGCTCGCGCGGTGCGTGCACCATCGCGTAGCCGATCAGCACACCGCCGACGAGGCCGCCCACATGGGCCTCCCAGGCGATGTTGAACATCGGGCTGAAGGTGAAGATCAGGTTGATCACCAACAAGATGATCAACGGACGCATGTCGTACCTGAGACGGCGCATGAGTACGCCTGTCGCACCGAAGAGGCCGAAGATGGCGCCGGACGCACCGAGCGACGGTTGGTTCGGCGCTGCGAGCAGGTAGGTGAGCGCGCTGCCTGCGAGACCGGAGACGACGTAGAGCGTCAGATAGCGGGCCCGGCCGAGAGCCGCCTCCAGAGGACCGCCGATCCACCACAGGCTGAGCATGTTGAACAGGATGTGGGTGACGCTGCCATGCAGGAACATCGCCGTCACCAGCCGATACCACTGCCCTTCGGCGACGCCCTGGAGCGAGGAACCGAGTTCCGGGTCCCAGGCCCTCCCGATGAGGTCGAACCGGCCTTCGAAGGTGTCGCCCACGGCCTGCTGCACCAGGAAGAGCAACAGGTTCACGCCGACCAGGATCTTGGTGAGGAGCCGGGGGTCGGCGGCGACGGTGCCGCCCGCGAGGGTACGCGGGGCGGAGGCGGAGGGCGCGTGGCCGGTGCCGGAGCCGCCGCGGACGCATTCCGGGCACTGGAAGCCCACAGAGGCGCTCACCATGCACTCGGGGCAGATGGGACGCTCACAGCGGGTGCAGCGGATGCCCGTCTCGCGGTCCGGGTGCCGGTAGCAGGTGGGCAGGCTCTGCGCGTCCTGCGGACTGCTCGGCACCTGGTCCATCAGGGTCCCTTCCCTTGCGCGTGTGTGGAGCGCGTCGCCCCGCCCATCCCTACGGATGAGCGGGGCGATTGGTTCCCTTCGGGGACCTTCCGAACCTTTCGGTTCCGGCTTCGCGGACCCTGCGCGTTCCGCCGTCGCGATGAACGCCGACGGAATCAGCCCTGGCGGGTCTCGACGACGACCGACTCGATGACGACGTCGTTGACCGGGCGGTCGGTGCGCGGGTTCGTCTGGGCGCCGGCGATGGCGTCCACGATCTTCTGGCTGGCCGCGTCGACCACTTCACCGAAAATGGTGTGCTTGCGGGTCAGCCATGCCGTCGGGGAGACGGTGATGAAGAACTGCGAGCCGTTGGTGCCCGGACCGGCGTTGGCCATGGCCAGCAGGTAGGGCTTGTCGAAGGCGAGGTCCGGGTGGAACTCGTCCGCGAACTGGTAGCCGGGCCCACCGGTGCCGTTGCCCAGCGGGTCACCGCCCTGGATCATGAATCCACTGATGACCCGGTGGAAGACCGTGCCGTCGTAGAGCTTGTCCGTGGACTTCTGGCCGGTGGCCGGATTGGTCCACTCACGCTCGCCCTGGGCGAGCTCGACGAAGTTACGGACCGTCTTGGGCGCGTGGTTCGGCAGCAGCCGTACCTCGATGTCGCCATGGTTGGTCTTCAGGGTGGCGTACAGCTGCTCTGCCACGATCTGCCTTCCGTTGTCCTTTGTGACTCCCCCGATCCTCGCACGGACGACGCCGTGCGTCCCCCGACGCCCGCGCTCTCGTACGAGGAGGGGCGCGGAAAACCGGCCGAGTACCCCCGGTAGCGGCGCGCTTCGCGGCGATCCGTGGCATTGTCGGCACTGTCGTGGACAAGTTCCCGTTGTCCCGTATTCATCCTCTATTGCACGGACTCTGTTGCACGGACCGGTTCAGAACGGCTCCCGCTCGATGATCAGCCGGAGTCGGCGCCCATGACCCGGATGCCCGCCCGCACATGCCCCGGATCGCTCCGAGAGGCATGATCCCCAAAAGGGTGGAAAGTCGAATTACGTACGCCACCGAGGAGGAGGATCCCGTGACCCGCATCGAGAGCGTGCGCGCCGCGACCGGCTCGGCAAAGGACAGCGTGCTGCACGCCGCGGAAGTGGTGGCGCCCTACGCCGACACAGCCAAGGACAAGGCTTCGCACTACGCGCACGAGGCACGCGTGCTGATCGCGCCGAAGGTGTCGCAGGCCGCGGAGCAGGCACGCGTCCAGTACGGCGCCCTGGTCGTCCCGCGTCTTGAGCAGGCCCGCACGCATGTGCCGCCGAAAGTCGATCAGGCGGCCCATGAAGCCGCCGTCCGCACCCGTAAGGCGGCTCGTCAGGCCGCCGACTATTCCCGTCCCCGCATCGAGCAGGCCGTGGCCGCCGCCGGGCCGGTCCGTGAGGAAGCCACCGCCCGGAGCGTCGCGGCCCTGGCCGCACTGCGTGGACAGGTCTCGCCCCAGCAGATCCAGAGGCTGGTCCGCAGGCAACAGCGCCGCGCACGGCTCGGCCGCGCCGTCAAGGGTCTGGCCGTGATGGGCGTCCTGGCCGGTGGCGCGTTCGCCGCCTGGAAGTGGTGGGACAAGCAGGCCAACCCCGACTGGTTGGTCGAGCCGCCCGCCGCCACCGAGGTCTCCGACTCCGGTCACCTGTCCTCCGTCGACGGCAGCGGTCAGTCCGTCCTCGACCCGGAGGTCCAGGCCAAGCAGGCCGAGGAGGAAGCCGCCGACCGCGACAACCGCCCCTGAGGACCGGCGGGCGACGTACCGGCGGGCGACGTCATTTTCACAGGCCACTGGCCGGGCCGCGACGATTTCCTCGTGGCCCGGTTCTGCCCGGAGGCCCGTTCGGCGGGGCACCGTCCAATAGCCCTGTGGGGCAGAAGACTTGCAGGTCTTCTGCCCCACAGGGCTGTTTCACGTGAAACAGTCCTGACGTCGGCGACCCAGGAACCCGTCGGCCGGAATGTGTTGGTCCGGTTGCAAAGGGTGAGGCACACATTCCGCCGCACCTGCTTGTGACGCAGAGCACCGTTTTCGCATATGCGTACACCAGCACCCGCCGACGTGCGTCGCCCCGTTCCAGCGGCCCCTTCCCGCCTCAGTGCACAGATAGCGATCGCGACGACCCTCACCCGAAACAGCACCGACCAGCCCCTCACGGAGGGCAACAAAAAGACCGGGCCGGATGTCCTACGACATCCGGCCCGGTCACTCCGCTGTGGAGCCTAGGGGAGTCGAACCCCTGACATCTGCCATGCAAAGACAGCGCTCTACCAACTGAGCTAAGGCCCCGGAGGCGAAGCATCCACCCGGAACAACCGACCACCGGGGGGCTTCGCAGACCAGAGTACCGGGTCACCCCCGGGATCTCGCAAAAAGATTGGGGGTCCCCGTGAACGACCACTCTCCGTAAGATGCTCGTCGTGGTTCGCTACAGCGAACCACGGTATTTGGGGAAGCGATGGGGAGACGCAATGGACGCCGCACAGCAGGAAGCGACCGCAAGAGCCCGGGAGCTGCAGCGGAACTGGTACGGAGAGCCGCTGGGGGCGCTTTTCCGTAGGCTCATCGAGGACCTGGGACTCAACCAGGCCCGTCTCGCGGGGGTGCTGGGCCTGTCCGCACCGATGCTGTCGCAGCTGATGAGCGGTCAGCGTGCCAAGATCGGCAACCCGGCGGTGGTCCAGCGGGTGCAGTTGCTGCAGGACCTGGCGGGTCAGGTCGCGGACGGCAGCGTGAGTGCCGCCGAGGCGACCGAGCGCATGGACGAGATCAAGAAGTCACAGGGGGGATCGGTGCTCAGCAACACCACGCAGTCGACGACGAGTTCGGGCGCGCCCACGGTCAAGCGGGTCGTCCGCGAGATCCAGTCACTGCTTCGCTCCGTGGCGGCAGCGGGCGACATCATCGAGGCGGCGGACACCCTCGCCCCGACCCACCCGGAACTGGCAGAGTTCCTCCGGGTGTACGGCGCGGGCCGCACCTCGGACGCGGTGGCGCACTACCAGTCCCACCAGAGCTGAGCCCAAGGCCCGGTCCCCGAAAGGGGGTTCGGCGGCCGGGCCGAGGCCGAAAAGGGGACGAGGGTTCTGTAGGCCCCTCTTGAGCCCTGGAGACGTGGACGTAGGCTCCAGGAGAGCCGGTGGACACAGCGGAAGGCGGCAGGGAGACAGAGGCGCGGAATCAAGCTCCGGAGAAGGCCGGGCACGTGCGAGCCGGCTCTGCGGAGGGCGGCGAAATGGCCGTGTCCTCCGCCGACGGGCAACCACGGGGGAGCCGAAGGGGGAACGACGCACAGCCATGGGTGAGGTCTTCGCCGGCCGGTACGAACTGGTCGACCCGATCGGACGCGGGGGAGTCGGCGCGGTCTGGCGCACCTGGGACCACCGCCGCCGCCGCTATGTGGCCGCCAAGGTGCTGCAACAGCGTGACGCGCACGCCCTGCTGCGCTTCGTCCGCGAGCAGGCCGTCCGCATCGACCATCCGCATGTGCTCGCGCCCGCCAGCTGGGCCGCCGACGACGACAAGGTCCTGTTCACCATGGACCTGGTGGCCGGAGGCTCCCTGGTCAACCTCATCAACGACTACGGTCCCCTCCCGCCCGTCTATGTCTGCGGCCTGCTCGATCAGCTGCTGTCCGGCCTGGCCGCCGTGCACGCCGAGGGCATCATCCACCGCGACATCAAGCCCGCCAACGTGCTGCTGGAGGCCACCGGCACGGCCCGGCCCCGCCTGCGCCTGTCCGACTTCGGCATCGCCATGCGCCTGGGCGAACCGCGCCTGACGGAGACCAACTACGTGGTGGGAACGCCTGGTTACTTCGCTCCCGAGCAGATGCTCGGTGCCGACCCGGATTTCCCGGCCGACCTCTTCGCGGTGGGCCTCGTCGCCCTGTACCTCCTGGAGGGCGCGAAACCCGACTCCAAGGCCCTCATCGAACACTTCGCCGCCCACGGCACACCGAAGGCCCCGCGAGGCATCCCCGAGCCGCTGTGGCAGGTCATCGCCACGCTGCTCCAGCCCGACCCCGACTCCCGCTTCCGCACCGCCACGGGCGCCCGAAAGGCCCTCGCCGCAGCCACCGAACTCCTGCCCGAGACTGGGCCCGACGACGAGTTGGTGGAGGTATTCGACCAACTCGGCCCGCTGCCCGCAGGGTTCGCCCCCGAGGGACCCCTGCAGAGGGCATCGGGACTGGACAAGACCGGAACAGGCACCGGCAGTACGGGGACGGACGGTGGTACGTCCTCACCAACTCCCGGCCTGGGCCCAGGCCCAGGTGCGGGCTCGGAGGCGGATGCTTCTTCCAACCCTCTCGGCCGACAGGCCCCTGCGTCTCCTTCCGCGCCTGCCGTCCCGTCGGCACCCGCCTCCATTCCGTCCGCTGTTGCACCTCCCCATCTGGCTGCACCGTCCTCGTCGTCCTCGGCGTCTCCGTCCTGGCCCTCAGCAACGGACATGAGTGGCAACTCGCCATCCGGCGCCGAAGCGACCCCGCCGCCACCCCACGATCCGCCCGCCTACACAACGCCTTTCCCGAGCCCGCCGCCCCCGCCCGGCGCAGGCACCGCGCTCCCCGCACCGTCCACAGCTTCCGGACTCCAGCCCCGGCACACGGGACCCATATCGCCGCCGCCCATGCCCACGGCCGCCCCACCCCAGACCGACTCCGCCACCTCCGGCACCGGCACCGGCACCGGCACCGGCACCGGCACCGGCACCGAGCATCGGTTTCACGATGCCGCCTCCTCGCCCCCAGCCTCTCCGGCGTCTCCGCCGCAGACCGGTCACATATCGCCCGAGGCGCCCCCCGCCCCCGTACCCCCGCGACCCGAACGCGATCCCGTACCCCCGCGGCCGTCCTCGATGTCGGACACCGGCAGTTTCCATCTGCCGCCGCCCCAGATACTCACCGCCCACGCACCGCTGCGACAGGCGGAGCAGCAGCGCAGCCCCGACCCGGGCTACCCAGAGCACCACCTCGAGCAGCAGTCCACTCCCCCTGCCGTGACGCCCGTACAGGCCGCCCCAGCGCAGAATGTCGAACCCCCGCATGTGCCCTCCCCCCAGTCGCACACGCCGCTGGGCCTCGCTCAGGCCCCGACCACGGCGGTGCAGCAGCACGCTTACGCCTCTACTGGTTCATACACCGCTCGGCCGCCTCAGGTTCCACGGCGATCGAGGGCGCTTCCACGACGCCGTCCGGGTCCTCCCCTCAAGGTGGTCATCCCGGTCCTGCTGCTCGCACTGGCCTGCTTCGCGGTGGGTTTCTGGGCCCTGGGCCAGCTCTGACCTGGCTCCGCGACGCGGCTGAGCGCCCTGCCACTCCCGGAACAGCCCAAGCCCACGGAACGACCCACAGAACGGCCCCCGGAACGCCTCACCAGCCCCGGGACGCACCGTGCCGCCCCCGCGGTGCCGTGCTCGCCTTGGGTCGCTCCGCCTCCGTCCTCACGTCGGCGGACGCCCGCCGGCGCGCCACGCGTGTCCACACCACGAGTCCGAACACCAGCAGGCTCCCCGTACCGATGCCACCCGCCGCGACCACCGTCATGGCGAGACGCCGGTTTCCTCCGGAGGCGTCGCCCGAAGCCTCCCCGCCGTCGGACGTCTGCGCGTCCTCCCGGCCACCGCTGTCCCCCGCACCGTCCAAGGTCTCCCCCGTGGCCCCGCTCTCCGCGGCCTCCCGGTCCTCCGCGGTGACCTCGAAGACGCCACGCGGCTCGGAGATGCCGAGATATCCCGGCCCGGCCTCGGCCTGGCCCCCCAGCCGCACCCGCAGGGTCAGCCCCAGGGGTTTTTCGCCGTACCGGTCCGCGACCGATGTCCCCAGGTGCAGGGCCAGGTAGTACCAGCCGGCGAACCGCATCCCGCTCACTTCGTCGTCGAGGGAGAAACGGTTCTCGTACGCGACGGGCGGCAGCGGGTCGAGGGCGGTGGATTGTTGTTCGCCCCCGTAGTTGGCGGTTCTGTCGTCCACGAAGCCACGTACGGGGTTGTAGAGCGACAGGACGAAGGCGTTGCCCACGTACCCGTCGCCGCCCGTCGTGCTGCCCAGTTCTGCAGTGACGTGGAGCTGCTGTCCCCAGCCGACGGGCACCTTGTAGAAGAGCGTCTCCCCGGCCCTGATGCCGGCCTCGTCCTGCCAGACGCCCTGCCCCACTGGGCTCGCCGTGGCGAAGCCGCTTCCGCCGCTTCGGCGCTCTGGGTCGCCGGACAGGCTTGCGGGCGGTGCGGAGTCGAAGGTGTCGGGAGCACGCGTCGAACCGCCCTTCGTCACAGCGGGCTCCGACACGAAGCCGAGCTCCAGCCCCCATTCCTCCGACGCGTCGGCCGAGGGCGAACCCGACACCGAACCGGAAGCCGAACCGGAAGCCGAACCGGAAGCCGAACCGGACTCCGAGCCCGGCCCCGTCCCCGTACCGCTTCCAGAGCCCGCGCCGCCGACCCGTTCGACGACGACGTAGTACGTCCCCGCCTCCTGACACATGTACTCGTCGCTGCCGATCTCACGCGAGGCCCAGGCGGTGACGGGGTGCGCACTGCGGGTCGGACCGAAGCGGGCGGTCTCGTACGAGCAGCGATGGGCGTCCGCGTCCTGCAGAGAGACCCTGATGCCGTCCGCCGAGGCGACCGCCGCTCCGGCGTCGGGTACGACCGTGGCCGAGACGTACGCGTTGGCGGCGGCACCGAGATCGAGGCGGTAGTAGAGCTTCCCGCCTGGCCCGATGGAGCTGCGGTATGTCCCGCCGGCCGCCAGCCGCCCGGCGCCCGTGCTGCTCGTGGCTCCCTCGACCGTCCTCGCTCCGTCGGCGTAGCCGTACGGAGCGGGCGCGTCAGCGGCAGCCGCGGGTCCGGCCGGCATGGTCGCCGCGCACAGGGCCGCTCCCACGGCTGCCGCGGTTCGCCACCAGCCCGTGCGCCGCCTCATCACGCGCCACCCCTCGTCGTAGACCGAAGTCGCGGCTCCGAAGTCGAAGGCCGCAGGAAAGGCCGGAAGAACTGCCCGGAAGAAAGCCTGGAGTGAATGCGCCCATCCTGCCGGGCCGTACCCGTCGGTGCCCTCGTTCCTGGGAAGGAGCGGCCGAAAACGGCCTCTGCTCGACTCCCTGCTTCGCCTGGGCAATCACATCGTTCGCCTACGCGAATCCGGCCACGACGAAATGCTCAGGAATGTCCGGGAAGAGTAGGGGTGATGCGCCCGGGCGACACAAAACCCCGACCGCGAGCGCGGCCGGGGTCTGCTCTGAGACTGATGTCGATGTTCACGAACCCGTGGGCACGGAGTCAGTAGCCTCCGTCCACAGGTCCTGCTCGGCGCGATCCGCCTGGATCTGGCGGTACACGAGGAGCCCGCCGATGGCGGCCAGTGCGACCAGGAGAAGCTTCTTCACCGCGCGACCTCGTCTTTCCTTGACGTAGGGGACCTCTGGCGCCCGACTATACACACCGACCGATACCGATCGGTGACCTGCGTCCGCCCCTCAACTGCCGCCGGGAAGACCGCAATACAACCGGATGCAGCTGTTCCGATCGCAGGTTCATCACACAGGTCCCTCACCTCTCGCACACCTCGACGAACCCGCGGGTACCCCTCGGCCCCACCCACCCCACCTCGCACCCTCCCTCGGCCACAGCGGCCACAGCGGCCAGCGCACTCTGCGGCCGCGTACGGGCTCCCTGGAGCTTTGCGAGGCCCTTGCGCCCATCCGAGTGGTGTTCATCCGACGATCCACGCGCCAAGGGCGTCGGTACATGATTTCGGAGCCCACATACACATCATGAGGAAAGTACGCAAATCGCCCAACCCGAAAGTGAGGGGCCGTGGCCCAGAACAAGGTCATGAAGCTGTGGACCGCCATCGTCACCGCCGTCCTGGCGCTGTGCACGGCGCTCGGACTGATCACGACCACGGCGTCGGCCGCGGTACCGCAGACCGGAACCACTCGCAACTGCGCGGCCCCCACGACGACGCCGGCGGCGATGTCTCTACCGGCCCGGCCCCAAGACCGCGCACTGCCTCCCACGATGAAGCAACGCATCCGCGCCGAGGCCCACGGCTCCTCCCCCTCCTGCCGCCACCGCGCGCTCCTCGAATCGGCAGCCACGAACGCGACCGCCCTGGAGCCTTCCCTCTCGCAGGCCGAGCGACCCGTCGCACCCCTCCAGCGCTGATCCGACCCAGGCAACAGAACGCACCACACCGTGGCGATCTTGCGTACGACGCCTCGCAGAACCAGCAGACAGCACAAGCCCAAGCACGAGCACGAGCACGAGCACACAGAACACAGAACACGCGCGGAGAACGACCGCGACAGAACAACGGGAGCCCCCGGCCGAAATGGCCGGGGGCTCCCGCATCACCACCCATCGGCCGGCGCCTGGAACGACGAAGACCCTCAACCGTTATCGGTCGAGGGTCTTCAGGCTGGTGGGGCTAACAGGATTTGAACCTGTGGCCTCATCCTTATCAGGGATGCGCTCTAACCAACTGAGCTATAGCCCCGCCGCGCTCTGCGGTGTGTGTCCCGCGCGCTGACTCCTGAAGATTAGCGCACGACGTGGGGAGTCCCAAAATCGATACCCGGAGGGGGCCCGCGAGGCGGTGGGGGACCTTGGCGGGGACGGTGTTCGACACCGTCCCCGGAGGCCGTTCCCGTCAGCCGTCCCTATGGAGTCACCGAGCTCACTCGTCCTCGGCGAGCGTCAGCTCGATGCCTCCGACGAAGGCCGCCGAGATGTTGTAGATGAAGGCGCCGAGAGTGGCCAGGGCCGTCGCGAGGACGACGTCGATGACCGCGATGATCGTGGTGAAGACCAGCACGTTGGGCAGCGACAGGAACGACTGCAGGTCGAAACCGTTGGACTCGTTCGAGCCGGTGGCCTCGGAGATGGTGGCGCCCACCGAGGAGAACACACCCATCGCGTTCATGACCATCCACAGCACCGCGGCCGCGACGACCGTGCAGATGCCGAGGGCGATGGAGAGCAGGAAGCTGACCTTCATCACGGACCACGGGTCGGCCTTGGCCACTCTCAGCCGTGCCTTGCGCGTACGCGGCGTCGTGCGCGCCCCCGTGCGCGGCTGGCGGGACGAACCCTCCGGCGCCGGCTGGTACGCCTGCGGCGGGTGGTACGGGCCGGACTGCTGCGGCGACTGCCGTTCACCCGGCAGCGCGGAGCCGCCGGACTGCGCCTGGGCGGCAGGCTGGGGCTGCGGCGGAGCCGGGCGGGCGGGCCCGGCCGCAGGCGCGGACGGGCTCGCCGGCGCCGCCTGCTTGGCCTGCGGACCACGAGCGTCCGTCACGGCTCCCCCCTGGGGTCCAGCCTTCTCGGTCGACGGCGCGGGCGCGGCCGAGTCCGTCGCGCCCGTCTTGATCGCTTTCAGCTGGGTCGTGTGCGTGTCCATCGCACGCGCGGCGGAGCCACGGCCGCCGCCGTCCGCCTCCGACCCGGTCGAAGTGCCGGCCGAAGTACCGGACGACCCGGCGCCCGTGGCTCCGCTCACGCTGACTCACTCCTCGTGCTACTCGGACGAGGGCGCCTCACCCTCGTCCGTACCGGTCGTCGCGGCACCCTCGGCGGTCTCGTCGACAGCCTCGTCGCCGTCGACCTCCTCCGCCTCCCGCCCCGCCTCGGCGTTACGAGCGATGCCGACCACGGCATCGCGCTTGCCCAGGTTGATCAGTTGGACGCCCATGGTGTCACGGCCGGTTTCCCTGATCTCGTTGACTCGCGTACGAATCACACCGCCCGACAGCGTGATGGCGAGGATCTCGTCGGTCTCCTCGACCACCAGCGCGCCCACGAGCGAACCGCGGTCCTCGACGATCTTGGCGGCCTTGATACCGAGGCCACCGCGACCCTGGACGCGGTACTCGTCGACGCCGGTCCGCTTCGCGTACCCGCCGTCTGTGGCAGTGAACACGAACGTACCGGGTCGAACAACATTCATCGAGAGCAGCTCGTCGCCCTCGCGGAAACTCATGCCCTTGACACCCGAGGTGGCACGGCCCATGGGCCGCAGTGCCTCGTCCGTCGCGGTGAAGCGGATCGATTGTGCCTTCTTGCTGATCAGAAGGATGTCATCTTCTGCCGATACAAGTTCGGCTCCGATCAGTTCATCGTCCGAACCGTCCTCTTTCTCACGGAGGTTGATGGCGATGACACCACCGGAACGGGGCGAATCGTAATCTTTCAGAGGCGTCTTCTTCACAAGACCGCCCTTGGTGGCGAGCACCAGGTAGGGCGTGGCCTCGTAGTCGCGGATCGCGAGGATCTCGGCGATCGCCTCGTCCGGCTGGAAGGCCAGCAGGTTGGCGACGTGCTGTCCACGCGCGTCACGTCCGGCATCGGGCAGTTCGTAGGCCTTGGCCCGGTAGACGCGCCCCTTGTTGGTGAAGAACAGCAACCAGTGGTGGGTCGTGGACACGAAGAAGTGGTCGACGATGTCGTCTTCCTTGAGCTTCGTGCCGCGTACGCCCTTGCCGCCGCGCTTCTGGGCGCGGTAGTCGACCGCCTTGGTGCGCTTGACGTAACCGCCGCGCGAGACGGTGACGACGATGTCCTCCTCGGCGATGAGGTCCTCGATGGACATGTCACCGTCGTAGGGCACCAGCATCGTCTTGCGGTCGTCACCGAACTTCTCGACGATCGCGGCGAGTTCCGCGCTGACGATGCCGCGCTGACGGACCGGGGACGCGAGGATCTCGTTGTACTCGCGGATCTTCGCCTGGAGTTCGTCGTGCTCCTGGATGATCTTCTGACGTTCCAGGGCGGCGAGGCGGCGCAGCTGCATCTCGAGGATGGCGTTGGCCTGGATCTCGTCGATCTCCAGGAGGTCCATCAGGCCCGTGCGCGCGATGTCGACGGTGTCGCTGCGCCGGATCAGCGCGATGACCTCGTCGATGGCGTCCAGGGCCTTCAGCAGGCCGCGCAGGATGTGCGCCCGCTCCTCTGCCTTGCGCAGCCGGAACTTCGTGCGGCGGACGATGACCTCGATCTGGTGCGTCACCCAATGACGGATGAACGCGTCCAGGGAGAGGGTGCGCGGCACGCCGTCGACCAGCGCCAGCATGTTGGCGCCGAAGTTGGTCTGCAGGTCCGTGTGCTTGTACAGGTTGTTCAGCACGACCTTGGCGACCGCGTCGCGCTTCAGGACGATGACCAGGCGCTGGCCCGTGCGGGACGACGTCTCGTCACGGACGTCCGCGATGCCGCCGATCTTGCCGTCCTTCACGAGGTCGGCGATCTTCTGCGCGAGGTTGTCCGGGTTGGTCTGGTACGGCAGCTCCGTGACCACCAGGCACTGGCGGTTCTGGATCTCCTCGACCTCGACGACCGCGCGCATCGTGATGGAGCCCCGGCCCGTGCGGTACGCCTCCTCGATGCCCTTGCGGCCGACCACCAGGGCGCCGGTCGGGAAGTCGGGGCCCTTGATGCGCTCGATCAGCGCGTCCAGGAGCTCCTCGTGGGAGGCCTCGGGGTTCTCCAGGTACCACTGGGCGCCGGCCGCGACCTCGCGGAGGTTGTGCGGCGGGATGTTGGTCGCCATGCCGACCGCGATACCGGCCGAGCCGTTGATCAGCAGGTTCGGGAAGCGGGCCGGCAGGACTGTCGGCTCCTGGGAGCGCCCGTCGTAGTTGTCCGTGAAGTCGACGGTCTCCTCGTCGATGTCACGGACCATCTCCATCGACAGCGGCGCCATCTTGCACTCGGTGTAGCGCATGGCCGCCGCCGGGTCGTTGCCCGGAGAACCGAAGTTGCCGTTGGAGTCCACCAGCGGCATCCGCATCGACCACGGCTGCGCGAGGCGGACCAGCGCGTCGTAGATCGAGGAGTCACCGTGCGGGTGGTAGTTGCCCATGACGTCGCCGACGACACGGGCGCACTTGTAGAAGCCCTTCTCGGGCCGGTAGCCGCCGTCGTACATCGCGTACAGGACACGGCGGTGGACGGGCTTGAGACCGTCGCGTACGTCGGGCAGCGCGCGGGACACGATGACGGACATCGCGTAGTCGAGGTACGAGCGCTGCATCTCGGTCTCGAGCCCGACGGGCTCGACACGCATGACGATCTCGCCGCCCTCTTCAGGCGTCACTGGAATGTTCTGGTCGGCCATTGCTGGTGAAGATCCTTCCCTGTGCGGTCAGCTGAGACCGACTCAGATGTCGAGGAAGCGGACGTCCTTGGCGTTGCGCTGGATGAACGCGCGGCGGGCCTCGACGTCCTCGCCCATCAGGACCGAGAAGAGGTCGTCGGCCTGGGCGGCGTCGTCGAGCGTGACCTGGCCGAGGACGCGGTGCTCCTGGTCCATCGTCGTGATGCGCAGTTCCTCGGCGTTCATCTCGCCGAGACCCTTGAAGCGCTGGATCGAGTCCTCGCGGATGCGCTTGCCGCGCTGACGGCCCATCTCGATCAGCGCGTCACGCTCGCGGTCGGAGTACGCGTACTCGATGTCCTCCCGACCCCACTTGATCTTGTAGAGCGGCGGGCGGGACAGGAACACGTGGCCGGCCTCGACCAGCGGCCGCATGAAGCGGAACAGGAAGGTCAGCAGCAGGGTGTTGATGTGCTGGCCGTCGACGTCGGCGTCCGCCATCAGGATGATCTTGTGATAGCGCAGCTTCTCGATGTCGAAGTCCTCGTGGACTCCGGTGCCGAAGGCCGAGATCAGCGCCTGGATCTCCTGGTTCTGCAGGATCTTGTCGATCCTGGCCTTCTCCACGTTGAGGATCTTGCCGCGGATGGGGAGGATCGCCTGGTACTCGGGGTTCCGGCCGGACTTGGCCGAGCCGCCGGCGGAGTCACCCTCGACGATGAAGATCTCGCACTTGATGGGGTCGTTCGACTGGCAGTCGGAGAGCTTGCCCGGCAGGGACGCCGTCTCCAGCAGGCCCTTGCGCCGGGTGAGGTCCCGGGCCTTGCGGGCCGCCACGCGCGCGGTGGCCGCCTGGATGCCCTTGCGGACGATGTCCGCCGCCTCGACCGGATTGCGGTCCAGCCAGTCGTTCAGGTGCTCGTAGACGACCTTCTGGACGAAGGTCTTCACCTCGGTGTTGCCCAGCTTGGTCTTGGTCTGGCCCTCGAACTGCGGCTCGCTCAGCTTCACCGAGATGATCGCCGTCAGACCCTCGCGGATGTCGTCACCCGTGAGGTTGTCGTCCTTCTCACGCAGGAGCTTCTTCTCGCGCGCGTACTTGTTGACCAGGTTCGTCAGCGCCGCGCGGAAGCCCTCTTCGTGCGTACCGCCCTCGTGCGTGTGGATGATGTTCGCGAAGGAGTAGACACCCTCGGTGTAGCCACCGTTCCACTGCATCGCGAGTTCGAGGGACAGGCTCCTGTCCTTGTCCTCGGCCTCGAGGTCGATCACGGTGGGGTGCACCACGTCTCCCTTGCGGGAGTTGAGGTACTTCACGAAGTCGACGATGCCGCCCTCGTAGTGGTACGAGACGCTCTTGACCTCGTACTTCTCGTCCTCACCCGCCTCGTCCGCCCCGGCCGTGGCCTTCGCCGACTCACGCTCGTCGGCTAGGTTGATCCGCAGACCCTTGTTGAGGAACGCCATCTCCTGGAAGCGCCGCGAGAGCGTCTCGAAGGAGTACTCGGTGGTCTCGAAGATGTCCGGGTCGGCCCAGAAGGTGACCGTGGTGCCGTGCTCGTCCGTGGCCTCGTGCTGGGCAAGCGGGGCCGTCGGGACGCCCAACTTGTAGTCCTGGGTCCAGCGGTGGCCATCGGTCTTGATCTCGACGGACACCCTGGTCGACAGGGCGTTCACGACGGAGACACCCACGCCGTGCAGACCGCCGGAGACCGCGTAACCGCCGCCGCCGAACTTGCCGCCCGCGTGCAGGACCGTCAGCACGACCTCGACGGCCGGCTTGCCCTCGGAGGGGACGATGCCGACCGGGATGCCACGGCCGTTGTCGACGACCCGCACGCCGCCGTCGGCGAGGATCGTGACGTCGATGGTGTCCGCGTGGCCGGCCAGCGCCTCGTCGACCGAGTTGTCGACGACCTCTTGCACCAGGTGGTGAAGTCCGCGCTCACCGGTTGAACCGATGTACATACCGGGGCGCTTGCGGACCGCGTCCAAGCCCTCGAGGACGGTGATGGCGCTGGCGTCGTACGCCGGGGTCGAGGCCTCGGCGACTCCAGCCGGGGCCTCGTTGGACAGGATGTTCTCGTTGGGGTTGCCGGAATCGGCCACGAAGCGCCCTTTCTGGCACAGCACAAGCCAGGCTCCCGGCGGGTTTGCCGGAGCGGCTGCGGCGTTGCGGTGGAAGCCTTTGTCTGGGTTGAACGGTGTTACCGAAGCGGTCCCCACGAATGGGGCGTGATTAGCTTCCAGTCTACCGGTAGCGCCGACAGTGATGGGGGTTTGCCGGTACCTGAGTCCGCATGTGCCGCCCTGAACCGGTCTCTCCCGACTCCCCATATGGGGAGCGGGGCTCCAAGAGGCTCACAGCGGCACTCAGCGCTTCCGGGTGTCAACCCTTTGCTACTCCCGGGTCACGTCCACGTTCGCAACCGCACGCGACGACACACGCCGGAGCGCACGGGTGCGCACGGGGCGGCGCGGACCCCCCGGTCAGGGGCGCGCGAGCACCCGAAAATGTGACTACGGTCACCCGTAGGTATCGCCTGGCCCGGTACTGCCCGGGGCCCGCAGGGGCCCGTAGCGACGGGTGGAGCCGGCGGGACCGTGGACCTTCAGCAGCTGTACGGTGCCGTGCCCGAGATCCTCGTTGAGCCGGGCGACCAGTTGCGGAGCCAGCAGCCGCACGTTGGTCGCCCAGGCCGTCGAGTCGCACCGCACATGCAGGACCCGCTCGTCCTCGTCGTACCGCTCCGGTACGCATCGTCGGGCCAGGTCGTCGCCGACGATCTGCGGCCACCGGCCCATGACCCCGCCGACGGCGGCCGGCGTCTCCCAGCCCCGCTCGGTGATCAGACGGTTGATGGCGGGCCCGAGCGGCATCGGATCGCGGCCGTCGGCACGGGCGCCGGAGCGCAGTCCTCCGCCGCGCCTGGCCTGCTTCTTCTGCTGGGTGGCCTCACCACGCGCGCGTGCGGCCTCCTTCGCGGCCCGCAGCGCCACGCGCGCGAGATCCACGCCGGAGGGCTCGGGCGGTGTCGGGATTCCCTCGGATCCGCTCATACGCGCTCCACCGTCCCGTCGGACACGACGTACCGCGTCCCTGTCAGTACGTCCGGTACGTCGTCGTCGACCGCGGCGGTCACCAGGACCTGCTCGCCCGGCGCGACCAGCTCCGCCAGCCGCTCCCGCCGACGGGTGTCCAGCTCGGCGAAGACGTCGTCCAGGATCAGCACGGGCTCGTTCCCCTCGGCCCGCAGCAGATCGTACGAGGCCAGCCGCAGCGCCAGGGCGTAGGACCAGGACTCGCCGTGCGAGGCGTACCCCTTGGCGGGCAGCTCACCGAGTTTGAGATTCACATCGTCCCGGTGGGGTCCCACGAGGGTGACGCCCCGCTCGATCTCCTGCTTGCGGCTCTCGGCCAGGGCGGCCATCAGCTGCTCGTACAGCTCCTCGCGCGCGTGGCCGACGAGGCCGGGAGAGGAGGGTTTGTATTCCAGACTCACAGGTCCGCCCCCCGGTGCCAGCTGCTCGTAGGCCTTGTCGGCGAGGGGCTGGATCGCGGCGACCAGATCCAGGCGCTGGGCGAGCAGTTCGGCGCCCACGCGCGCGAGGTGCTGGTCCCACACGTCGAGCGTGGACAGGTCCATGGTGCGGCCGCCGTGCCTGCGGGCCAGCGCGGCCGACTTGAGCAGCGTGTTGCGCTGCTTGAGCACCCGCTCGTAGTCGGAGCGCACGCCCGCCATACGCGGTGTCCGCGCGGTGATCAGCTCGTCGAGGAAGCGCCGCCGCTCCCCGGGATCGCCCTTGACCAGGGCGAGGTCCTCCGGGGCGAACAGCACCGTCCGCACGATGCCGAGCACATCACGCGGCCTGACCTGGGACGACCTGTTGATGCGGGCACGGTTAGCCCTGCCGGGGTTCAGCTCCAGCTCGACCAGCTGCTGCCGCTCGCCCTGCCGTACCTGGGCCCGGATCACCGCGCGGTCGGCGCCCATGCGGACCAGGGGTGCGTCCGACGACACCCGGTGGCTGCCCAGGGTCGCGAGATAGCCGACCGCCTCGACCAGGTTCGTCTTGCCCTGCCCGTTGGGACCCACGAACGCGGTGACGCCCGGGTCGAGCGGGACCTCGACCCGGGCGTACGAGCGGAAGTCGGCCAGCGACAGATGCGTGACGTGCATGGTCGGGTGCCGACCTCCCCCAGGGTTGTGGACCACCGTGCGGCCCTGTGGACGACTTCTCGTCGACGTTCGGGTGTTCGTCTCGTCTTCGGTGCCGTGGGCTACTTCGTCTCGACCGCGTGCCCGCCGAACTGGTTCCGCAGCGCCGCGATCATCTTCATCTGCGGAGAGTCCTCCTGGCGCGACGCGAACCGCGCGAAGAGCGAGGCCGTGATAGCGGGCAGCGGCACGGCGTGGTCGATGGCGGCCTCCACGGTCCACCGGCCCTCGCCGGAGTCCTGTGCGTAGCCTTTCAGCCGGTCCAGGTGCTCGTCCTCGTCGAGGGCGTTCACTGCCAGGTCGAGCAGCCAGGAGCGGATGACCGTGCCGTCCTGCCAGGAACGGAAGACCTCACGGACGTCCGTCACCGAGTCGGCCTTCTCCAGCAGCTCCCAGCCCTCGGCGTACGCCTGCATCATCGCGTACTCGATGCCGTTGTGGACCATCTTCGCGAAGTGCCCGGCGCCGACCTTGCCGGCGTGCACCGCCCCGAGGTCGCCCTCGGGCTTCAGCGCGTCGAGGACCGGCTGCACCTTGGCGACGTTCTCCGCGTCACCGCCGTACATCAGCGCGTAGCCGTTCTCCAGGCCCCAGACGCCGCCGGAGACACCGCAGTCGACGAAGCCGATGCCCTTGGCGGCCAGCTCCTCGGCGTGCTTCTCGTCGTCCGTCCAGCGGGAGTTGCCGCCGTCCACGACGACGTCACCGGGCTGGAGCAGTTCCGCCAGCTCGTCGACGGTCGACTGGGTGGCCGCACCGGCCGGGACCATCACCCACACGACCCGAGGGCCCCTGAGCTTGCCCACAAGCTCCTCGAGGCTGTGGACATCGGCGAGATCCGGGTTCCGGTCGTATCCGATGACGGTGTGGCCTGCGCGGCGGATCCGCTCGCGCATGTTCCCGCCCATCTTGCCGAGGCCGACGAGACCGAGCTCCATCAGTTGTTCCTTAGGTTGCGACGTGGCATGAGGGCACTTGCGTACCCACCCCCGAGCCTAGACCCGGACGCTCACGCACACCTGTGGGCATACCCGCTCATAAGTGGCCCCCGACCTGCGGCTTCGCGTCGAGGGCCCGGTGTTCCGTCCGGCCCTCGACGGTGTGGACACCGCCGAGGCCGAGCCGTCGGCCGTGTCCGGCCGGTCAGCCGCTGAGCCGCACCGGCATGATCAGGTACTTGTAGGCCTCGTCCGCCTCGGCGTCCACCGCCGGCTTGCCGCTGAGCAGCGCGGGCTTGGTGGACGTGGTGAACGACAGCTGGGCGACCGGGGAGTCGATGGCGCTCAGGCCGTCCAGCAGGAACGTGGGGTTGAAGGCGATCGAGATGTCGTCACCCTCCAGCTGGGCGTCGACCCTCTCCACAGCCTGTGCGTCGTCGCTGGAGCCGGCCTCCAGGATCAGCACGCCCTGCTCGAAGCTCAGCCGCACCGGGGTGTTCCGCTCGGCGACCAGGGCGACGCGCTTGACCGCCTCGACGAAGGGGGCGGTCTCGATGACGGCCACGCTGTTGAACTCCGTCGGGAACAGCGTGCGGTACTTCGGGAGGTCGCCCTCCAGCAGCCGTGTGGTCGTACGCCGGCCCGCGCCCTCGAAACCGATCAGGCCTTCGCCCGAGCCGGAACCGGAGAGCGCCAGGATGACGCTGTCGCCGCTCGTGAGGGCCTTGGCGGTGTCCAGGAGCGTCTTGGCGGGCACCAGGGCGACCGCGGACGCCTCGGGGTTCTCCGGCTTCCACAGGAACTCGCGGACCGCGAAGCGGTAGCGGTCGGTGGAGGCCAGCGTGACCGTGTCGCCCTCGATCTCGATGCGTACACCGGTGAGGACGGGCAGCGTGTCGTCGCGCCCGGCCGCGATGGCCACCTGGGCGGCGGCGGAGGCGAAGACCTCACCGGGAACGGTGCCCGTGGCGTTCGGCATCTGCGGCAGGGTCGGGTATTCCTCCACAGGCAGTGTGTGGAGTGTGAACCGCGAGGAGCCGCAGACCACCGTGGCCCGTACACCGTCTGTGGAGATCTCCACCGGGCGGTTGGGAAGGGCACGGCAGATGTCGGCGAGCAGTCGGCCGGAGACGAGCACCGTGCCTTCCTCGTCGACCTCCGCCTCCACGGAGACCCGGGCGGAGACCTCGTAGTCGAAGCCGGAGAGGCTCAGCTGGCCTTCCTCGGCCTTCAGAAGGAGGCCGGCGAGGACAGGCGCCGGCGGCCGGGCCGGGAGGCTGCGCGCCGCCCAGGCCACGGCCTCCGCGAGTACGTCGCGTTCCACCCGGATCTTCACTGTTGCCGCCTCCTGCTGTTGCCGGCGCTTCTCGCCCTGCCTGGCTTCGTCGTCTGTCTCGGTGTCGGTGGTCCCTGTGACGGGAAGGACACCGGGGACCAGTCTGACGCACACCACTGACACTCGGAGCCTCTCGGGGTCAAGTCGTGACGAGGCGCGGTCAGGCAGCTCGGAGCGAGTTGTGCACAGGACCCACTTCGAAACGGATTCCCAGCTCTCTCTAGTTGGGAGTAGTAGTAGGGCCTGTGGAAACCGTGGATAACCCCGTTTTCGCAGCTCAGACGGCAAATTTTGTCCACCGGGCCTGTGGGCGGAGGCGGTGGACAACCGGGGGTGTCTGTGGAGAACGGAAAGTTCTGCACACACCGTGCACAGCCTCGGGGCACTTCTCCCCAACGGCGTCCCCAGGTTTACCCGTCTTTCCCACAGCCCAACCAGGCAACTTCGTGTGACGCCTTTCACTCGACACGGTGAGGAGGCGCGTTGGCTTGCCGAACAGTGGACAGGCATGTGGAGAAGCCGTCGATCACTGGGGACAACGCGGCTCAGCCTGTGGGCCGTCGGTGGACAACCCCGTCCACAGTCTGTGGATCGCCGCTTCGTCCACAGCCTGTGGAGATCTTTCGTCCACGAATCCACAGGGGACTGACCTGGCCTGATGATCCCTCAACAGCCGCCCCTGTGGACACGATCTGCATAACTTCCCGGTCCCCAGGGTGTGGATGGAAGAAAGTCCCCGAATCTGTGGAGGGAGGCCGTAACGCGGCTGGTATTCGAACACCCGATGTCGGTCCGGCGGCGGCCCGAGACCCCTCGGCGGCGGCCCGAGACCCCTCGGAACGCCGAAGGCGCCCTCGGGAACTCGTCCCTGGGGCGCCCTCGGCGTCGTACGACGGCCCTGTGTCAGCCGTTCTTGATGCGGTTCGTCAGTTCCGTCACCTGGTTGTAGATGGAGCGCCTCTCCGCCATCAGTGCGCGGATCTTGCGGTCGGCGTGCATGACGGTGGTGTGGTCACGGTTGCCGAACTGCGCGCCGATCTTGGGCAACGACAGGTCGGTCAGCTCCCGGCACAGGTACATGGCGATCTGCCGGGCGGTCACCAGGGCGCGACCGCGCGAGGTGCCGCACAGGTCCTCGACCGTGAGCCCGAAGTAGTCGGCCGTAGCACCCATGATCGCGGTGGCCGTGATCTCGGGGGAGGCGTTCTCGCCGCCCGGGATCAGATCCTTGAGGACGATCTCGGTCAGCCCCAGGTCCACCGGCTGCCGGTTGAGCGACGCGAACGCCGTCACCCGGATCAGCGCGCCCTCCAGCTCGCGGATGTTGCGCGAGATGCGGGACGCGATGAACTCCAGTACCTCCGGCGGGGCGTTGAGCTGCTCCTGCACCGCCTTCTTGCGGAGGATCGCGATCCGCGTCTCCAGCTCGGGCGGCTGGACGTCGGTGATCAGACCCCACTCGAAACGGTTCCGCAGCCGGTCCTCCAGTGTCACCAGCTGCTTGGGCGGCCGGTCGCTGGAGAGGACGATCTGCTTGTTCGCGTTGTGGAGCGTATTGAAGGTGTGGAAGAACTCCTCCTGCGTCGACTCCTTGTCCGCCAGGAACTGGATGTCGTCCACGAGCAGGATGTCCATCTCCCGGTACCGCTTGCGGAAGCTGTCGCCCTTGCCGTCGCGGATGGAGTTGATGAACTCGTTGGTGAACTCCTCCGAGCTCACGTACCGCACCCGCGTGCCCGGGTAGAGGCTGCGCGCGTAGTGCCCGATCGCGTGCAGCAGGTGCGTCTTGCCGAGTCCGGACTCCCCATAGATGAAGAGGGGGTTGTACGCCTTGGCCGGAGCCTCGGCGACGGCCACCGCGGCCGCGTGCGCGAAACGGTTCGAGGCACCGATGACGAAGGTGTCGAAGAGGTACTTCGGGTTCAGGCGTGCCGTCGGCTCACCGGGGCCGGACGCCGGCGCGGGCTGCGCCGCCAGCGGGCCGGGCGCGCTGCTCGCGGGGCCGCCCCGGTGCACATGGCCCGAGCCCGGCGGCGGATCGGGAAGCTCACGCCGGTCCTGGCGGTAGTCGGAGTCGGCGCCCGGCCGGTCGTAGTCGCCGCGGTGCTGGTCGTACGGCGGCCGGTCGCTCGACTGCGAGCGGTAGTCCGACGACGGCGAGGCGTACGGATCCCGTTCGGGGAATCCGAGCCGTTGCTGCTGCCAGCCGTAGTCGTCCTGCGACGGTCGCGGCCAGGCGCCCGGCTCGGGCCGCTGGTACTCGGACGGATACGCGGGGCGCGCGGTCGGTAGCTGGTCCGAGCGGCCGGCGGGGTGTTCCGAGCGGGGGGCGGGGTGTTCCGAGCGGGGGGGCGGCAACTGGTCGCCGGGCCCACCGCCCATCTGCTCGCCGCGTCCGGGACCGCGGTCCTCGGCCCGGTGACGGCCGTACCCCTCGTACGGGTCGCGGGCCTGGCCGTCGTAGCCGTTCCGCTTCTCGTACGGGTTCGGGTTGTCGTAGGTGTTCTGGTTGTCGTACCCACCGCGCGCGTCGCGCCCCTGGCCGTCGTAGGGGGGCCTGCCCTCGTAGCCGTCGCGGTTCTGGGCCGGGACGGAAGGCAGATCCGGCTCCTCGAAGCGGTGCTGGACCGGCGGAGGCGGCTCGCCGACGGAACTGTCGACGGTGATCGCGATACGGATCGGGCGGCCGCACTCCCGGCTCAGGGTCTCGCTGACGATCGGCGCGAGACGGCCTTCCAGTACGCCCTTGGCGAACTCGTTCGGGACGGCGAGAAGCGCCGTGTCCGCGACCAGTGCGAGGGGTTGGCAGCGCTTGATCCAGCGCTCGTCCTTCACCTCGACGCCCTGACCATGGCCCTCACCGAGGAGCTTCTCCAGTACTCGTGGCCACACTGCGGCAAGATCGGCAGGTACGTCAGCCACAGGGCACGCTCTCTCACAGGTCCCACGAACGTGTGGTTCTGGGACAGGTCGGTTCGGAACTCGGGTGGAGCACTCGAGACGAGGCGCTGATGGGTGGGTCGGGTCCCAGCAGCCAAAGGAAAAGGAACGAATCGGAGTTCAGTCACGGTAGTCACGGCGACCGGTACGGTTCAAGTTGTTGTCCCCAGCCTGTGGATAGTGTCTCCCTGTGACCTCCGGTTTGACCGGATGGCGTAGCCGCGCGTACCGTAACCAGGTCGAGTTGTCGATGGCTGCTGCCGCCTGCCTCCGATGGGCACAGATCGCGTCAGGTGATCGGACAGCGGTGCACTCGGGCGTTTATACGAGCTACTCGTGGGCGCACGGTGACAGCCAGGACGGCACCCGCAAACACCGATTTCTTTCTGGAGCCCCCGAGTGAGCAAGCGCACCTTCCAGCCGAACAACCGTCGTCGCGCGAAGACCCACGGCTTCCGCCTGCGGATGCGTACCCGTGCCGGTCGCGCGATTCTCGCGAACCGTCGCAGCAAGGGTCGCGCCAGCCTGTCCGCCTGATCCCGATCAGGTCATGACGTCGTGCTGCCTACCGAGCATCGGCTGAGGCGGCGCGAGGACTTCGCGACCGCGGTACGACGAGGACGCCGGGCCGGCCGCCCACTCCTCGTCGTTCACCTACGTAGCGGTGCCACGGACCCGCACGCGCCTGGGGAGAGCGCTCCCCCGACGCGTGCGGGTTTCGTCGTGAGCAAAGCCGTCGGTGGCTCGGTCGTCCGTAACAAGGTGAAGCGCAGACTTCGCCATCTGATGCGCGATCGAGTCGCCCTGTTGCCCCCCGGTAGCCTGGTAGTAGTACGAGCGCTGCCCGGAGCGGGTGACGCCGACCACGTACAACTGGCCCAAGACCTGGATGCCGCCCTGGGGCGGCTGCTGGGAGGGGGCGCGCGATGAAGTACCCGCTGCTGGCGCTGATCAAGCTGTACCAGTGGACGATCAGTCCACTGCTCGGGCCGGTGTGCAAGTACTACCCGTCGTGCTCCCACTACGGCTACACGGCCATCGACCGGCACGGTGCGATCAAGGGAACGGCACTCACCGCCTGGCGCATCCTGCGGTGCAATCCGTGGTCGCTCGGCGGTGTGGACCATGTTCCGCCGCGCAAGCGTCCACGGTGGCACGAGATGGTGCGTGGCACGTGGCGCGCACGCAAGGGCGGGTCCTCCGCCGCCGAACCGGCCACCGAAGGGCACGTTCCTTCGAGCCCGGCCGCCGAGAGCCCGTCCCATGCCCAAGGAGCATGATTAGTGGACACGATTGCCAGCCTCTTCAGCTTCATCACGACACCTGTCTCCTGGGTCATCGTCCAGTTCCACAAGGTGTACGGCGCCCTCTTCGGCGCTGACACCGGGTGGGCCTGGGGCCTGTCCATCGTGTCCCTGGTGATCCTGATCCGTATCTGCCTGATCCCGCTCTTCGTGAAGCAGATCAAGGCGACCCGGGCGATGCAGACGCTCCAGCCCGAGATGAAGAAGATCCAGGAGCGCTACAAGAACGACAAACAGCGTCAGTCCGAAGAGATGATGAAGCTGTACAAGGAGACGGGCACCAACCCGCTCTCCTCGTGCCTTCCCATCCTGGCGCAGTCTCCGTTCTTCTTCGCCCTGTATCACGTGCTCAACAGCATCGCGAACAACGACACCATCGGCGTCATCAACCAGAGCCTGCTGGAGAGCGCGCAGAAGGCGCACATCTTCGGAGCCCCGCTGGCGGCGAAGTTCACCGACAGCTCCGCCGACGTCGTCGCGCTCGACGCCTCGCTGACCACGGTTCGCATCGTCACCGCGGTCATGATCGTCATGATGTCGGCGTCGCAGTTCTACACGCAGCGCCAGCTGATGACGAAGAACGTCGACACCACGGTGAAGACGCCGTTCATGCAGCAGCAGAAGATGCTGATGTACGTCTTCCCGGTCATGTTCGCGGTCTTCGGCATCAACTTCCCGGTCGGTGTCCTCGTCTACTGGCTGACCACCAACGTGTGGACCATGGGCCAGCAGATGTACGTCATCCACAACAACCCGACCCCGGGTTCCAAGGCGCAGGCCGCCTACCTGGAGCGCCTTTTCAAGCACGTCACGCGGCACGGCAAGACCCGCAACCGCCGCGAGCGCGCCATCGTCAAGGCCATCGTCGTCAAGGGCCGCGACCGCAACGAGCACGAGCGGAAGTTCATCACCGGCCTGGGCAAGGAGGGCCTCGCGGCCCAGAGTGACGGCACCGTGGTCAAGAGCGAGGTCTCGGCCGTCGCCACGGCCGAGGACGGTACGCCCACGCCTGGCACGCCCAAGCGTCAGCAGCCCAAGCGCCAGAGCAAGGCCCAGCGTCAGTCCGTCGGCGCGAAGAGCGCCGACGACGACGAGCCGAAGACCGAGCCCACTTCGCTGAGCAAGTCCGACCAGCCGGAGGACGCCAAGCCGGCGGCCGCTGCCAAGAAGGCCGCGCCCAAGCCCGGCACCGGTGGCCGTAGCAAGGCCCAGTCCGGTCAGCGCAAGGGCCCGCAGCGCCCCAAGTCCCCGTCCAAGAAGTAAGAAGGAGTTCCTCCCGTGACGGAAGGCACCACCTCCACCGCCTCCGAGGGTGGCGACACCCTGACCCGCCTGGAGCAGGAGGGTGAGATCGCGGCGGACTACCTCGAAGGTCTGCTGGACATCGCAGACCTCGACGGCGACATCGACATGGACGTCGAGGCCGACCGTGCCTCTGTCTCGATCATCAGCGACTCCGGCGGCCGCGACCTGAACAAGCTCGTCGGCCGGGAGGGCGAGGTGCTCGAGGCGCTCCAGGAGCTCACGCGCCTGGCCGTGCACCGCGAGACCGGTGACCGCAGCCGTCTGATGCTGGACATCGCGGGCTATCGCGCCCAGAAGCGCGCCGAGCTCTCCGAGCTGGGCGCCAAGGCGGCGGCGGAGGCCAAGAGCACCGGTGAGCCCATCAAGCTGAAGCCGATGACCCCGTTCGAGCGCAAGGTCGTCCACGACGCGGTCAAGTCGGCGGGCCTGCGCAGCGAGTCCGAGGGCGAGGAGCCGCAGCGCTTCGTCGTCGTGCTGCCCGCCTGATTCGGTACGTACGTTTCTCCGGCCCCGTCTGCCCGCAGGCGGGGCCGAACTTTGTCAGCCTGTTGTTCTGATGTCAGCGCCCAGTGCGCTCTTGCGGTACGGAAGGACGGTCCCCGTGACGGAGTCAGCGGAGCTCCCCCCTGCGCCCGAGCAGGCACGCGACGTATTCGGTGATCGCTACGCGGACGCGGTCCGGTACGCCGAGCTCCTGGCCGAGGCGGGAGTGCAGCGAGGGCTCATCGGCCCGCGCGAGGTGCCCCGCCTGTGGGAGAGGCATCTCCTGAACTGTGCGGTGCTCTCCGAGGTTGTGCCCGAGGGGGTCACGGTGTGCGATGTCGGATCCGGTGCCGGCCTGCCCGGCATTCCGCTGGCCCTCGTCCGGGAGGACCTGAAGATCACGCTGCTGGAGCCACTGCTGCGGCGCACGAATTTCCTGACCGAGGTCGTCGAGCTCCTGGGCCTCGACCATGTGACTGTCGTCCGCGGCCGAGCCGAAGAGGTCCTTGGAACCCTGCAGCCGGTCCATGTGGTGACGGCCCGGGCCGTGGCCCCATTGGACCGATTGGCCGCCTGGGGCATTCCGCTGCTGCGTCCGTACGGAGAGATGCTCGCCCTCAAGGGCGACACCGCGGAGGAGGAGCTCAAGAGCGCTGCCTCGGCCCTGAGCAAGCTCGGCGCGGCGCAGACCTCGGTCCTCCACGTCGGCGAGGGCGTGGTCGATCCTCTGTCCACGGTGGTCCGTGTGGAGGTCGGGGAGAGCCCGGGGGGCGTGCGCTTCGCCGCGAAGAGGGCCAAGGCGGCCCGGACAGGGCGTGCCCGCCGACGTCGCTAGCTACGGGTGGCGGGACGTTCGCTGATCCGTCCTGACGACGCTCGTACTCCACACAAGCTGCCAAACCTACGCGTCTCGGAGTGTCGCGCGAGCGTGGCCTGTGCCGCTGGGCATCGTGTTTCACGTGAAACGTCGCTCACTGCTGCACGGCATCATCAGTCGGGGCCGCGCTGCGGCCGAACCGCGCGACCGGAAGCCTCTCGGGTCACTCGGAGGGGTAACGGAGTTTTCCACAGAGGTGGAATTCTCCACAGAAGACCAGGCCTCACTGGTTCACGACCCCGAAGGCATGGGAGGCTCTGTTCATTGCGAGCCTGAAGTCGAGGAGAGTGAATCCTTGCGGTCCGACGCCAACATCGCGGGACCGATGACCGATCCGGTCCCCGGTCCCCGTACCGAGTCGATGGGGGACGATGTTTCACGTGAAACACCGCCCCCGATGGACGACACTCCCATCGGTCGTGCCGCCCAGCTGGCGGTAGAGGCTCTGGGCCGGGCCGGCGAAGGCCTGCCTCGGCCCGAGCAGACCAGAGTCATGGTCGTCGCCAACCAGAAGGGTGGCGTCGGCAAGACCACGACGACCGTCAACCTTGCCGCTTCACTGGCTCTGCACGGCGCCCGCGTTCTGGTGATCGACCTCGACCCCCAGGGGAACGCGTCCACCGCGCTGGGGATCGACCATCACGCCGAGGTGCCCTCCATCTACGACGTGCTGATCGACAGCAAGCCGCTGGCAGAAGTCGTCCAGCCCGTACCCGACGTAGAGGGCCTCTTCTGCGCTCCCGCCACGATCGATCTCGCTGGTGCGGAGATCGAGCTGGTCTCCCTCGTGGCACGGGAAAGTCGATTGCAGCGTGCGATTCAGGCGTACGAGCAGCCGCTGGACTACATCCTCATCGACTGCCCTCCCTCGCTCGGCCTGCTGACGGTGAACGCGATGGTCGCCGGCCAGGAGGTCCTCATCCCGATCCAGTGCGAGTACTACGCGCTGGAGGGCCTTGGTCAGCTGCTCCGCAATGTCGACCTGGTACGGGGGCACCTCAACCCCATCCTTCATGTGTCGACCATCCTGCTCACCATGTACGACGGCCGGACACGTCTGGCCTCCCAGGTCGCCGACGAGGTGCGCACCCACTTCGGTGAGGAGGTGCTGCGGACGAGCATTCCCCGCTCGGTCCGTATCTCCGAGGCGCCGAGCTATGGGCAGACGGTGCTGACCTACGATCCAGGATCGAGTGGTGCCCTGTCCTATCTTGAGGCGGCACGAGAAATCGCACTGAGGGGCGTGGGCGTGGGGTACGACCCGACGCACGCCCATATCGGTGCTCAGAACAATCCGAGTGTGGTGGAGGGCATCCAGTGAGTGATCGACGGAGGGGGTTGGGCCGGGGCCTCGCCGCACTGATCCCAGCGGCCGCGACAGGAGAGAGGGAAGCTCCGGCGGCAGGAGCGTCCCCGTCCACGCCATCGGCGGTGCCATCCGTCTTCAGCCCGGAGCGTGGGGTGGGAGCCTCGAAGGTGGCAACACTCCCGCCTGTTTCACGTGAAACAGAGGAACTGGCGCCGAACGGCACGGCGGAACTGCCTGCCGCACCCGTCGGCGCCTACTTCGCCGAGTTGCCTCTCGACTCCATCACTCCGAACCCGCGTCAGCCGCGCGAGGTCTTCGACGAGGATCTTCTCCAGGAACTCGTCACCTCCATCAAGGAGGTCGGCCTTCTCCAGCCCATTGTCGTCCGGCAGGTGGGCCCGGCTCGTTACGAGCTGATCATGGGCGAGCGGCGCTGGCGAGCCTGCCATGAGGCCGATCTGGAAGCGATCCCGGCGATCGTGCGGGCGACGGATGACGAGAAGCTGCTTCTGGACGCGCTTCTGGAGAACCTTCACCGTGCCCAGCTGAACCCGCTGGAAGAGGCGTTCGCCTACGACCAGTTGCTCAAGGACTTCAACTGCACGCACGACCAGCTGGCGGACCGTATCGGTCGGTCCCGCCCCCAGGTCTCCAACACGCTGCGTCTGCTGAAACTCTCGTCGGCGGTCCAGCGTCGGGTGGCCGCCGGTGTTCTCTCCGCGGGGCACGCTCGGGCGCTGCTCTCCGTCGAGGACTCGGAGGAGCAGGACAAGCTGGCTCACCGGATCGTGGCCGAGGGACTCTCGGTCCGAGCGGTGGAAGAGATCGTCACCCTGATGGGGTCGCATCCGAAGGCCACGACGCGGTCCAAGGGCCCTCGTGCCGGCTCCGTGCCCTCTCCGGCGCTGGGCGAACTCGCCACCCGGCTTTCTGATCGGTTCGAGACCCGGGTGAAGATCGATCTGGGCCAGAAGAAGGGCAAGATCACTGTTGAGTTCGCGTCCACGGAAGACCTTGAGCGCATTCTGAGCACGCTGGCCCCGGGCGAGAAGCTCGCACTCCAGAAGAGCCTGCTGGACGACGACTCGGAGGAGACGGAGGCCTGAGCCTTCTGAGGAATGGGCTGACTTCGGCCCGTCGACTGCCTGAGCGGGCTGTGTCCGATGTATACCGGACACAGCCCGCTCTTTGCTTTGAGGCGGTATCAAGGCAATCGCATCGTGGATACGATGCGATTCGGTAGGGCGCATCGACCTGGCGGGTCTTCTTGGGAGAGGCGGGGCCATGCGAACCGTGAGCCGTTCCGGACTGGTGACGGCAGGCCTGGGACTGGGGGCCGTCGGCGGATTCATCGGCAGTCTCCTCAGGGAGCGGAGCGCTCTGACAGCCGCCCGCGAGGCTGCGGGCGAAGGAAGCGAGGAACAGCCTTCATGGGGCGTCGGCTTGTACCGCTCACGTTGGACAACCTTCAGGACATTCCCAAGCGCTGTCGTTCGTGTGTCTTCTGGGAGCTCGACCCAGTCAGTGGCGAGGCCGCGGTAAGAGCGGGTACGCCCGCCCTGGAGAAAGAGGCGTGGATCTCCGCCGTCCTGCTGGACTGGGGGTCCTGCGGCCGGGTCGTCTACGTGGACGAGGTTCCGGTGGGGTACGTGCTGTACGCGCCTCCCGCTTATGTGCCCCGAGCCCTGGCGTTCCCCACAAGTCCGGTGTCACCCGACGCGGTTCAGTTGATGACCGCCTTCATCACGCAGGGCTATCAGGGCCAAGGGCTGGGCCGTGTGATGGTGCAGACGGTGGCCAAGGACCTTCTGCGGCGGGGCTTCAAAGCCGTAGAGGCCTTCGGGGACGCCCGTTGGAAGGAGCCGGCGTGTGTCCTCCCCGCCGATCATCTGACGGCCGTGGGCTTCAAGACGGTACGACCCCACCCCACGTACCCGAGGCTGCGGTTGGAGCTGCGGACGACGCTCTCCTGGAAGGAGGACGTCGAGCTGGCACTGGACCGTCTTCTGGGGGCCGTACAGAAAGAGCCCGCGCTGCGACCGCTCTAAAGCGAAGAGGCCAACCCGCTCGGGTTGGCCTCTTCATGTTTCACGTGAAACATCACTCGGCGATGAAGTCCTCAAGGTCACGCACGATCGCGGCCTTCGGCTTGGCACCGACGATGGTCTTGGCGACCTCGCCGGCCTGATAGACGTTCAGCGTCGGGATCGACATGACGCCGTACTTGGCAGCCGTGGCCGGGTTCTCGTCGATGTTGAGCTTGACGATTTCGATCTTGTCGCCGTACTCCTGGGCGATCGCTTCGAGAGACGGCGCGATCTGGCGGCACGGGCCGCACCAGGCGGCCCAGAAGTCCACCAGGACGGGCTTGTCGTTCTTGAGGACGTCCTGCTCGAAGGAGTCGTCGGTCACGTTCTTCAGAGTGCCGGCCACTGAGGGCTCCTAACTGGTTGGTGCGGTGGGGCGGACGGGGGTCAGACTGTGGTCTTCTCGGGCTCGGCGGCCTGGTCCCCGTCGGCCAGGGCGGCGAGGTACCGCTCGGCGTCGAGGGCGGCGGAGCAGCCGGTGCCGGCCGCGGTGATTGCCTGCCGGTACGTGTGGTCGACGACGTCACCGGCGCCGAAGACACCGGTCAGGTTCGTCCGGGTCGACGGAGCGGCCACCTTCAGGTAACCCTCGTCGTCCAGGTCGAGCTGACCCTTGAAGAGTTCCGTGCGCGGGTCGTGGCCGATCGCGATGAACAGGCCCGTGGCCGGCAGCTCGGAGGTCTCGCCCGTCTTGAGGTTGCGCAGCTTCAGCCCTGCGAGCTTCTGGTCGCCCTGGATCTCGGCGACCTCGCTGTCCCACACGAAGGAGATCTTCGGGTCGGCGAACGCGCGATCCTGCATCGCCTTGGAGGCGCGCAGCGTGTCCCGACGGTGGACGATGGTCACGGACTTGGCGAAGCGCGAGAGGAAGGTCGCCTCCTCCATAGCCGTGTCCCCGCCGCCGATCACAGCGATGTCCTGGTCCTTGAAGAAGAACCCGTCACAGGTGGCACACCAGGAGACACCGCGGCCGGAGAGAGCGTCCTCGTTGGGCAGCCCGAGCTTGCGGTGCTGGGAGCCTGTGGTGACGATGACGGCCTTGGCGCGGTGCACTGTGCCGGCCGTGTCCGTGACGGTCTTGATCTCGCCGCTCAGGTCCACGGCGACGATGTCGTCCGGAATGAGCTCGGCACCGAATCGCTCGGCCTGGCCACGCATGTTGTCCATGAGGTCGGGCCCCATGATGCCGTCCCGGAAGCCGGGGAAGTTCTCCACCTCGGTGGTGTTCATCAGCGCGCCGCCTGCGGTGACGGCGCCCTCGAACACCAGCGGCTTCAGCGACGCGCGCGCGGTGTAGAGCGCCGCCGTGTAGCCGGCGGGCCCGGAGCCGATGATGATCACGTTACGGACGTCGCTCACGGCTTGATTCCTCGTCTCTGGAGACTGCTGCGTACTGCCGGCGGGAGCTGCTCTCGAAACTCTCACCCCACCCAACGGATCCTAAGGGGCGCGCATTCCCGGTGTGTCCGGGCACACGGAGACGGCCCACAGCCGCAGAGGGATGCCAGGCATACCACGGCGCGAGAGACAGTCCTCAGGAGCGAGCGTAGGACTGCTTCAGGAGAACGTCCCCGGCGGGATCCGAAGCCTTGTCCAAGCAGGAGGCGTCGACGACATAAGCGGTGACGTGCGAGTCGTCGGAGCGGTCGGGCAGCAGCACGAGGTAGGCGTCGGCTCCCCGGTAGGTACCGGGCTCGGAAGCGATCGCACCCGTGACATCGCCGATGCCCTTCGCGATACAGACCGGCACCTCGGCCTTGAAGACCGTGTTCCTGCTCTTGTCCGGCGTGGTCGCGGTGCCGAAGGCTTCCTGGCCGGGCGAATTCTCGGTCTTGGTCTCGCCCAAGAGCTCTTGGACACGCTTCTCCAGCTTGACGCCGGAGAAGTTCGAGGGAGCCGCGCTCGCAGCATTGCGCGTAGGACCGTCACTCTCACCGCCCGACTGGACGAGGACCGTGCCGAAGCCCAGAGCCGCGATCGCGATGACAGCACCGATGACCGTCGTACGACGCTTGGGGCGCCGCTTGCTCATACGGCCTGGGCCGGTGGACGCGCGTGGACGACCGGCAGGGCGATCCACCGTCGGCGCTGTTTCACGTGAAACATGCGTGGTGGCCTCCTCCCCCCGTGCCGTGTGGGAGATCTTGGCAGCGGCGGGCTCCGCGCTGGTCTCCCGCTCAGGTGCCGAGGCGTTCAGAAGAGCCTCGGCTGCCAGGGCCGCATCGATCCGTCCTGCCACGTCGTCCGGCACGTGGGGTGGTCCCGGCAGGGTGCCGAGCAGACCGCGGATCTCTTCCAGAGAGGCATACACATCGGCGCAGAGAGGGCACTCGTCCAGATGCTGCCGGACATGCGTGGTGCGGGACGGAGGGAGAAGACCTTCGCTGAGGTCGGAGATCTCCTCCACGTCGGGGTGTCCGGCCGTGTCGGTCGTGGATGTCACGCTCGCCCACCTCCGCCCTTCACAGCAGCTGAATCGCTTGGCCCTGCCTCATGTGGTCCCGCTGCGGGTGGGACGGATGTCCCCTGCGCCCGGTTCCTTCCACGCCCCGACTTTTTGCCGCTGCCCTCACCATCCGTACGCAGATGGGTCAGCAGCGGCAGGAGTCTGGCTCTGCCACGGGCACAACGGCTCTTCACCGTGCCGGTCGGTACGTCGAGAATTCGCGCGGCCTCCGCCACCGGGTAGCCCTGCATGTCGACCAGGACGAGCGCCGCCCGCTGATCCTGCGGCAGGGTGCCGAGGGCCTCCAGCAGCTGGCGGTGGAGATCGTTGCGCTCGGCCGGGGCGGAAGCCGACTCGTGCGGCTCCAGCAGCTGCTCCAGCCGCTCGGTGTCGTCGACGGGCGACGTCTTGCGCGAGGCCGCCTTGCGGGCACGGTCCAGGCAGGCATTCACCGTGATGCGGTGCAGCCAGGTCGTGACGGCCGCCTGGCCACGGAAGGTGTGGGCGGCCCGATAGGCGGACACGAGCGCGTCCTGGACGGCGTCGGCGGCCTCCTCGCGGTCTCCGAGCGTCCGCAGGGCCACTGCCCACAGCCGGTCACGGTGCCGCCGTACAAGCTCACCGAAGGCGTCGGGGTCGCCCCCCACGTGCCGGGCCAGGAGATCCTGATCGCTTACCTCGCTGTGATCAGCGCTGGGCGCCATCGGACCCCCTCTCTCGGTGAGCTCTCAGCCCGTGAACTTCACGTCGGTGATCGCCTGCTTGTAGCCGGCGCCACTGAACTGGTCACGGTTCGCGTAGGGCACATCCGTGAGCCACACGAGAACGTACCGGGTCTTCACCGGCTTCTTGGCGGAGATCTTCAGGTCCGTGTCACTCGTCCTGTTCGTGGCGATCTTCGTCATGGAGCTGAGGGGAGCGGACGACGACAGGGAGTCGGCCCCGTACAGCGTGGCCGTGGTGTGGTCGCCCGTGTAGTACAGCCCTATTGAGGCTGCCGACACCTCCTTGACCGAGCCCAAGTCGTAGACGATGCCGACGCCCTGCTTGAACGGCGCCAATGTGGGGCCGTCGTTGTAGGAGTACGTCCGCCAGTACGTCGAGGAGCTGCTGTCGTACGTCAGCCTCGCGTCGTTGGCGTGCTGCGGCTTGCCGTCCGGGTAGTACTCCGCGGCGTCCTTGATGCCGAGTGCCGTAACGGGCTTGGCCTTGTCGGTGCCCTTGTCGTTGCCGTCGGCCGACTGGCTGGTGTCCGGCTCGCTGGACTGGCCCCTGCTGTTCATGAGCGCGTCGGCGAGCTGCCAGCTGCCGAGACCGAGCGCGGCGATCAGCAGCGCAGAGACAGCCCATTTGAGGGCCTTGCCGGTTCGGCTCTGCAGCGGCGGCGGCGGGGTCTGGATCGGCTGGGTGAGACCCGGATGGGGTGCCTGACGGCCGTACGTCCCCTGCTGGTACGTGGTGTGCTGGTAGTCGGGCGGCGCGGTGAACGCGGGCTCCGGCGGGCGGATGCGCGGCATCTCCCCGACAGCCTTCACCAGCTCCTCCGGCGTCGTGCACGGAGTCTCATGGCGGGAAGCGGTGGCGCCGTCGTTGACGAGCGCGCGCATGGAAAGCTCCGACAGTCCCCTGTGGACGCCCGCACGGACCTGGTCGGGCGCGATGAGCCCGACGCCCTTGGGGAGCCCGGAGAGACCGTGTGCGTCGTTCTCGTACGGCCAGCGCTGGGTGAGGGCGGCGTACAGCAGTGCGCCGATCGCCTCCGTGTCCGTCCGCTGGGGGGTGTCCGAACCGATTCCGCGCAACGCCGCGTTCACCGCGAGACCGCGGATGCGCCACTGCCCGGAGGCGGAACGCAGCACGGCGCTCGGGTTCAGCCGTAGATGCGCGAGGCCCTCACGGTGCGCGGCGGCCATGGCGTGGGAGACCTGCGTGACCATCTGGTACGCGTCGTGCGGTTCCAGGGGGCCGGAGGCCAACAGCGCCGTCAGTTCCGTGGCGTCGGGCAGCCATTCGTGCACCACGTACACGAGGTCGTTCTCCTCGACCGCGTCGAGTACCTGGACGAAGCGGGGGTCCCCCAGCAACGCCGAGGACCGGGCCGCCGCCAGCACGGAACGAGCGCGCGTGTGGTCGGCGGGCAGGACATGCACCCCGACCGCGCGACGCAGTTTCTCGTCCACAGCACGCCAACTGCTGAAACCGTCCAGACGGGTGACGCACTCTTCGAGGCGATAGCGCCTGGCGAGTTTGTGGCCGCTGTGCAGTTCGGGCGGTGTCGTCTTCGAAGGGCTCTCGGTATCGCCGTTTCCCTGTGCCTCTTCGCTCGCCGAGCTCTCCGTGTCCCGCTCCCGGTTCTGGGCCTCCCCGTCGGCCGTGGACTGGTCCGCTTGTGCGGTCAGCGGCTTGTCGCCGCTGTTGTCTGCCACGTCGACGGCAGCCGTGCTCCGTTCCGCCACCGTCGTTCCTGCCTCCCCATCCGTTGAGCGCTCTGACACGCCAAAGCCAATTGTGCCCACAGTCCGCCGCTATGAGCGACACGCGGCGGCGGACGATGGTTGTGCGCGTACCCCCGCGTCAGCGCCCCAGCCGTCCGCGGACCATGCCGACCATCGAGTTGAGCTCTTCGATGCGCATGCGTCGCGCGGCTACGTAGAAGACACCGAGCAGCACGATTCCTCCCCCTACGAGTGCGAGCATCGAGCCACCGACACCCTGCCCCAGTGCCCGGCTGATGCCGTAGCAGGCGGCGCCACTGAGCAGCGCCGCGGGCAGCGAAGCGATGGACAGCCGCGCGTACGTCCGCATGACCCTGGATCCGTCCAGGTCGCCGTTCAGCCGCTTCTTGAGCCGGCGCCAGGCGATGCCGACACCGATCATGTACGCCAGACCGTACGAGGCCGCCATGCCGACCACGGCCCAGCGGGCCGGGATCACGAAGAAGCAGACCGCGGAGGCGCTCGCGTTGACGGCGGCCACGATGACCGTGTTGTAGAACGGGGTCCGGGTGTCCTCATAGGCGTAGAAGGCGCGGAGCACGACGTACTGCACCGAGTACGGGATCAGACCGAGCCCGAAGGCCATCAGCATGAAGCCCATGTTGGTGGCCGCGCCGGTGCCGGAGGAACCGAAGATCAGCGTGCACATCGGGATGCCGAGGGCGACGAAGCCGAAGGCGATCGGCACGATGGCGACCGCCGTGGTGCGCAGGCCCTGTGAGATGTCGTCACGCACGGCGCCCGTGTCGTCCTCGGCGGCGGAGCGGGAGATGCGCGGCAGGAGGGCGGCCATGAGGGAGACAGTGATGATGGCCTGGGGCAGGCCCCAGATGAGCTGGGCGTTGGCGTAGGAGGCGAACCCGGTTCCCTTGGAAGGGGAGTCGATCCCTGCGGCCGTGGCCAGCTGGGTGACCACGAGCGCGCCGGCCTGGTTGGCCAGGACGAACAGGATCGTCCACTTGGCGAGCATCGCGGCCTTGCCGAGGCCGTGACCCTTCCAGTCGAAGCGAAGCCGCAGACGGAATCCGGTCTCCCGCAGGTACGGGATCATCGCGAGAGCCTGGACCACGAGGCCGAGCAGAATGCCGATGCCGAGCAGCCGCACACCCTCAGGCGGGATGTTGTTCACGTTCATGTGGGAATCGGCGGCGCTGCCGTAGACCCAGAGGAAGGCGCCCAGGGTGACGATGATGACCACGTTGTTGAGGACCGGGGTCCACATCATGGCGCCGAACCGGCCGCGGGCGTTGAGAATCTGCCCCATCACCACATGGACACCCATGAAGAAGATGGAGGGCAGGAAGTAACGGGTGAAGGTGACCGCGGTGTCGTTGGCCGCGGCGTTGTCGGCGACTCCCACCGACAACGCCCGTACCAGGAGCGGAGCGGCGAACATCGCGAGCGCTGTGAGAAGGCCGAGGACCACCATGACGAGCGTCAGCAGGCGGTTGGCATAGGCCTCGCCGCCATCGTCGTCGTCCTTCATGGCACGCACGAGCTGCGGCACGAAGACGGAGTTCAGGCCGCCACCGACAGTCAGGATGTAGATCATCGTCGGCAGCTGGTAAGCCACCTGAAAGGCGTCGCCGAGCAGGGCGAGGCCCAGCGCCGACACGATCATCGCCGAGCGGATGAAGCCGGTGAGGCGGGACACCATCGTGCCCGCCGCCATCACGGCGCTCGACTTGAGCAGGCCCGAAGCCCGCCCGCCCTTCTTCGACGCAGGTGCAGGGGTGGGCGCGGCCGCGGGCGGGGGCGTCGGAGCGGGTGCGGCCTCCTGGTGCGCCGGGCGGCCGGGGCCGGACGACGGTGCAGGGGTCGGTCCGGGAACGGAGGGCTGGCCCATGGGGGCGGGGCCGCTCTGCTGCTGGTCGCGGAAGAGATGGGCGAACGCGTCCGGCTCGTGGCGTTCCTCGCCGGCCTGGGTCACCAGGTCGTCCACGCCGACGAACTGGGTCGTGCGCGCATCGTCGCCGTACGGCAGATGCCGGGTCGGCCCCTCGGGCTCGGGGGCCGGCGTCTGGGCCCACACACGCGGGTCGGGCGCGTACTGCGGCGACGACGGCTGCGCGTAGAGGGGCTGCTGCGGCTGGTAGGTGCCAGGAGCGGGCGGGGGGTGCGCGGCACGGTCGTAGAGCGCCTCGGCCACCGGGTCCTGGGCGGCGAGATCGCGTGCGCGGTAGGGGTCCTGGTCGTAGGCGTCCTGGAGGTACATGTCCGCGGGAGGCTGCGGCGGCACCTGGCCCGGCCCGGGCAGCTGGCCGTCGTCGGGATACCCCGAGTCGGCCGCGCCCTGGCCGCGGTCACCGTCGTACGGCGCGTTCATGCCTACCCCACCTCATCGTCCCCGGGCCAACCAGCCACGACAATCGCTCAACGGTCCACTCTCTCACCCGTGCCGGACGGGTCGGCGCTTTCCGAAGCGGTGTCCGGTGCCGGGTCACTCGGGTGCTCCGGCTCCTCCGGCCCCGTCTTCGCCGGGGTCTCCTCCTCGACAGTGTGTACGACTGAGGCCGCTTCGGTGTTCGCGGTCCCGTCCGTCGGGACACTTTCCGAGGAGTCGTCGTCCGCCGACTCTCCCTCCGCCTCCAGCCGGGCGGCCGCGCGCTTGCGCTGTGTGTACATCCGGAATCCGGCGAGCACGAGGAGCAGGACGCCACCCGCGATGACCAGCATGACCGTGGGCGTGATCTCGGTGACGTTCACCGTGAACTCGACCTCGTCACCATACTTCTCGCCGTCCGCGGTGTAGAGCTGGGCGACGACGTCGACCTTGCCGTTGGCGGCGGCGTTGGTGGTGAACTTTACCGACTCGCTGTGTCCACCCGAGATGTCGACGGACTGCTCAGCGAAGGCCTTGTCGCCGATCAACAGGCGCTTGGGGGCCTTCGACTCGAGGCGCAGCGTCAGATCGACGCCCTGCACGAGGTTGTTCTGCACGGTCACGGGGATCGTCGCGCTGCGGCCCGAGAGCTTCGTCTCGGACTTCTTGATCAGCCGGACCTGGCCGGTGAGCGAGTTGAGGTACGACTGCACATTGTTGCGGTAGATCGCTCCCTCCATGGAGCGGCCCCGCCAGGACGTCGACATCTCCCGGTCCATGGTCCTGCCGAACGGCGTGACCACGCGGGACTGGTCGGAGAGGATCACCTTGAAGCGGTCGAGGTCGGCCTGAGTGGCGTGGATCTCCTCGAACGCCGACTTGGGCAGCGCGTGCTTCCGCAGCGACTTGGGGTAGGCAGAGGCGGACGGAATCGTCGTGCTGGCGCGCGGGTCGGGCTTCGCGGCGGCGGCCTCGGACAGTTCCTGGGGCTGCGACCAGTTGCCCCCTTGGAGTGCCGTCAGGGCCTGCGCCATCGTCTGTGCCTGGCTCGCCGACGGCATGCGCTGCGGGGCGATCACGACGCTGCGCTGCTTGTTGTTCTGGAGGTCGGTCACCAGGCTCTGGGCGAGGAACCTCTGTACGGCCAGCGTCGAACTCTCGGCCTTCGTCATGTCGCCCTGGAAGGCTGTCGACAACCGGGCGTCCGCCACCACCGCCGTGGTGCCGCCCCCGATCGGCCGGGCCGCGTTGGGCGTGTAGGACAGGCTGCTGCTCTCCTGCAGGCTGTCACTGCGGGCGATCACCTTGTCGGCGCCCGCGGAGATGGCGACCTTGACGATCGAGGGGTCGACGGCGCCGTTGACGGGCCAGGCGAAGTCCGTCTCCGGTACCACCCGGAGGATGTTCTCGACGGTGTCCGAGGCCACATCGGTGGCGCCCTTCAGTCGGCTCAGGGAGCCCGTGATCGTCTTGCCGTTGTGGGCCAGCGCAGCGATGTCGGGGTCGGCGAAGGGGAGAGCGATGACCTCCTCGCCCTGGACCGCCGTCTCCAGCTCCGCCAGCCACGCCTTGGCGACGGCTTGGTTCCTGCCGGCGACGGTGGTGTCCCCGCTTCGGACCCGGTAGCTCTCCGTCATCGCGACGACCGACGCCAGGAGATCCGGATCGATCACCCAGGTGATGTCCAGGTCCTTGCCCAGCGTCAGCATCTGCTCCAGGCGTCCGCCCGCGGAGATCTCCTTGGCGAGGTCGTCGTTTCGGAAGACGGGCGTCTGCTGCTCACCGGGACCGGTCTCGGCCGTCAGATGGGTGGTGGAGATCAGCGGCCAGAGATAGGTCGTCTTCGTCCTGGTGCCCGCTTCGTCGGGCTGCCACGGCAGGAACGTGCGCTGGATACCGAGGACCTGGTCGTACTGAGCGGAAGCGGTCCTGCCCGAAAGCGAGACACCCAGCTGGTAGACACCGTCCTTATCGAGGTCCAGTTCCTTGACGGGTACCGAGATGGTGAAGGGCTGAGCCACACCGGAGGCGAGCTCGGAGAACTTCTCCACGTACTTCCCGCCGACCTCCGTCCCGTCCGTGAACTGGTCGAAGCCACTGAGCCTGGCCGCATCATCGATGGCCGAGCGGCCGGTCACGGCCGCCGGTGCCACCCGCAGGCCCACGTGGGCGTCCGTGACCGTCTGCTTGCCCTTGTTCGTGACCGTGCCGGAGACGGTGACGGTGTCGCCGTCGGCGGGAACGCTGGGACTGAGCGAGTCCAGGGAGACCTCGACGGTTTTCGACCCCGTGGCCTCGGCCGGGGAAGTGCGCGGCGTCGCCTGTGCGGACGAGGCCGCGGGCACCTGGAACAGACCGGCCAGCAGGGGGGCCCCGGCGAGCAGCGCCCCGGTGCGTAGCAGCCACCGGCGGGCAGGTGAGGGACTCGTCCCCTGGAAGTCTGCCGCCTCGGCCACGCGCTCGCCCGTCCCTCGTCATCGTCAGTGGTCGTCGAAATGTGCGTCCACGCATGGTAACGATGTGCGCTGAGGGGAAGTGCCGCGGTCCGCTCCACAAGATCGGTGGCGAGGTCGGCCTGTCCCTGTATGTGCACGTATCGCTGAGGTCTGTGAGGGGTACGCCTGAGCGAAGCCCTGTGCACGTTCAATGGAGGCGACTGGGGCCACCGGTGCCACGTACCCTTTTCTGTTGTGCCGAACGCCAACGAAGACAACAGTGCCCTGAGCCAGGTGCAGCGCCGCGCGGTGAGTGAACTGCTGCGGGTGTCCCCTGTCGCCGACGACCTCGCCCGCCGTTTCCGGGAAGCGGGATTCTCGCTCGCCCTGGTCGGTGGCTCGGTCAGGGACGCGTTGCTCGGCCGCCTCGGGAACGACCTGGACTTCACGACGGACGCCCGCCCCGATGACGTACTGAAGATCGTGCGTCCTTGGGCGGACGCCCTCTGGGAGGTCGGGATCGCCTTCGGCACGGTGGGGGCGCAGAAGGACGGCTACCAGATCGAGGTCACCACCTACCGCTCCGAGGCGTACGACCGCACCTCGCGGAAGCCCGAGGTGTCGTACGGCGACTCGATCGAGGATGACCTCGTTCGCCGGGACTTCACCGTGAACGCGATGGCGGTGGCCCTCCCCGAGAAGGAGTTCATCGACCCTCACGGCGGGCTCGTAGACCTCTCGGCGCGTGTGCTGCGTACCCCCGGCACCCCTGAGGATTCCTTCTCCGACGACCCGCTGCGCATGATGCGGGCCGCGCGTTTCGCCGCTCAGCTGGACTTCGAGGTGGCCCCCGAGGTCGTTTCGGCGATGACCGACATGGCCGGCCGTCTCGATATCGTCTCGGCGGAGCGGGTTCGGGACGAGCTGAACAAGCTGCTCCTGTCCGCTCATCCCCGCGAGGGCCTGAGCCTGCTGGTCGAGACCGGCCTCGCCGAGCATGTCCTGCCCGAGCTGCCGGCGCTGCGACTGGAGCGGGACGAGCATCACCGGCACAAGGACGTCTACGACCACACGCTGATCGTCCTGGAGCAGGCGATCGCGCTGGAGGACGCCGGACCGGACCTCACCCTGAGGCTTGCTGCTCTGCTGCACGACATCGGCAAGCCCCGCACTCGTCGGTTCGAGAACGACGGCAGGGTCTCCTTCCACCACCACGAGGTGGTGGGCGCCAAGATGACCAAGAAGCGCATGGCTGCCCTCAAGTACTCGAACGAACTCGTCAGGGATGTCTCGCGCCTGGTCGAACTGCATCTGCGCTTCCACGGCTACGGCATGGGTGAATGGACGGACTCCGCCGTCCGCCGCTACGTGCGCGACGCCGGTCCGCTTCTGGACCGGCTCCACAAGCTGACCCGCTCTGACTGCACCACACGGAACAAGCGGAAGGCGAACGCCCTGTCCCGCGCGTACGACGGTCTGGAGGACCGCATCGCTCAGCTCCAGGAGCAGGAGGAGCTGGACGCCATCCGCCCGGACCTGGACGGTAACCAGATCATGGAGATCCTGGGCGTCGGACCCGGACCGGCGATCGGGCAGGCGTACAAGTTCCTGCTGGAGCTGCGTCTGGAGAACGGGCCGATGCCGCACGACGAGGCCGTGACTGCGCTCAAGGAGTGGTGGGCCCAGTCGCCGCGGGTTTCCTGACGACAGACAGTCCGCCACCTGTGGCGGACAGCGACGCGGTGCGATGTTTCACGTGCGCGTCCTCGAACCTGCCGAACTGCACGAAGTTCGCGTCGGACTCGGTCACCTCGTAGCCGAGGGCGCGCAGTTCGGTGACGAGCCGGTCCCGCTCCGTCTTCAGCTGTTCGACGTAGCCGAGGAGGGTGTCGGTGTGCTCCAGGGCGGCCAGCGCGGTCGCCTGGGTGACGGCGGAGAGGTGGTACGGCAGCCGGACGAGCTGGACGGCGTCGACGACCGCCGGGTGCGCGGCGAGGTAGCCGAGGCGCAGACCGGCCGCGCCGAAGGCCTTGGACATCGTCCGCGAGACGACCAGGTGGGGCCGTCCGTCGAGCAGGGACAGCAGCGAGTCGCCGTGGCTGAACTCGATGTAGGCCTCGTCGACCACCACCATCGACGGCTTGGCCGCCTGCGCGGCGTCGTGGAGGGCGAGGACGGTCTCGCGCGAGACCGCGTTGCCCGTGGGGTTGTTGGGGGTGGTGATGAAGACGACGTCCGGCCGGTGCTCGGCGATCGCCTTCTCGGCGGCGGCGAGGTCGATCGTGAAGTCGTCGCGGCGGGGACCGGAGATCCAGCCGGTGCCCGTGCCGCGGGCGATCAGGCCGTGCATCGAGTACGAGGGCTCGAAGCCGATGGCGGTACGGCCGGGTCCGCCGAAGGTCTGCAGAAGCTGCTGGATGACCTCGTTGGAGCCGTTGGCCGCCCAGACGTTCGCCTGGTCGACCGCGTACCCGGACGTCTTCGTCAGGTACTCGGCGAGCCGCGTCCGCAGCTCCACCGCGTCCCGGTCCGGGTAGCGGTTGAGCCGGCGGGCCGCCTCCCGCACCCGCTCGGCGATCCGCTCGACCAGCGCCTCGGGCAGCGGGTAGGGGTTCTCGTTGGTGTTCAGCCGTACGGGGACGTCGAGCTGGGGCGCGCCGTAGGGGCTCTTGCCGCGCAGTTCGTCCCGTACGGGAAGATCGTCGATTCCGAAGCTCACTTGCCGGGTACCTTCCAGCCGAACCTTGCCTTGATCGCCGCGCCGTGCGCGGGCAGGTCCTCCGCCTCCGCCAGCGTCACCACATGGTGCGCGACCTCGGCCAGCGCGTCCTTGGTGTAGTCGACGATGTGGATGCCGCGCAGGAAGGACTGGACGGACAGACCGGAGGAGTGGCAGGCGCAGCCCCCGGTCGGGAGCACGTGGTTGGAGCCGGCCGCGTAGTCGCCCAGGGAGACCGGCGCCCAGGGGCCGATGAAGATCGCGCCGGCGTTGACCACCCGCTCGGCGACCGCCGCGGCGTCGGCCGTCTGGATCTCCAGGTGTTCGGCGCCGTAGGCGTTGACGACCCGCAGGCCCTCGTCGACGCCGTCGACCAGCACGATCGCGGACTGCCGGCCGGCCAGCGAGGGACGGATCCGGTCCTCGACGTGCTTGGTGGCCTCGACCTGCGGCTGGAGTTCCTTCTCGACGGCGTCGGCGAGGGAGACCGAGTCGGTGACGAGCACGGCGGCCGCGAGCGGGTCGTGCTCGGCCTGGCTGATCAGGTCGGCGGCGACGTGCACCGGGTCGGCGGTGTCGTCCGCGAGGACCGCGATCTCGGTCGGGCCGGCCTCGGAGTCGATGCCGATGACACCGGTGAAGTACCGCTTGGCGGCGGCCACCCAGATGTTGCCCGGCCCGGTGACCATCGGGGCGGGCGGGCAGGACTCGGTGCCGTACGCGAACATCGCGACGGCGGTGGCGCCGCCGGCCGCGTACACCTCGTCGACGCCGAGCAGCGCGCAGGCCGCGAGGATCGTGGGGTGCGGGAGCCCGTCGAACTCGGCCTGCGCCGGGGAGGCGAGGGCGATCGAGGGGACACCTGCCTCCTGCGCCGGGACCACGTTCATGATCACGGAGGAGGGGTACACCGAGCGGCCGCCGGGGGCGTAGAGGCCGACGCGCTCGACCGGCACCCACTTCTCGGTCACGGTGCCGCCGGGGACGACCTGGGTGGTGTGGGTGGTGCGGCGCTGCTCGCGGTGGACGATGCGGGCGCGGCGGATCGACTCCTCCAGGGCCGCGCGGACGGCCGGGTCGAGCTGCTCCAGCGCCTGCGCGAGGGCCTCGGCCGGGACCCGGACGGACGTCAGACGGACGCCGTCGAATTTCTCCGCGAAGTCGATCAGCGCCGCGTCGCCCCGATGATGCACGGCCTCGCAGATCGGACGCACCTTCTCCAGGGCGGCCGAGACGTCGAAGTCGGCTCGGGGCAGCAGGTCGCGCAGGGCGGGTCCCTCCGGGAGGGCGTCGCCGCGCAGGTCGATTCGGGAGATCACGTTCCCAATTCTCTCAGACCCGCGTCGGCCGTCATCCGCGCGTTCCAGTGGGTGATACGGGGCGGTCGGGGAACCTGGAAGATCACCTTCACGTCTTGCGTTCAGGACGTCACTCAGCGGGCATCACCAGCGTAAACAGTTGCGCGATACACGTGAGTGCACGCGAGGGGCGCGGGACGGGGAAGGGAACAGCGTGAGCGAGGGGCCCGGCATCCGGGACGACGGAGATCTGCCGGACGACCTGACCGCCGCCGAAGCGGGCATGTGGCAGGCCTTCCGCAACGGCAGCGTGTACGACCTGCGCGACGGGGACATCGCCGTGGACGACCCGCACGGCGGCCACCCCTGGGGGCCCGAGCGGACCGTGCGGGCGCGGATCGTGGCCTGGCTGCTGCTGGACGGGCCGCCCGCGCTGGCCGGGCGGGTGTCGGCGCTGAAGCTGGTCGGCGTCCAGATCAAGGGCGTCCTGGAACTGGCGGGCGGCCAGGTGGTGCCGTACGTGGAGATGAAGGGCTGCCGGTTCGAGAAGGAGATCCTGGTGCCGGAGGCGCGGTTCACGACCGTGCGGCTGGTGGACTGCTCGGTGCCCCGGCTGGAGGCGGCCCGGCTGCACACGGAGGGCGATCTGCATCTGCCGCGCTGCCGGTTCCACAACGGGGTGCGGCTCGCGGACGCCCACATCGGCACCGACCTGCTGCTCAACCAGGCGGTCGTCTACCGCGACCGGCACGGCCGCTCGCTCTCCGCCGACGGGCTGACCGTCGCCCAGGACGTCCAGGCCGAGATGCTGGAGTCGCACGGCGAGCTGAGCCTGCGCGGCGCGACCGTCGGCGCCTCGCTCAGCCTGCGCGGCAGCCGTCTCGCCAACCCCTACGGCCGCCTCGCGCTGAACGCGCCCCAGCTGACCGTCGAGCGCACCCTGTATCTGACCCCGGCCGGCATCGGCAATCCGCTGCACACCAGCGGCAGCACGCCCGCGCGCGGCACCCGCGTGCAGCGGTTCGAGTGCACGGGCGGGATCCGGCTGGACGACGGGCGGTTCGGTGACTCGGTCGACCTGGAGCGGGCCCGCTTCACCTTCACGGATGAACAGGAGCTGTCGCTGCGCCGCGTCCAGGTGCCCGAGCTGCGGTTCCTCGGGGACCGGCCGGAGCGCGGCAAGGTCGTCCTGTCCGGGGCGCGCGTCGGCGTCCTGATCGACAGTTCGGGGAGCTGGCCCGGCCCCGGCAATCTGCACATGGGCGGCTTCCAGTACGAGTCGCTGGTGCCGCGGGACCGGTTCCCGCTGGCCGGACGGCTGGAGTGGGTGGCTGCGGCGACCGCCGAGTACAGCCCGGAGCCGTACGAGCGCCTGGCGAGCGTGCTGCGGGCCGGCGGGGACGACGAGGGCGCCCGCGAGGTGCTCCTCGCCAAGCAGCGCCACCGGCGGGAGAACCTGCCGCTGGCGGCCAAGCTCTGGGGTTACGCACAGGACTGGACCGTCGCCTACGGGTACCGGCCGGGCCGGGCGGCGGTGTGGATGGCGGTGCTGTGGGCGCTGACCTCGCTGGCCTTCTCGCACGCGGACCATCCGCCGATGAAGAGCGGCGAGCACCCGAACTGGAGCCCGTCCCTGTTGGCCCTGGACCTGCTGCTGCCGATCGTCGACCTCGGCCAGGCCGGCTACTGGCAGCTGGACTCCGGCTGGCAGTGGCTGGCCGCGGTGGTGATCATCCTGGGCTGGATCCTCGCGACGACGGTGGCGGCGGGCGCCACCCGGCTCCTGAGCAGGAACTGACCGGTCTCACCGGTCTCACCCGTTCTCGCCGATCGTGTGCGGTTCTCACCGGTTCTCACCGGTTCTGGACTGTTCTGGCCGGTTGAATCCGGTTGTCTCCGGTAATCTCCGGAGGCCCCTCGATGCCCCGGACCTTAATCTGGGCAGCACACAACCGGACTCGCCCTCCCGTCGTCTTGCCAGCGGAACCACCGGTCGCGATCTTCCCGATCGCGAGACCACGACGGCGAGGACCCCGGCCCGCGGAAGCGGCGCCGGTTCAAGCGCAAGGGGGTGTCATGGGGCCGCTGCGCGCGCTCGTGCGTACCGTCCGGATGGCACGTCACACCTCCCGGCTCGCCGCCGGTCTGGTCGCCGACGACGAGGTACTGCTCGACGCCCCCGACGAACGGCTGGGACCCGCGCTGGTGGCGGCGGGCCGCGGTGAGTACGCGCCGGCGGCGAAGCTGCTGGCGACCACCCGGGAAGCCGCCGAGTGGGAGAACCGCGACCGGTACGCGTTACGTCTCGCCACCTTCGCCCGGGCACGCGACGCGTGGCTGCGGGCCTGGCACGCGGCCGCCCCGCACGACCCGGACGTCCTGCTGATCAGGGCCGAGCTGGCGGTGGCCCGCGGCTTCGACTCCCCCGCCCGGGTCGAGCTGCTGCGCGAAGTGGGCCCGTTGGTCGCCGCGGCCGCGGAGGGCGAGCCGCGCGACCCGGTGCCCTGGCGGATCGCACTCGACCACGCCCGCGGCACGGGCCTCGGCCACACCGGGTTCGAGCGGCTGTGGGCGGAGGCGGTCCGTCGCTCCCCGCACCACTACGGATGTCATGTATCGGCCCTGAGGTACCTCTCGGCCGCCTGCTGCGCTCGGTGGGGGGACACGCCCCACACCCCCCGGTGCTCGCACCTCGAGAGCTTCGACTTCGCCGAACGGGCCGCCGAGGACGCGCTGCCCGGCTCCCTCGTCCGGGCCCTGCCGGTCCGGGCGGCGCTGGCCTACCTCACCGAGGGCGGCGGGTCCGTGGTCCCCCGCGCGCGGCTGGACGAGGCGGCGGACGGCGCGATCGCGCTCTCCGCCGAGTACGCGCCGGGCGATCCCTGGCCCGCGGAGGTCCGCAACCTGCTGACGTACGTCCTGGTCCGCCTGGAACGCTGGCCGGACGCGCTGGCCCAGCTGCGCCTGATCGGCCCGTACGCCACGTCCTTCCCGTGGGACCGGGTGTCCGACGATCCGCTGGGCCAGTTCCTGCAGCTGCGGGACGGCGTACGGCTCGAAGTGGCGTGCTCGATCCCGCTGCGCGCACGGCCCGAGCGGCCGGGTCGGGCCGCAGGATAGCGTCCGCCGGAGGTCACCAAACGAGTACGGACGAACGCGCGCGCCCCGACGACCATTAGGCTCTGGCCTCGTGACCACCGTCCGGCTGCCGCTCTTCCCCCTGAACTCGGTGTTGTACCCGGGGCTCGTGCTACCTCTGAACATCTTCGAGGAGCGCTATCGCGCCATGATGCGCGAGTTGCTGAAGACCCCCGAGGACCAACCCCGCCGCTTCGCCGTCGTCGCCATCCGCGACGGCCACGAGGTCGCGCCGAGCGCCCCCGGCATGCCGGATCCGACGGCCCAGCCCGACCGGGGCCCGACCGCGGGCTTCGGCGACGAGCCGACCAAGGCGTTCCACTCCGTGGGCTGCGTCGCGGACGCGGCGACCATCCGGGAGCGCGACAACGGCACCTACGAGGTCCTCGCGACCGGGACCACCCGGGTGCGGATCCTCTCGGTGGACGCCTCGGGCCCGTTCCTCGTGGCGGACCTGGAGGAGCTGCCGGAGGACGCGGGCGACGAGGCCGGCGCGCTCGCCGAGGGCGTCCTGCGGGCGTTCCGCCAGTACCAGAAGCGGCTCGCGGGCGCCCGGGAGCGCTCGTTGTCCACGGGGGCGGACCTGCCGGACGAGCCGGCCGTCGTCTCGTACCTGGTCGCCGCCGCGATGATGCTCGACACGCCCGCCAAGCAGCGGCTGCTGCAGGCTCCCGACACGGCGTCCCGGCTGCGCGACGAGCTGAAACTCCTGCGCGCCGAGTCCGCCATCATCCGTAGTCTGCCGTCGTTGCCCGCGTCTGAGCTGACGCGGAGCCCGACGAGCCTCAACTGACGTACACGAGAAGGCCGATGGCGAAGAAGTCGAAGAAGCAGCAGGCGGGCGGCACGCCCGCGACGGTGGCCCTGAGCGCGGCGGGCGTGGAGTTCACCGTGCACGCCTACGAGCACGATCCGGCGCATCCGTCCTACGGCGAGGAGGCGGCCGAGGCGATGGGTGTGTCCCCCGAGCGGGTGTTCAAGACCTTGGTGGCGGACGTCGACGGCGCGCTCGTGGTCGCGGTCGTGCCGGTGGCGGGTTCGCTGGACCTGAAGTCGCTGGCGACGGCGGTCGGCGGCAAGCGGGCGGCGATGGCGGATCCGGCTCTGGCGGAGCGCACGACGGGGTATGTCCGGGGCGGCATCTCCCCGCTCGGCCAGCGCAAGAAGCTCCGTACGGTGCTGGACGCGTCCGCGGAGGGGCACGGCACGATCTGTGTCTCCGCGGGGCGGCGGGGGCTGGAGGTCGAGCTGGCCCCTCAGGACCTGCTGAAGCTGACGGAAGCGGTCGCGGCACCGATCGGCCGGGGGTGACGCTCCGGGGGACGGCTGGGGTGCGTGGTCGGGTGCGGGTCCGGCGGGGCTTCTCGCGCAGTTCCCCGCGCCCCTAAAAGCCCAGGCCCCGCGGGCCTGAAAGCCGCCAGTCCTGCGGGCCTGAAAGCCGCCAGTCCTGCGGGCCTGAAAGCCGGCAGTCCTGCGGGCCTGAAAGCCGGCAGTCCTGCGGGCCTGAAAGCCGGCAGTCCTGCGGGCCTGAAAGCCGGCAGTCCTGCGGGCCTGAAAGCCGGC